>JAFYOF010000058.1 GCA_017560305.1 Alistipes sp.
AGAGAGTTCATTGTCCCGTCTTAAATAAGCCTCCGCTGCGGCGTCGTAATCCCGATTGTTATACGACGCCGCTGCTTAGGCTTCCCCAGACGGGAGACATCAACAACATAGAGATATATGCCACCTCTTCACCGTTACGCAACGCCTCGCACAAGGTTTTGGTCAAGGTCAGGAATTTACTGAGCAGCCCTCGCAGTCTGATGGAACCTTAGTCATCTCCTGCGATTACGATAGATGACTTAGGGTCCATCAGATTCAGTGCTGCTTACATCAGATTGATAAAGATATGTGCCGCCCTGACAAGACCATAAGGTAACGCAACCAAAACTGCACAAGGAGCCTCGTTTAACAATACAGTCTCTTACTTCGATCCTGACACCCGCAGATTGTCAGGTCTCAGGATCGAGAATCCACTGTATTTATCAGACCTATAAAGCGATGCGTCATAGGCTCAGAGTGCTAAACACGAAAACAAGTAAGCAAATGAATAACATCTACCACGAGTCCGTCCAAGCCGTTAAGGACGGAGCAAGATTCAGGGTTGACCTCGAAAGGAGAAACCTTACGATTGACGGCAAGAAGATTATCACTAACGGAGAGTACGAGGGCGAGTTGGGAATGTCGTTGGCAACGCTTGATGACTTTCTTTACACCGTGGAACGCCTCTACACCTTCTACAAGCACTCAGTGCCCTCGGAGCGCAGCGAGAGCAAGTCACGCCAATACTTCCGAGTATTGCCCGAGCGAGAACTCTCGGACGAGGATATGCTCTATGGCAAGCGCCGAGACCCCGCACAGATTGAGCTTGAGCTATACATCCTCTGCCAAGTGCTGCTCGGAATGAAGTGGAACGAAGAGCGTATGGGCAAATGGTTCTGGCAGAGCAAGGAGGACAAGGACCTCGTAATTCTCAAACAATGGATTCAACCGGGAAATAATCCCACAAACAACAAATAAATTATGAGCAAAAAGAATGAGACAAAAGTTCTCTGCCCCGAGTGTGGTGCAGAGTTAGCAATCGCAGACAAGACTATTACTACGGTTGCTACGGTGATTGGTAAGGATGCCGGTATCGGTGTTGTGTATGCTGAGGTGGTTGGCAAGGAGGTTAAGCCTGCCAAGAAACTACCCAAGACAGCCAAGGAGCGCATCGAGGCGCTACGTGATGCAGGCGTAGATGTAAGCCACCTCTTTGCTATGCAGGGTGCCAATGGTGGTGAGTGCGTAGCATCAAACAAGGACGGCAAGTTGGTTGTCCTCGATGATAACGATCCGCTCTTCGAGCTTATCATCAAGCAGGGCACGGTGCCTAATCCTCGTCTGTTCCGCCGTTGGGTGATGGCACAGATGTTCCATATGATGACCGCCCTCGACTATCGCACCAAGCAGCCTATGGGTGTTACCGCTATGATCCACCGTATGGGCTATGAGTATCAGTGGAAGATGCTCCTCGACGAGCTCTATGCACAGATGAAGATGGAGCACCGAGATCCTGAGAACTTCACAGACCGCAACCGCTGGTTCAACGCCGAGGTAGCGACCAAGATGGCAAGCGAGTATATCGGACTCCTCAAGAAGCGTGTCGATATGATTAAGGTACGCAAGTGCAAGGGTGTCCCTTATAAGCGTATCGCCGGCAAGAATATCTTCGTATCTGACCTCTACAGTAAACTATATCGCCCGTTGGAGAGTGCTATGTACGCTATCCGTCGCGCAAAGGGTGCTGCAAAACTCTACGAGGCTGTGGCGGAGTTCAACTCTTTGCGCCTCAAGATGCACTGGCAGACACCGCAATGCAGTGCGTGGATTGATGCCTACAAGGGTTCAGGAGCCTTCTTCACGATGCAGAACCTCATTCGCTTCCACGGCTGTGTGGCATATGATGATGCCGGCAAGCGTCTGGACAAATACCAGTCGTTGGCGTTCATCACCACCAAGGCTAAGATGTACCGCAATGGCGATGGCTGGCGACTCTTGGCTGTATTGAAGAAGATGCTCGAAGATAACGGCATCGACCTCAAGCGCAAGATGGCCGAGTGGCGTAAGAAGTAGCCAGACACGATTGGCAAGCAGGTATTGATGGACTGACATATTAAGCACGGCCTTGTTCAAGCGACCCGCGAACCGGTATATCAACCGGTTCGCGCGTTCATCACAAGGAGTTACATCGAATGATTAGAGTTATGCCCCCTGTCAGCAATCATACCACCAACTTTTGGCAACCTCGATATGAAGGGCCATCACATTTACTACCGTCCTGCGGATACGATGCCCTCCCAGCTTGATTAGCTGTTGGGCATCCTTCCGTATGACGCTTACATCAAACAATTAGAGTAATGCCCCCGAATGGCATTCATATCTTTCAACAAAAAAACTACAACTATGAGCAAGAAACAACTACGACGCAGAGCATATCTGCTCTCAAAAGTACGCGAGCAAGGTATCCGTTGCAAGACACACGCAAAGACCATCTTCTGTCCTTATGGTGAAGACCCTGTAAAAATGCCCTATGTAGGCAACCTCATCAGCGAGTTCCAGTTCTGTGTACAATTTGAGATGGTAGCATAATGGAGAGAGGAGCAATAGCAACGCTCAAAGTACCATACTTGGGCTACCGCCGCATAGAACTTATCGAGCCCTATGGTAATCAGTGGCTCGTGAGGATCTGTGAGAGTGGAAAGGAGATTACCGTCTATGAAGACGAGTTTGAGTTAGACTAAAATCAGAATCATTATGGCAATAGGAATTATTCAGGCTATATGTGGCGGCTGTTCGTGCGATGAGCAGCAGGCACAAGAGTACCTCGATGATGAACTCAGGTATCTGCGTGAACTACGCGAGGTAAACGATATGCAGCATAGCGACATCGAGTTGGCTTGCACGAACCTCGGCATCGAAGCCGACTATGAGGAGTATTTCATTCAGGCATTGGCCGTATAGAAAGGAGAAAATTATGCACCCAGCAGAAGAATATTTACGCAATACAGCAAACCCGCCATCACTCCATGTACAGATTGGTGGTAAGCGTCGCAGGCTCTTTATCAACCGCGACCAGAATCAGATAGGCATCGTTGCCCCGAACAAGAGAAAATGTGGTTATCTCTTCACGGATTGGGATAGCATCGAAAAGGTGTTTTATCCATCAGACCACGCTCCCAAGAGTGCCGAGGAGGCTAACCGACAGATGGTGCTGAAGTATCAGCGCCTGGCAAGCAAGGCGACATTCACAGGCCCCTATATCAAGAAGGCACTCAACCCGGACCCCACAAAGTCGCTATACGATAACGGTCTGACCACAGGAACACGCATCGATGGTCAGGTCATATCGCTCAAAGCCGTGGAGAAATGGTGCGGCGAGCTCACTATGCAGCAGTTCCGTGAGGCTCTACGTGAGGGTAAAAAGTTTTACTCTATGCGCTTCGACTTCCGTGGCTATGATGGCTCACTATGGGTTGAGCCCTGCGAGATTGAGGGAGACACCTCGGGTAAGCGTGTGCTTAATGCAGGATTTAGCAAGGAGTATCGTGGCTGCGGTAACGGCTACTACTACCTACTAATTAACGATGAGAACTTCATCGGCTACGACATTGACTAACCAACAACAAAAGATATGAGCAGACAACTACACTTTGGTACAACCTACCAGGTACAATACGGCTACGGCGGTATGTTTGGTAGCGATGGGCAGGATGCCCTATACGATATCTTCTCGATGTTCGAGATTGAGAATAATGCCGAAGATATCTACACCGATGACTACGAGGTTGAGCGCGAGGAGCTCAAGCGCCTCCGTCAGATGCTTATCGACAAGGACGAGAAGTATCGAGAGAA
>JAFYOF010000059.1 GCA_017560305.1 Alistipes sp.
GAATAACCTCATTGTATTGGGGAAGTATCGCCCTAATCAATTGGATTTCATTATTCTTAATTCGGTCATTGTCTGTATCAGGGTAGTATCTATAATATAAATGATCTTTCCATCGGCTAAACATTTCTATGATTAAATCCCTGGTGTCTTTATAATATTCTCTTGCACGCTTTCTAATATGTTGCCTATCAGGTCCAGTAAATTGGCATCTACCAATATAAAGGATATAATTCTCTATAAATGACAAATTTAACCCTTTTATGTAAAAGATATAAATGCCACCTGTATTATTGGGTAGATTTTTTATTTCGTCTGACAAATCGTCATTAGATTCATTCAAATATTTGATTTCAGCAGACCAATTCTCAACATTTCTTATTGGATTATCAAGTTCTATGGCATTATTAGCCCATCTATGTGGATTATGATAGTACTTCAACTCATATTTATAATTGTTACTATCTTCTGCAAGAAAAGCCCTATATCCAGCCATAACTTTATATTTTATATAAAACAGTTAGCACAAGGTATTTCGTCATCGTCATCGAACATATCAACAAGTAAGCCGCTGGTTGCTTTTGCTTTCAAACCTTCTTGTTTTTTGATATAGTCCAATTTAATCTGGCGTACTCGCTCTGGTCGACTCAACTCCTCGAGTGTTTCGCCTTGAATCCAAGTATATCCATCTTTTTCATATTCCATCGATTTCTTATAGAGCTCTGGATGTTGTTCAAGAAGCCAAATCCACTCGATACGCTGCTGGAAGAAGCAGAAGTAGCATCCTGAACGGCTACGACAGTACTCGCCTTTTTTGCCATCAACCTCAAATTTAATAGGGTTATAATAAGCAGGAATACCAACGCCGCTCTCCTCCAATATTCTGAAAATATCTTCTTTGACAAGGATTTCTTCGTTATCAATCAATGGGAACTCCTTTAATTTTCCGACTGGATAATCAGTTGTTTTGAGGAACTCAAAAACCACCCTGTTGAATGTCTTTACACTTAAATCAAGTAAAGCATTCAACTTTCGACTATAGAAGAACGACCTGTTAATGGGCGTTGATGTGACTTCAACAGCCTCTTCTTTGATATTGTCAGGGGCCCATTGCTTATATAATTCTGTAATCAAATCCAGATTGTCGTTGTGTAATACCTTGTGTATAACATCAAGACTCCAGATATTTCGTCTAAACGGAAAGATTGCCTGTATGTTAGGCTTTGTCGAAACATAACCTTCTCGATCTTCATCTCCACGAATACCTACATAAGAAACCGCAGGCTCATCACCAACGAACTTCTCAAACTCCGCTAACTTCATCTTTTGAGTACACCATCGAGCTTGTGGCGATGGTAAGTAGCCTCCACTAATTTTTAAGAAGTGATCAAATGGTGTAGGCTCTGGACTTCCCTCTGCAGCTTTAAGTCTCTCAACCTTGCCGAGGAATGACTCCAAGTTGTCAACCAATTTCTCGGTTTCCTCTAATTCACAACCAGTGTCAGAGTTGTAGTATTCAACTTCTAATGTAGGATATTTCTGCTTCATATAGATGGCCAAAGCAGCACTATCCTTGCCTCCGGAAATTCCTAATACGTGTCTTACTTTAGTCATTGTTCAGTTTCTTTTTAATAATGCATAAAAGTGCATATGTATCAATATCGCTATCACCAGACAGAAGTTTGTCAATCTTAGCCTCAAGTGATTTCGCTTGCTTAGCCTTTGCATAACTCAACTGTACAATCTGTTGTGTTGCTGCACCGTTATTCGAAATCATCTCAAAACGGAAGAAGTTGTCATCATTTGTCAGCCCTTTGCTACTAATCTCTACATACTTTAGTAGTTCCTTAAATGAATGTACGAGGTTATCAATCAGATAAGTCTCTTCCTCATCCATCATAGCCTCCAACTGTTTATCTAATACAACATAAGCGAGTGATTGGTACCAAGTTACTCTATCAGTATTTGGGGCCAATACACGAGTTAAGAATGTCCTCTGTCGCTCCGTTAATAGATATGTTTTAATTGTAGAGTAGCGCTGTTCCAGCTCAACTTTATATGATGCATATTCTTTCGATTTCAATCCCAATTCCTCGACAAGAACACGTTCTAATCTGCTAATTAGGTTTGAGTAGCACATACGAAGGTCTCGGATTGCCTTTTGTAGCAATTCAACATATCGTCTTAATACTTCGTCATTGTGAGCTATCTCAGCATCCTTGAAACCAAGAGCGCGAGGCAAATCATCAAAGAATGTCTTTTCTGGATCCTTTGCAGATGCCAATGCTGTACGAAACTTAACAGTAGTCTTATCAAGACGCTTAGTCTGCTTAGCATACTTGTTAAGTTTCTTATAAAAAATCAAGAATGGCTTAATCGTTTCTATCAGGCTGTTTGCAGTAAACTCTGCATCTTGGATTATTCCCAATGCTTCGCGATACTTGCTAAATAAATCCAATTTCACACCCTCAACATTAAATGCTTTCACCGAAAAACCAGCAGGAGACTTTTGCATAATATCCAGAACCTCACGAGTAATGGTGTGGACATAGACACCAGCATCGTTATATAACGAATAGTCATTCTTCTTGATGATCAAGAATGTGGGCAACCATAAATCAATGACACCTTGTTTTAACTTGAATGGGCGTGAACGCAAAATCTTAATGAGTTCACCTAACTTGCGAGGTTTCTCCTTCGTGCTATCCAAGAACGTCTCACACGCATTCCATAGTGGCATAAAGTTATCATCATGTGGTTCTCCAAGCAGATACTCCCTACCGATACGTCTATGAATACCAGTGTTTCGCAATAGTGTCAGATATATGGTCTTCTCTGGTGGAAATTTACCATCTTCGAAGCCAAGATTCTCTTCTGCACCATTATCTAACAAATGGGCAAGGAAATTGACGCGTGCGGTAGAAATCGCACTACTTGGCTTATGCTTATTGACCATCTCATTAATGTACACTGGCGTGTCGCAATAAACCTGGTCGCAAATTGCCGACAGCCACTTATTAAATGCCGCTTTCGAAGAAATGTCAATAACTTTACCTCTATACACCCAAACAACATCTGTATTGTAGTTAAACAAGGCGTTTAGTACGCTTGTATTTAACAACTCTTGCTCGTGTGCAATCAGCGCTTTAATCTCCTTTTGGGCTACATTATCATTGCTATCTATATCATTTTGCACATACGCCAACTTATCCAACTGCCATACATGATCGATAATCTTCTCCGTTTTTTTGAAGTATGCGTACAGAATAGCCTCCTCAACATTTGCAGTCTGTTTTAATATATCATCCAATGATATGTCCTCATTGAAAATAAGATTTATAAAACCATCAATCTCGTCCTGTGGCTGCTGTACGATAGGCTGGTCTGATATCTTATATTCGAAGTATCTTGGAGTTCCTTTTCGGAAGTATGATGCATTTGCAAACTCAATCGGAAGATTGAAGTTTGTGAGCAATTTATCAATAACATCTTTTGATCGAGGAACGATGCCGGCGGCTTTCAATAACTCACCCTCAATGTTCACATCCGTACCCTCAAACAAAATGTACTGCGACTTATATGTTGCGTATCGAATAATCTTGTGTTGTGTAAGAAGATCTATGATATCTCCTGGAGTGTTGATACCTAATGCTGTTCGAGCATATAGAGAAAGAGCCTTTTTGTCTAACAGAACACCAGCCTTACCAAAAAGATTAATCATTCCAATAGTTTTAACTAATACTATTGCAGCAGTTGCAATGTCACCTTCGAACAGACCCTCAACACGCTCTAAACTCACACGAATACTAGTCCAGGCAGCAGAGTCTGCATTGATTTCAGATAAGTACGAATAGAAATTGTATATGTCGTAGTCGTACACATCTGCCAAACTATATGTGGTATGCTTACCCTCAACGAATGATTGTAAAGAACCTTGACCTGTTGCTTCAAGAAACGAAAAGAGTGTTCGCTCATTTTGTCCATATCGTTGAATCGACAAAGTCAAAGCCTGAGCCGCAAACAAGTCCATAGGATAAAGGCTCAAAGCTGTATCGTATGAAATCGATGCACTCGCAAACTTGCTTGAAACAGCAAGCTCATATATCTTCTCAAAGTTATTATTAATAATCTTGCGAGGAGTTCTTTCTATACGCTTTGAGGCCAAGAATAGCAACTGCTCAACTGGCTCATTAAATACAATCTCCTTAAAGCGACCTTTCACCTTAGTCCATTCGTTGCGCTGACTTTCAGTAAGTGAACGAGCATACGAGTTAAAGTTCTGGTGCAGGGTTGTGAGTAAAATAGCATCACGCTTTACATCATTGATAAACTCGGTAAACTTCTGGAAAAGATATAGTTCTCGCTCCGGGTTGTTCTTCGCAGCATATTCCAGCAATTTGCCAAACTCATCTATAACAAGGAATATAAACTCACCTCGTTTCTCGGCATTCTTAAAGAATGTCTTTAGATTCTCAAAAAGATTATCTGATGCTGCAGTCGGGAATAGCTTGTCAGTTAGAACCTTTTGCAAAGAAGCATAATCTCCTACGATATTAACAAACTTTATTTTAGCGACACCATTAAACTGACCCTTATTCTTGACAAGGATACCACTTCCTTTCTCAAGGCTATCTTGGAGAGCCAAAATAAAGTTCGATTTACCTGTTCCATACGAACCGATAATATTGAATGAGTGTACACCCGCATTGAACGAGTCCACAATATTTCCTACAACACCTTTTGCATTTTGAGTTACAATATAACTCTCAGGGTTGAAGGCTGTTTGGGCAATATTTATTGATGGAGTGTATTTCATATTAATTCTCCTCGTAATATCTGTCAAGCACATCAATTGAATTCAATGTTGCTCTAAACTGCAACTCCTTAATTCCAGCCACATCGGAGAAAACAATCTCCGATGGGTATAGGTCGCATAAATAGTTAATAATATCTAACAAGTCATTGTTGGTCAAACAGAAGATTAAAGCCAACTCGGTAATATCTTCAAAAGAAATACTATTTCGTCCTTCGAATTTAACCAACAGAGCATATAAGAATATCAAGCGAGGTATATCACTACGAGTATCGTAGTTGAATCGATATGTATTCTTCTCTGTCTCGCAAATCAAATTCAGCGGAGCAAATAATGAGTTGCTATCCTCAATATTCACATTGCCACCATTCTTTGCACAATAGTTATGAAGCATTACTCCGATATCGCGCTTTACGGTATTGTCGTTATATAAATTCTTGTAGCCAGCCTCGTCAAAGCGAGTGTGCTTAATGTAGTTTTGTAATTTGCTTTTTTCTACAATATTGCGCTGACGATGATAGTCTACAAATGTAGTTTTATAGATAGTTGCATAGTCTGTCTGTATCAGCAAAAAGTGCAACAACCACAATGTGCCAACATCTTCCAAATAAGGATCCTTGCCATTTTCGTTATCAAACAGGTAGTCAGATATAGCCACAAGACCTGCATCTTTCAATAGGCCAATCGCCTTTAACCAGAATTTGATTGAAGCTACCATATTTTTACCAACGCCAAGACGTACAACAGCATCGTCGTCATTAAAATTGTTTTCACCTCTGACGAAATCATAACCGCGTTTAAGCCAATGCGACTTACACGCAAACGATTCGTGGCCTGAGAATATAGGTCTAGCCATATATTTAGTTTATACTTTTTTCGTTTATCAATTCTTTAAGGGAGTTATACGTTTCCAAACCTAAATAATCTTGCGGGATAAATCGGTTGATTGTCTCGCAAGATTTATATTTTGCCAAGCAATTTTTCTCACCAAAGTTATTAACACCAAATAATCGTTTGGTGTTATGTTTGATTTTATCAATTTGACTCTACAAGAGTTCATTCGTAAATTCAATTGTGAGGATGTTTGCTTGAGTTATCTTGAGAAGAGATTTTGGAACAATATCCCTGTTTCTCCTTTTGACCCATCCTCAAAAGTATATAACTATGGCAATCATAAGTACCGATGTCGAAACACGGGCAAAAACTTTAATGTCAAGACAAATACTTTGTTCCACGGAACGAAAGTACCACTTGACAAATGGTTTTATGCTATTTGGAAGATTGCTAATAGCACTAATGGAATATCCTCAGTACAACTGAGCAAGGAAATTGGTATTAGGCAGGCTACTGCTTGGTCTATGCTTCATCGTATCCGTATGTGTATGAGTGCTGAGAATGTCGCTAAATTGAGTGGCGAAGTTGAACTTGACGAAACGTATGTTGGCGGAAAGGAGAAAAGCAAGCATTCAAACAAGAGAATACCACATAATCAAGGTAGAAGTACAAAGACGAGAACAGCGGTATTAGGTATGCTTGAAAGAAACGGCAAAGTCGTATGTCGTGTAATCAAAGGTAGAGTTACCAAAAAGAAACTTACCGCACCTATTCTTACTACAATCAAACGCACCGCCACTCTATACACAGACGAATATAGTGGCTATAATCTCGTTGGCAAAGTTTATAAGCGTGAGAAAGTAAACCATAGCAAGAAACTATATGTTAAGGGCAAAGCACATACGAATGGTATCGAAGGCTTTTGGTCAAAAGTCAAAAGAAGTTTTGTGGGTGTTTACTACAAGATGAGCCGAAAGTATTTGCATTTGTATATGAACGAATATGTATTCCGTCACAATGTAGCAAAGGAGAATGGTTGGAATAGATTTAACCATTTCCTCACTCTTGCTAATAGACACGTTCCACTCAAAGAATTAGTTGCGTAATGAAGACAAGTAGAAACAAAAAAGACATTGTATTAACACCAGAAGAGGTGGCACAATTTAGAGCATTAGGATGGGAAGGAATTATGAGCAAAGCAAAGTCCTACAATCCTAATGCTAAGAAAACTACAGTGAAAAAAGGCAGTAAGAAATTGTAATCTTTACAATCTACCTTCTTTAACAAGCCATTCTATTGTTTCAACCACGGAATCCAAAAGACAACCTTCTGTAGATTCATACAAATTATCCATTTCTGGTTGCCAATATACGACTCTATTGGTTAGCATAGTCAATATATAGTCAGTGCTATTTTCTTTGAGAAATTCAGGCAAAAGGTTAATCAAAGCAGATAATGACCACGCAGGAATTGTTCTCAATAAACCATTGGGGGTATCTGTCAGAAGAGTGAGCCGTGGAGCAAGATTACGACTAAGAACATAGGACATATCCGCAGTCTTGATATTTATGCCCAAATCAACAATCCTTTGAGATTGTTCAAGACTTGTACAAAGTGGATTATTTCCCATTTTCAGCATCTTCTTTAAGTTTTTTCTCAAGATACTCACGCATAAGTCTGTCTGTCTGCTCCTTTTCGGCTTGACGCTTTTCCTCTTCGACTTTCTTCTTCATTTTCTTATCATAATCAAACAAAGCAAAGATAAAACAGACAACAAAGATTACAGCGAAAAAAGATAACCCAATTACTGGGTCTGCCTTTGGTGCGACAAGCATATTGACTATGGCATAACCACAAGCACCAAAGAATCCAATGGAAAATGCATAGAGAATCTTTTTCATAATGGCGAATTTTACAAGGCTCTCCGTGGGCAGACGATTGGAGAAATTTTACAATGTTTATTAGTAAAAAGAACGTGGACTGCCACCTTGCATCCTTGTAGGTATCGCCACACACCTGAATACACGCACGGTAGGCAACCCACGTATATGAGCTGCTCCGTGCCTCGTGTATTCTTTGTTTTTGATTTGGCGAATTTTTACAAGGAATGAGGCACATTCTCTATTATTTCCAAACATTGTCCCGAAAGACGATGCAAAGGTACGGAAATTCTTCGATATTCTGCTTACCTCACTTCGCTTTATGATAAAAATTAGGTTATTTACGTTGGGATTCAAACCATTTAGCAAAATACTCTTGAAACTCTTTGAGATTATTGAATTTGCTATGGTCAAACCTCAAGCCAGTGATTTGTTCAAACCTCTCAATGGCTATTAAGTCCACAAATGGGAATTTTAGGTTCAATTCTTTCTCTGTGAATATATGTCCTTTCGTTTTTACTCCGTTGCCGATAATGTTCAGAAGATGTTTCAGAAGTGTGATTGTCGCTGAATTACAAGCAACCTCGCCACTGATACTGCTGTCGCTAACAGAAAGTACTGACATCGGTCTTTCAATAGAGTAGAATGCTTCTGAGAAATGTTGCTTGAAATTTCTGTATCCTACAACCCTTATGTCATATGAGCCATCTCCTTGCTCATTCCAATCTATGATAATTCTTGATTCGTCCATAATTCCATATGTTTATATAACCTAAAACCTTGCTACGACATTTTGTCATAAATCTCTGATTGGCATACTATTTGTATATATAAGAGTGTCCCCTTGCTATTGCAGTAGCAAAGGGACAGAATTGTCTAATCCGTCAAAATTAAACAAAAATGATAAGTGTTTTAGATTGGGTTTACCCCATAGGTAATAAGGCAAAAGCCTATTCAGTGAGAGAAGTGATTGGTGATAAACTTGCTCTTACCGCACCCGATTATACTCGTTTATACTTGGGGATGTCCGAAGTTGAAAAGATAACGGACAGTAGTGTGTTATTTGAATTAGGAAAAGTGGAAATGATTTAGTTTATTAGTATGAAAAAAGAAAGATTTTTTGAGGAAGATTTTGAAGGCTTTGTCCAAGACTTGATAGGTTCTGGTCGTTTGGATGAGAAAGAGGCTGGTATTGCCAAGAGAATGCTCGACAAGGGATATGACACTTTGTCCGACAAACAAAAATTTGTCTTTGATAAGGCAATAGAGAACAATGTAATTAAGGAATGTCAAAGATGCGGCTGTGATATTCCTTGGTGTGAAATGCTTGAAGCATTAGACAATGGCGGTTATTGCAACTACTGCCAGCATATGATGGAAAAGATTGATAAGGAGTAAATGAAACTCTGTAAAGAAAAGTGGCGTACCCTCTGTTCATTTAGGGTACGCCACTTTCTCTTGTGCTCAAAGTTATTCTAAATGCAACTGAATTTGTAAATTTAGTTTAGGTTTGGAAACGTATAAGTCCCTTGATAATTATATACGTCTGATTGAAGATTTACAGGAGGCGAAGACTAAATTTGAAGAAAAACAAAAAGATAAAGAATTAAAACGACAGTTCGATAAACACGACTATATGGAATCGAATCATTATCGATTCTTTAGAACTATCCGTAAATCAGTACATGTAGAGAAAGAAACAA
>JAFYOF010000060.1 GCA_017560305.1 Alistipes sp.
GAATATTCAAGAATCATAACATAATATTTCTACCGAGGACCGTGCGTATGGTCCCGGCTGTTTACGAAAAATATTATGTTATTCTTTCAATTCCAGTTGAGCCGAACAGCTCGTAATACAAAAGTACAAAATATATTTAAAATTGAGTTCATACAACCACAAAAAAACTATCGTAATAATCTCTCAATAGCTTATTTTAGGTCTCATTTTGATCATTAAGCAAAATTTTCAAACAAACAACACTCAGGGGGACATTGTGTCAATAGAATACAAAAAAATCACCTATCGAAAGAAAACGATAGGCGAATCTATATATGTTTCTTGATGTCTAATATAGACTTTCAAAAAAGTCTGCAACCCATTATTTTATTGTTGCAGTGGGAATATCCTCCCAGCGGGTGGTGTAGCAGGGTGAGCAATGCTCGTTTGCCATACGGATTCGGCCACTACCCTGCGCACCGAAGCGGATGGAGTCGCTGCCAGCCTTGGCGGTTATCTCGTCAAGTACCTTTGTGAGGCGGCTATCCTTGGTGCGGTCTCCCTCGGCGGTGAAGAGGTCGAGGGTGATGCTATCCTGCGGAACAAGTTTCGTGGCGGTGACGCCAGCCTTCTTGTAGGCGTAGCCCTCCACGAAAATCTCCTTCACGGAGTTTACTGCTGCCGAGATTATCTTGCGTGAACTGTTCGTTGGCTCATTGAAGTGGACTATGGCGTTGGCGTAGGATTGCGGCTGGTCGTCGCGGAAGCGGTTTGTTACGGCGAAGATATGCAACTCGCCGCACGCCGAGCCCTGCTGGCGCAGTTTTTCAGCGGTCATAGCGGCGAAGTTTGCCACCTGCTCCGCCAGTAAGTTGCTTTGGGTGATTTCGCGCGAGAAACTGCGTGTGTTGCTGATTGACTGGCGCGAATCGGTGGTGGCGGCAATCTCTATGCAGTCCTCACCCTGCAACTCTCGCCAGGTGCGCAGACCGTTGATGCCGAAAAGTTTCTGCACCAAAAGGCGTGGCATCTGTGTGAAGTCATAGGCGGTGTTGATGCCTCTGTCCTGCAACTTTGCGAACATCTTGCGCCCCACGCCCCACACATCGTTCACGGGATAGCGGCGCAATACCTTTTCTATATCCTCAGCGCGGTGCATATAGCATCCGCCCTGCAACTTGGGGTATTGTTTGCATAGTTTCGACGCAATCTTCGCCAGTGTGCGTGTCGGTGCAATGCCCACCGAAACGGGAATACCCGTATTCTTGCGGCAGCGAGCGGAAATCTGCTTCGCCAGAGCATTGAAGTCGAGGTGCTCCATACCGCGCAGGTCGAGGAACGCCTCATCGATGGAGTAAATCTCAATGTGGGGAGCGAACTCCTTGAGCGTAAGCCTCACACGGCGCGACATATCGCCATAGAGGGCGTGGTTGCCCGAGAAAACGGCAACATTATGTTGCTCAACGATATCCCTGATTTTGAAATATGGTGCCCCCATTGCTATGCCCAGCGCCTTCGCTTCGTTGCTGCGTGCGACAGCGCATCCGTCATTGTTGGAGAGCACAATCACGGGTCGGCGCTCCAGGTCGGGACGGAAGACTCTCTCGCAAGAGACAAAGAAGTTGTTGCAATCGGCGAGGGCGTACATAGTTACACTTTTTTAATGACATAGGTCACGATGCCCCACACCACGAAGTTATTATCCTCGGTGATGCGGATGGGTTTGAAGCGCTCGTTGGCTGGCATAAGGCTCACGCCGTTGGCATCTATTGCCACACGCTTGACGGTGAACTCGCCATCGATGTAGCAGACTGCGATGCAACCATCGTAAGGGTCAAGGCTCTTGTCCACGATGATAATATCCCCCTCGTCGAGCGACGCATCCACCATCGATGTGCCGCTGATACGGAAGAAGAATGTCGATGCAGGATGCTTCACCAGCAATTTGATAAGGTTGAGCTTCTCCTGCATATCATCAGCGGGCGAGGGAAACCCCGCCTTCACATCTCCGCAAAAATCTATATCCATAGCCGCCGTAGCCTCCTCAATCGGATGCGGCATCATCTTTTCCATAGTGTTATATCGTTTTAACTAAATCTTCTGCGCCACGGCATCATAGAATGCCTTTTGCTCGAGGGTGACTAATAATCCTCGTTGTCTTTCGCTATTTGCTCTGGTGTCAGTTCCTCTGGTATATCGTCTCCCAGCATCGCCTTTGACTCCTCCTCGGTTATCGGATAGTAAGCCATCATTCCCGACTCCTCCCACGATGTTGTCTTTATCTCTTTATCCATTGTTAAAATAATTTTAAGCAGACCATTAAGGAATACTTCGGTTAATAATCAGCCTCGGCTTCCTCCTCTGGTGTCAACACCTCTGGCAATTCGTCGCCCAGCATCGCCTTTGATTCCTCCTCGGTTATCGGATAGTAAGCCATCATTCCCGACTCCTCCCACGAGGTTGTCTTTATCTCTTTATCCATTGTTAAAATAATTTTAAGCAGACCATTAGGGAATACTTTGGTTAATACTCGTCCTCCTCGCTGTCTTCTTCCACTTCTCTCCAATCGTAGGAGTGCATCCACTCCTTCCACTCCTTCAGAATAGGCAACATCTTCTGTTGCATTTCTTCGGTTTGCTTTTCTTCGCTCATCATTACAGTAATTTAATTCTTCATTTCTCAAAGATAATGAAAGTTTGCATCCTTTCAATAAGTGGAGGAAGAAATATTATTTTCTTTGTTGTGATTGATTGCTCGTGGGAAGGTATAAAACAAAAAAAATCGCTGACTTTCGATTGAAAATCAGCGAATTAGTCATTGTCGGGATGACTGGATTCGAACCAGCGACAACACGCCCCCCAGACGTGTACTCTAACCGGGCTGAGCTACATCCCGAGAGGACTTGGACTCTGGTCGTCCTTATCAGAGTAGCGAGAGAGAGACTTGAACTCTCGACCTCATGATTATGAATCATGCGCTCTAACCAGCTGAGCTATCTCGCCATTGCCTTATTGCGAGTGCAAAGATAAGTCAATTTTCTAATTCTCCAAAATATTTTTGAAAAATTTTACATATTTTTTACATTTTTTAGGCACATCTTTTGTTTTTGGGGTAAAAAACATCGAAAATATGAAGGGAGATAACACTTTTGCCCGTATGATTAACCTCTTGGCGGGTGTCGCTTTGCTGGTGGGAGTATCCGTGGAAGTGCTCACGGGAAACCATCTGGTCTACTCAAATTGGTATATGTGGCTGCAATTGGCCGTTTGTATCATCTTTATGATTGATTTTGCCGCCGCAATGCTCGCGCGTGACAAGAATTCAAAGCGGTGGAGATGGTGGAATCTCCTGTTTTTTATCATCTCTATACCATATCTCAATATTCTTGCGTGGTTTGACATCGTGCCCCACCGAGGTATAGCCGTGGCGGTGGCTGCCCTACCCCTGCTGAGAGCTTTTGTGGCGATGGGTGTAGTCATCAGGTGGTTTATTGCGGGTAATGTGTCGCGCATCTTCGCCGCCTATATCTTCACGGTGGTCTGCTTTACATATCTTGCGGCGCTAATCTTCTACGACTATGAGGTGCTTGTGAACGATAAACTGCACGGCTTCGGCAACGCCTTATGGTGGGCGTGGATGAACACGACCACTGTGGGTGCCGCGATATTCCCCGTGACGCCCGTGGGCAAGGTACTGGCGGTGCTGCTGCCGAGTCTTGGAATGATGTTCTTCCCGATATTTACAATCTATGTAACCAACATCTACACCTACAAACAAGGCAAAGGCAAGAAATGATTTGTTTTTCGGCTTCTTTCTATTATTTTTGTAATATATTTAAGGTATTACGCGTGTATGGGCGTGGGCGAAAAAGAGAGAAGAACGATGAAAAAGATAGTTTCACTTTTGCTGGCACTTATGTGCGGCACGATGGTATGGGCACAGGATGGCGAGCGCAAGGAGATAAATGCACTTTGGCTGAGGGCGCACTACTCGAAGGCGGAGTATATGGTTGCGATGCGTGATGGCACAAAACTATACACGGCGCTCTATACGCCCAGGAACAAGAAGGCGGAGCACCCTGTGCTTGTGAACTTCACCCAGTCGGCGTGCGAGCCATACGGCAAGAAGGTAACCAACATCTGGCAGGATGCTTCGTTGGAGGAGTATCTGCGTGCGGAGTATATCCTCGCGTTTCAGGAGGTGCGTGGCACGGGTAGAAGCGTAGCCGACAAAGCCAATGCCGAGCAGCAGGCGCGAGATGCCTACGATACCTTTGCGTGGCTACTGCGCAAGGCGAAGAAGAACAACGGTAACATCGGCGTGTGGGGCGCAGCGGAGGATGCTTGCACGGCGCTTGAGGTGGCAGCGAGTGCCCACCCTGCCTTGAAGGCGGTGTCGCCACAAGGTATAGTGATGGAGGGTGAGTTTGTCGCAAAGAGGTCTGCCGCACCTATGTTGTTTGTAGGCGGCGAGTTTGACGCCGAGAGCGGAGAGAGTTTATGGAACGCATACAAGCAGATGACTGCGCTGGGTGGCGATTGCCGTTTGGTGGTCGGTCCGTGGACGCATAAGGCGTGGCGTAAAGCAGATAGTAGTGAGATGGAACTTGGCGATGAGGCTACGGCGGAGTTCTATCGCGCGGAGATTGAGTTCCCATTCTTTGAGCACTACTTGCGTGGAGCGGAGTCTTCGGGCGCGTCATCGGCTGGGGCGTTTATCTTCTTCACGGGCGAGAATTGCTGGCGCGAGTTGGATGGCTGGGGCTTTAGCGAGCAGAGTCTGGCGCTCTATCTTGGCGAGGATGGCTGGCTTAGGAAGGATGCTCCGCTGGCAAATCAAGAGTTTACCGAGTGCGAAGATATGCTGACATTCACATCATCTGTTCTGGAGCAGGACATCACTGCAATGGGTTGCGTGGAGGCGTTGTTGTATGCTACGGCATCGCAGCCAAAGGCGGAGTTGGTGGTGAAGATTATTGATGTTGCCGACAATGGCGAGAGCGAGATGATGGTGCGGTTTGACACAATCTCTTGCGAGGATTTGGGTGCAGATGAGCCCAAGCAAATTGCGCTGAAGATGGTGGATGTGGCACACACTTTCCTTGCGGGCCACCGCATCAAGGTGCATATTCAAAGCACCGAGGGCATCACATTACACCACGATAAGTTGCACCCTTCGTGCATCGTGTTGCCGTTGTAGGGCAATATATTCAGGTTAGTTGCGTTATATCAAAAAACAAAGGCTATGAGGAGACCGAGTGACATTGAGAAGTATCAGGGAAACTATTCCGAGAAGGGACTTTTGAAGAAGCTCTCGAAGGTGGCACGCTGGGCAGGCGCGAAGGTTGTCTATGCGGCGTTGCTGCTCTACTATGTCTTGCAAAGTCCCAATGTGTCGAATGCCGACAAGACTAAGATTTGGGGTGCGCTGGGATATTTTATCCTGCCCACCGACTTGATTCTTGACTTCATCCCGATGTTGGGTTATACCGACGATTTTGCTGCGCTGATTTACGCTCTGCACGCGGTGGCGAAGAATATCACGCCCGAGATGAAGCAGCGCGCGCAGGCAAAACTGCTGACCTGGTTCAAACAGGTAGACAAGGATAAGATTGATGAGGCAATAAAGTAATCTTACACGAGGGCGTCAATACCCTACTCCACAAAAAAAAGCATCGCGGGGCGTTTGCCTCGCGATGTTATTTTTATTACTTGCCGTTGAAAGTAGAGATGAGTGAGTCAACCTTCTTGAGGCGGTCACGCCACCACTGCTTCATCATCTTAACCTCGTACTCCACATCACCGTAGTTGCCAGAGTAGTGTACCCAGCCGTTTGTTCCTGCAACGGCGTCGGCAGACTCAAGTTCGCGCCAGCGAGCAATCTCGCGGTCACGAGCACCTGATGAAATCTGCTTGTGAGCATAGCTGTCAACCAGGGCGTCGAACTTATCGGCTGCGAGCTGGTTATTCTTGAGCTCAATCCAGCGGTCGTAAATCTTCTGCTGCAAGCCCTCTACATCACCATCAATGATGCGCTTGAAGAGTTTGAAGTGGCTGCTTCCTGGGTTCGCAGAGTTGCCGTAGAACCAGCCGCTGCTTGCGTATGTTGTTACGCGGTTCCAGTCGCGACCCAATGTACCATCCAAATCCCACAAACCGTGCATAATTCGCTTGTCGGTGTTGATGTTGCGGTAGACCCAGTAGGTGTTACGACCTGCGTTGTCATACGCCAAAATCATATTCAGGAAGTTGAATGTGTCAATTACGCTATTCTCGGCAATGCGCTTTGAAAAATCGCGGCTGAACTCCTCCTTTGAAGTCTTGCTCACAAAGTCGATAAAGTCGGCCATATGGTTGAAGTTTGGCTTCTTGCCATCGTCTGCATCTGGGTACTCCTGCTCAATCTCACCAGAGTTCCAGTAGTAGTCATCGTTGCTGCTTCGTGCCGAGTAACCCTGCAGATAGCAAGCGGCAGTCCAACCCTTCGCCTTGTAGATGTAGCCACCATCCTGATCAATCTGATACTGCTTGCGGTCAATGCGGTCGCTAAGTATGAAGAGACCCATATACTGACCATTGATGAACACCTCCACATAGTCGCCGTGAGTACCGCTGTTTGCCTTTGGCTTCTCGTCGACATAGTATGGCTTGTTGAATGTGTTCCACAAATCGAAGCATACGCGGTTACGCATACGCGCCATATCGAGGTACATAGCATCCAGAATCCAAGAGTTGTCGTTGCGGATGTTCAGGAGCTCCGCCTCACGCTTCTCGCCGGTGTCGGTCTTGAGCTTGAAGTTGTATGGCTTCTTTGGGTAGCGCATTGCACCAGCACCACGATACTCGATACCCGCCTTGCTCTCAAACATAACAAGATTCTTTCTGTCGCCATCATCGGTGCGAGCCAGTGGGTCAAAGAGTTGGATTGTACAGTCAACCTTTGGCTCATCCTTGATAGACTCTGTGGTCTTGATGACCATAATAGGAAGGCTTGTGATATAGAGGTCATTCACTCCTACGAATGAAGTGCTCTTGCTGTGAGTGTGAATCTTGAGCTTCTTGCCAGGAGCCATCTCCGAGAGAGTCACAACATCGCCAGAGTAGATTTTCTGGCCGTTGTCACCAATAGTAAGCCACTGCACGCCATTACCCTTGAACTCAATCTTTACCTTCTTGTCGCTCTCGGTCGCATCCTCCTTTATAGAGTACATAAAGTCAGGCTGCGGAGAGTAGCCGTCGCTTGGGCAGAGATAGTCGTTAATCTTCAACTCGGTCAATGGGAGCACATTTGCATCGCCATTTGACGCAGTCTGCAACAAGAATACCGAGTAGGTCATACCCGCCTTGCTGTCATTGATTGTAAGGGTTGTGCTGCGACCAACATCGCTCGAGTTGTAGCTAATCTCCAACACATTACCCTTTGGACGCACCCAGCCCTGACCCGATACCGATGGGGTGATTGTGAAACCCGACTTCGACAAGCCGCCGATGGTGATTTCACCGCCGTTGTGGTCGATTGAGTATTCGCTGCAAGGGAGCGTGAAGAAGTATGACCAGTCCTGATCTACCTCCAGACGCTTCTGGATATCCTTCATCGTGAAGGTGATGTAGCCCGAGCGTGGCTCGTGCTCATCCTCGTTGGAGTATTCTTTAATCTTTACTTTCACCTCTGTAATGCCCGCCTCGCCTGACGATGGGGTCACTGTGAGCCACGACTTGGCAGAGCTCTTCGCTGTCCAAGAGCTTGTGGCGTCGATGGTGATGGTCTGCTCCTCACCTACTACCGAGGTGGAGATGTAGCTCTTTGACACATCAAAGCGGTCACCGATAAACTCGCCTGTGCTGTTGCACGAGTGGCTAAAAATAAGGAGGATTGCAAACAGAATCGTCTGTAAAGCGCATCTTTTCATAAGGCAAAAATTTGTTTTAAGTGGATAATCTCACGAAGGTCGGAGTGCCTTGCCCGATGCTTCGTTTTACGCTGTGTATTAAGGGGTATGCCCTCGGTTTTTCAGCGCTGCAAAATTACAAAAAACATCCGAAACAAAAAGCGTTTCGGATGTTTTTTTGCTATTGTGGGAAAACTATTCGCTCTTCTTCTTAAAGAGGCTGCCGATTGCCTTGATTGTCTCAACGGTCTTTTCGGCCTTGTTGGTCGAGGTTGAGTCGCTCTTCTCGGCTGTTGATGACGATGATGAGCCGCCCACCAACTTCTCAATCAAGCCCGTTGCAGCCTGCTGTGCTGCCTGCTTTGCAAGGCTCTCAAGGTCGATGCTAACCTTTGGCGAGGTAAATGTACCGCCGATGTTCATATCCACAGTGCCAATCTTCGATGCGAAGCCCGCCGAGGCAGGGATGGTAATCTTACCCTTATAGTCGATAGTCTGGTCGAGACCCGTAGTTCCCGAGAGGTTCATCACATAGTCACCCAACTTGATGTCGAATGGCTTTGTAGCAACCTTGCCATCGTTGATTGTGAACTCCACATTCAAATCCTTTGCTCGTGCCTCCTTCAGCGCTGGCTTCTTGAGGATGTCGGCAACGATATTGATGAACTGCACATCGCTCAGACACAAATCCTTTGTAGAGAGGCTACCACTTCCGTTCAGGGTCTTTACCACTGGGCTCATCTCGTCGTTAAGGTCGGTATCAACCTTGATGTGACCCGAGAAGTCACCCTTCAGGTTAAGGAAGATAGGAGCCAGCTGGCGCACCATATCCAATTCATCGTAAGCCTTTGCAAAGGCGATGTTATTCAACGCAAAGCCCGCATTGAGGTGTGGATTCTTCTCTGCTGGTGTTGCGTAAGAGCCGTTCACCACTACTCCACCGCCCATAGCGTTGAGCGAGAGGTTCTGCATATCCACCTTGCTATCCTTCACAACCAAAAGACCCTTCACATCCGTAAGGTTCATCTTGCCGAACAACACCTGCTTGAAGTCAGCCTGCATACGGAAGTCGATATTCTCTGGCACGCGGATAACGCCCATTGCCTCCTCTGCCTGCTCCTCGGTTGTGGTCTCCTCCTCTGCGGCTGCCTCTGCCTCGCCCTCGGTCATAAAGTCATTGAGGTTCATCTTCTGGCTGCTCACATTGAGCGTACCCTTCAATGTTGTGCCCTTGAAAACATAACCCAGGTAGTTCTCGAAGCGGCTGTCGAGTGTGATATCGTTCTCGCCGATGCCAATCTTTGTCTGGCTGAGCTGCAGGTAACGAGGCTCAAATGAGAATGTAGACTTCTCGATATTCACATCAGGGATGCCCGCCATTTGGAACACCATATTGCTCAGGTTGATGCTGCCCGACGCCTGCACACGGTCGTACTCGCCCTTGTCAATCATCGACATAGCACCCGCCACGCTCATATCGGCATCTACCACACCGTTGAGATCCATATCCTCCAATGGATACACATCCTTAATCTTACCCAAGTCGAGCTTACCCTTCGCCGCAGCGTTGAAGTTAAGGTCGCTGATTGGGGTCTTTACATTTGCAGTCACCGAGAATGGGTTGCCCGCCAAAGTGAAGTTAAATGGATTTACAACCACAGTCGTAGCATCTGCTGTGCCGCCAGGGTTGTGTACCTTTGCGATGATGTTGATACCATCCACGCCCGCTGGCAACGATGGGTAGCGGAACATTGCGTTCTTTACATTCAAGTCAACATCAAATGCTGGCAGGTTGTCGCCCTCCATCTTACCCTTTGCGTAGGCGTTGAGTGTTGCCACGCCATCGGTCTTCAAGCCTGCGAAATCCTTTGCATAGATAGCTGGAACGAGCGAAAGAATCTCCTTGAAGCCAATCTCGTTGGTGTTGAGTTTGAGATCCATATCGATAGCCTCGCCCTGCATTGCCACCCAACCATCGATAGCAGCCTCGATGGCGTTGAGCGAGAGTGAATTCTCACGCAAGGTGAACTTCATATTCTTCAGGTCGGCATCCACATCCATCTTCGCGCCCACCTTCGCCTTGTTAAGGAAAGGTACGCCGCCCATACGGAATGTCACGGCTGGGGTCTGCGCCTTGAGGCGGATTGTGGTGTTGTCGCTGGTCATATCGCCCGAGCAGGTTGCGTCAAGGTCACGCATCTCGGCATACATACCGCCCTGACGATCGTCGTAGATAACTGTGAGGTCATCAATCGAAAGCTTCTTAAGTGAGATGCTGAACGATGACTCCTCGCTCTCCTCCTCGGTCTGCTCCTCCACCTCGTCGCTTGGCTTCATCACATCCCAGTTCACCTTGCCATCCTCCAGCACAATAGCCTTCAGGCGTGTGTCATCAACGATAACCTTCGACACCTCGAAGCCGCTGTCGCCGAAGATTGACATCACATTCACCGCCGCGGTCAACTCGCCCGCATAGACCAATGTGTCGTTCTCGAACTCCTCGATGCCCTTCAACCAAAAGTTCTTCAGCGTCACCGAAGCCTGTGGGAAGTTGCGGATAAGGCTGATGTTAAGGCTCTTGAAGTCGAACTGAGCGTTGAGCATCTTGTTACCCTCGCTCTTTACGATGCCCTCAATCTTGCCCTTGAATGCCATAGGCAAAACCATCAGCAGAAGCACCACCGCCGCAAGCGTGATGCCCGTGATTTTAATAAGTCGTTTCATAGTATTGATTTTTTCGTTATTGATTTCTCCTCTAACAACGGCAAAGATAACACTACGCCCCCAAACTACAATGCTCTATCGGGCGAAAAACGCATATTTCACCTCATAAGGCGCCGATATTTTGAAAAACTGGAGAATTTTCTGTAAATTTACCGATGAGAATGCCGCGAAACTATGCGCATTGCACCCACCTAAGATAAACTAAAAACTTATATACTATGAAACTTGGAAAACTCTTTGCTGGCGCGCTGCTTGCCGCCGTGCTGATTGGTTGTGCGCCAAAGGATGTCACCATCGTGTGGGATGATGCTTCGTGTCACTTTGTGTCGCACGGAGTCTATGCGCGAGTGAAAAAGGTTGATGACCGCTTTGCGCTGGTCTACAATGCGGGCAACCCCGCCCTTATACGCTTCAGCGATGATGGTTGTGAGAGTTGGGGCGAGCCTATGGAGGTGGCGAGAGCCGAGGGCTACGGCTTCACAAATTGCGAACTCCTGCAGTTGCAGAGCGGCAGACTGCTCTATATGTGGAATGCCCGCCCTCACCGCGACACGGGTCTGCCATTTAAGATTATGTATTCTACATCCGACGATAGCGGCAAGAGCTGGAGCGAGGCGCGCGACCTGTATATAGCCCACCCGCAGTTTCAGGATGGTTGCTGGGAGCCTATCGCGCTGCAGTTGCCCGATGGCGAGGTGCAGATATATTTCGCCAATGAAGCGCCCTACACCTCAAGTTCCGAGCAGGAGATTTCTATGATGCGTTCAACCGATGATGCCAGGAGTTGGAGCGAGGCGGAGAAGGTCTCATTCTGTGCTGGTGCGCGCGATGGTATGCCTGTGCCAATCTATCTGCCACACTCTAACGAGATTGCCGTGGCGATTGAGGATAACGGCATTCGTGGCAGATTCAAGCCTGTGATTGTTCGCACGCGCAATAATTGGAAGGATGGTTATGTGTCGGCTGCGGACTCTCGCCGTGAGGAGGCTCTCACGCCCGACTGCGCTGTTCACGACACCATCTATGCGGGTGCGCCCTACCTTATCCGTTTGGGCGAGAAGCACACCCTGCTTGGAGTGCAATCTACCGAAGGTAGAAAGGGCAGCAATGAAAGATTTGCAAATCTGCAGATCTATGTAGGCGATAAGGATGCACGCAATTTCCACAACCGCACAACGCCTCTGCCAAATCTTCCGATGGATGGCAATGCGCTATGGAACTCCATTACACAGATTGACGATGAGACCGTTATTGCTGTGATGTCGGTGAGTGGTATGGGTCGCGGCAAGAGCGGCATCTGGACCGCCAAAGGCAAGATTACAGAGGTGGAGTAAGACCACTTATAATATATATAAGAAAAGAGTCCTCGGCATTTCACCGAAGACTCTTTTCTTGTTTAGGGGATATTCCGCCTAATTTACATATACAATTCTAAAGTTTCCGTCACCAAATACTGATGAGCTAAACCCGTAAGATTTTGATATCTTAATTTTGATTTCTATAAGGCTTGAATAATTTGTACCTATGCCTACAAACATATTCGCTGCATTATCCCCAGATATGTTTCTAAAATCAAAACTTGTCAAATCCAAGCCCTCCAATGCAGAACAATTAGAGAACATTGTAGTCACATATACCAAATTTGAAGTGTCAAAACTGCTCAAATTAAGCGACTTTAATGATGAGCAACCGTCAAACATAGACTCCATGCTCTCTACATTCGATGTATTGAAATGACTTAAATCCAACGACTTCAATGTATAGCTATAGCTAAACATACCAGCCATATTTGTTACATTCGATGTATTGAAATTGCTTGTATTCACTGAAGACAACTTTCTGCAATCTGTAAACATATATGACATATCCTCCACATTCGATGTATCAAAACCGCTCAAGTTCAACGCTGCAAATGAGTCGCAACGGCGGAACATATAGCTCATATTCGTCACATTTGATGTGTTGAAATTACCCCAATTCAAATTATTCAATTTAGTACAATACTCAAACATACGACTCATATTTGTCACATTCGATGTGTCAAGATTTGTAAAGTCAATTGATTGCAACTGACTTTTATAATAAAACATCATCGAACAATCTGCATTAGCCATAATCTTGTCAGCAGGAGTGTGGAACTCTACTTCGGTATCATTCTTTACTACGAGATAGATAGAGGCATCTGGTCTAAATGCCGAACCAAGATTTATATCGCTCTTCTCATTGCTATTTACAACAAACTTTACCGATGTTGCCTCATCAGGAATAAGGCTATTTATCGTCTCACCCTTTGGCAACGACACAGATGTCTTGATAATGATATTCATAATCGTACGCTTGCCCGCCTCAAATGTGAGGGCTGGCAAAGAGTAACTATAAGTCTGATTTCCGTGCTTAAGTCGGAGTGTAAACTCATCCTCAGCAAAACCATCCTCGTTGACTGGCATATTGAATACAACAGTAGATGTGTCGAGACCTGAGAGTTGAATCTCCTTACCCTCAAGGCTCTGCGTATAGGTCAAATCCTCAGCCACGCTCCACTTGCCGATAAAGTCATTCTGCGACGAGAGTGTCGCCTGAGTAACCTTGCGCGCAGTGTGGTTATCCTTGTCACCCTGCCATACGCGCACCTCAAGCGCTGAACTCAAGTGCGACAACTCTACACGGTTGATTGCGTCCAAAGTTGTTGCCGATGCAGTGCCCACATAAACTGGGCGCCAAGTACCATCCTGATAAGCCGAAAGCGCGTGGTCAGCATCCTCCTGACCATAGAAGAAATGAAAATCGGCAGCCTCCTGCGAAGAATAACCGAAGTTGTTGCATACGAAGTCGTTACCCTTTTCCAATGTAAGGGTGTTGCGCATCTTCTCGCCAGCATTCTGATAGCCCACAAGCTGGTCATTCTCCTCCCACGACCACTTGAGCTCCTCGTTGAATGAGCGGGTTGAGTTGTCCACCGAGATAATCAGCGGTGCGCTATATTTTGGAGAGTTTGCCTCCTCGAACATACTCTCCTGACAGCCTGCAAAAACAAGTGCGGCTGCGAAAAATGATAAAATCTTTCTCATTGTTTTCTCTCTAAAATTTTTTATTACCAATGCACTGGACCATCCTGACCATCTGCGCCCGGGAATGATGCCGCAAAACCTTTCTCAACAGCCACCTCTATGATTTCCATAGCTGGCTCAACATAAATCTTCTTCTCCATTTTTGTTTTGTTATTAAATTGGGTTAAATCTCAAAAAGGACGGTCAACCTCGGCGGGTCAACCATCCTTTTTATTTAAGGTAATATTCTCCTCTTTTCTCCGTTACTACCAAGCGAACAAAGGATACTCTGCCATCATAGCATTCACATCCTTGCGAACTGCTGCGATGTTCTCCTCGTTCTCTGGGTCGTGCAATACGCGGTCGATGAGCTCAACGATGTAGTCCATCTTGTCCTCCTTCACACCACGAGTTGTGATTGCTGGTGTACCGAAACGCAAACCTGATGTGAGGAATGGTGAGCGTGAATCGAATGGCACCATATTCTTGTTAGTGGTGATGTCAGCTGCAACCAAGCAACGCTCTGCGAGCTTACCTGTGAGCTCTGGGAACTTTGTGCGGAGGTCGATGAGCATCAAGTGGTTATCTGTACCGTTTGACACAACTGTGTAGCCACGCTTTGCAAAAGCCTCAGCCATAGCGTTAGCGTTCTTCTGCACCTGCATCTGGTACTCCTTATACTCTGGCTGCAATGCCTCGCCGAAAGCAACTGCCTTCGCTGCGATAACATGCTCCAATGGACCGCCCTGGATACCTGGGAACACTGCTGAGTTCAAAATCTGAGACATCATCTTCACTACGCCCTTTGGAGTTGTGTAGCCCCATGGGTTCTCGAAGTCCTTACCCATCAAGATGATACCACCGCGTGGACCACGGAGTGTCTTATGTGTTGTAGATGTAACGATGTGAGCATACTTAACTGGGTTGTCCAACACGCCAGCAGCGATAAGACCTGCTGTGTGAGCCATATCCACCATAAAGAGTGCGCCTACCTTGTCAGCGATCTCGCGCATACGCTTGTAGTCCCACTCGCGTGAGTAAGCCGATGCACCACCAACGATAAGCTTTGGCTTGTGCTCCAACGCCTTGCGCTCCATATCCTCGTAGTCGATAGTACCGGTAGCCTCGTTGAGCTGATAGCCAACAGCGTTGAAGTACATACCTGACATATTTACTGGTGAACCGTGTGAGAGGTGACCACCGTGAGCGAGGTCAAGACCCATAAATGTGTCGCCTGGCTTCAATACAGCGAAGAATACTGCCATATTTGCCTGTGCGCCAGAGTGTGGCTGAACATTAGCGTACTCTGCACCGTACAACTCGCAAAGACGCTCGATAGCCAAACGCTCCACCTTGTCCACTACCTCACAACCGCCATAGTAACGCGCTGCTGGATAGCCCTCTGCATACTTGTTTGTGAGTACAGAACCCATAGCAGCCATAACCTGGTCGCTCACGAAGTTCTCTGATGCGATAAGCTCGATGCCGTGCATCTGGCGAGTGCGCTCCTCGTTGATGAGGTCAAAAATCTGATTATCCTGTTTCATTGTTTTATGTAATTTAATTTGACTTTTCCTTCTTATGTAAAGACTTTCGCCTAAATATTGCGCAAAGTTAATTAAACTTTGTTTATTATTCAAGAAATATCGGGGTTTCTTACTTTTTCTTCTTTGTGGTTAGTCGTTTGATTTCTCGTTTTGAGAGTGATGGGTCGAAAATTGAATTGTACCCAAGTGCAGCGTGACTCTCCTGTTGGCTCTCTATAGTACCAAGTCCCACATCTGCGCGGCGTTTGTCAAGATGTTTTGGGTTGCGTACTGCCCATACATAATTCACCATCTCGGGAGCCTCCCCATCGGCTGTAATTACGATTGGTTTTGCAATGGTTTGAGTACCATAAATCTGTCGCTTACCCTCACTCATCAGCATACGGTCGCGAAGTACCGCTAGCTGATTTGTTTTGATGAGTCCATTTTCCTGCGCGTCAACAAGGTAGCGGAGATTTTGCTTTTGATATTTAAGGTCGGCGTGGTCTATGATATGAAATATCGCAGTGTAGGCTTCTGCTGACAAGTCGTGTGGTATGCTACCCCACTTTGTTAATATTGCGGAGAGTGTCTGTTGGTTGGTCTTGTCTATGAGAGTCATCTGCTCGGCGTATTGCTGAATTTGCTCAATGTTACCACTCTTAACAGCATCATTTAGTTCTAAACGCACTTGTTGATCTTTGTTGCCCATCTGTACAAGTTGTGCATCAAGAGTTGTGTTCTGTGCTATTGCGTCTGCTACACATAGTGTAAGTATCAGCGAAAGAAACTTGTTTATCATAGTCAATATATTTTCTGCAAATATAGCATTTTATTCTTTTGAATAATAGATTTTTGTAAATAGCTATTGCACGGGCGGAAATTTAATCTTAAATTTGTATGCTAACTAAAAACTACCTGAAAATAATGACTGAATACAATTTTGTTGCCGTCGACCTTGGTGCTACCAGTGGTCGTGTGATTTTGGCAACCATCAATAATGGCACTCTCGGCGTAGAGGAGATTCATCGTTTCCCTACGCCACTCATCCAGATGCAGGGTCACTACTATTGGGACTTTGCAGCTCTCTACCACTCCATCATCGAGGGTCTCAAAAAGGTGGGCGACGCTGGAGTGAAGGTCACCTCAATCGGCATTGATACCTGGGGCGTGGATGTCGCTCTGTTTGGCGACGATGGCGCCCTGTTGCGTCTACCCTACGCCTATCGTGACCCACACACCACGAATGCTCCCGAGGAGTTCTTCAAGCGTATGCCACGCAAGGAGCTCTACGAGCGCACGGGTATTCAGGTGATGAACTTTAACACCCTCTTCCAGTTGGATACTATGCGCCGCAATGGTTGCTCGGCACTCAAGGCGGCGAAGAAGATTCTCTTTGTGCCCGATGCGCTGGCTTACCTGCTCACGGGCGAGATGGTTACAGAGTACACCATCGCCTCTACTTCGCAGATGCTCAACCCAAGCACACGCTCTTGGGATGAAACGCTGCTGGAGATGCTCGACCTCAAGTCTGAGAACTTCGGTCGTATGGTGATGCCGGGCGAGAAGATTGGCACGCTGACCGACGAGGTGCAACGCCTCACGGGTCTTGGTGCTGTGGATGTGGTTGCTGTGGCGAGTCACGACACGGGTTCGGCGGTGGCTACCGTGCCAGCAAAGGATGATTTGGCATATTTGAGTTCGGGTACTTGGTCACTTATGGGTGTTGTGTCGCCCGAGCCAGTGATTACAGAGCGCAGCCAGCAACTTAATTTTACCAACGAAGGCGGCATAAACGGCACATTGCGAGTGCTGAAGAATATCTGCGGTATGTGGCTCTTGGAGCGTTGCCGCGCCGAGTGGAAGCAGATGGGTTATGCAGAGCTGATTGAGGCAGCAAATGCAGCCGAGCCTTTCCGCTCGTTGATAAATCCCGATGCAGCTTGCTTTGCCAACCCAGAGTCTATGACCGCTGCGATAGATACCTATTGCGAGGCTACCAATCAGCCAAAGCCTTCGTGCGTGGGCGAGTATGTCCGCACAATCTTCGAGTCGCTGGCGTTGCGCTATCGTCAAGTAGTGGAGATGCTCGGCGAGTTGAAGGGCGTAAAGATTGGTCAGTTGTATGTCATCGGCGGTGGTGCCAAGAACGATATGCTCAACCAGTTCGCAGCCAATGCTATGGGAATCCCCGTGATGACTGGCGCATCGGAGGCAACGGCATTCGGAAATATTGCCGTGCAGGCGGTACAGACAGGCGAGTTGGGAGGATATGATGAGGTGATGAATTGCTTCTCATCTTTACTCAACAGCAAGCACTACACCCCTTGTGACGAGGATGTATGGGCTGCAGGATATGAGAAATTCCTGAGCGTATATAAAGAGATGTAAAAACTTAAAACTACTATAAAATGAAAAAGGAATTGATTGAAAAGGCGTATGAAATCGCCAAGGAACGCTACGCGGCGCTGGGCATTGACACTGAGGCTGCGATGGATAAGTTGCAGAAGATACAGCTCTCACTCCACTGCTGGCAGGCAGACGATGTAAGAGGTTTTGAAAATCCAGATGGTGAGTTGACTGGAGGTATTCAGGCTACGGGTAACTATCCTGGTCGCGCCCGCACCATTGAGGAGTTGCAGGCGGATATTCTGAAGGCTACATCGCTCATCCCAGGAAAGCACCGCTTGAGCCTTCACGCAAGTTATGCCGATTTCCGTCAGACTGGCGTTGCCGACCGTGACGAGTTGGAACCAAAGCACTTCGAGAGCTGGATGCAGTGGGCAGAGGAGAATGGTATGAAGCTCGACTTCAACTCAACATCATTCTCTCACCCAAAGAGTGGCTCGTTGTCGCTGGCTAACCCCGACCCAGAGATTCGCAAGTTCTGGGTGGAGCACACAAAGCGTTGTCGTGCTATTGCCGAGGAGATGGGACGCCGTCAGGGTGACCCTGCTATCCTTAACATCTGGGTACACGATGGCTCAAAGGATATGACCGTAAACCGCTTGAAGTATCGCGCATTGTTGAAGGAGTCTTTGGACGAGATTTTCGAGACCAAGTATGATAATATGAAGGACTGCATCGAGGCTAAGTTGTTCGGTATCGGCGCAGAGAGCTATACCGTTGGCTCTTACGATTTCTACTTGGGCTACGGCGCGAAGAACGGCAAGATTGTCACTCTCGACACAGGTCACTTCCACCTCACAGAGTCTATCGCTGACAAGGTATCTTCTCTGTTGTTGTTCACACCTGAAATTATGCTTCATGTAAGCCGTCCAATTCGTTGGGACTCAGACCAGGTGGTGATTATGAATGACGATACTCTCGACCTTGCAAAGGAGATTGTTCGCTGCGATGCACTCGACCGCGTACACATCGGTTTGGACTACTTCGATGCTTCAATCAACCGCATCGGCGCTTATGTAATCGGCTCACGCGCTACACAGAAGTGCTTGTTGCAGGCTCTGCTTGAGCCACTCGCAACGCTCCGTGAGTATGAGGCTGCCGACAAGGGCTTCGAGCGTCTGGCACTTTTGGAGGAGTCAAAGAACTTACCTTGGAATGCTGTGTGGGATATGTTCTGCTTGCGCAATGGCGTGCCTGTGGGTGAGTCATTCATCGCCGACATCGAGCAGTATGAGGCAGAGGTAACATCAAAGCGAGTATAAGATGAGTTCTATTCTTGACGGACGCCCTAAGCTTCAATACGAAGTGGAGCAGGTTGCCGAGGTGGCGGGATACCTCTGGCAAAAGGGCTGGGCAGAGCGTAATGGTGGCAACATCACAGTGAATGTGACTGCGTGTGTTGATGACGAGATTCGTCAGATGCCAGCCATCGCTCCCGCAGTGGATATGGGTACGGTATTGCCCCACCTGAAGGGTTGCTACTTCTTCTGCAAGGGAACAAACAAGCGTATGCGCGACCTTGCCCGCCGCCCTATGGAGAACGGCTCGGTGATTCGCATCACTGACGACTGCGCCCACTATGAGATTATCGCCGACAACCCCGTGAAGCCTACCTCGGAGTTGCCATCGCACCTCGCTATGCACAACTATTTGCTGGGCAAGGGTCAGAACTGCAAGGCAGCGCTGCACACCCACCCCATTGAGTTGGTTGCAATGTCACACACCGACAAGTTTCTGCAAAAGGATGTGCTCACAAACCTCTTGTGGAGTATGATTCCCGAGACTAAGGCCTTCTGTCCTCGCGGCTTGGGTATTGTGCCTTATCAGTTGCCTGGCTCACAGCGTTTGGCGGAGGCTACTCTGGAGCAGTTGGATGACTACGATGTGACGCTGTGGGAGAAGCACGGCGTGTGTGCCGTAGCACCCGACATTATGGAGGCTTTCGACCAGGTGGATGTGCTCAACAAGTCGGCTCAAATCTACATCAATGCTCGTGCTATGGGATTCGAGCCCGATGGTATGAGCGCCGAGCAGATGCGAGAGATGAGCGTTGCGTTCAACTTGCCGAAATAGGTTAGGTACAAATACAAGATAAGCGGTTGCACTCAAAGTGTAACCGCTTATTGTTTTGGGCGTTATAAAGTGTTACTTCAACCGATTGATTAACTCCGCACAACCATCCTCCAGGATATCAAGCACCAGCTCAAATCCCTCGTGACCCTCATAATATGGGTCGGGGACATAACTCCAATCGGGATGGTTTTTCGAGAACTCGACAAAGCGATAGACCTTGTCGAGATACTTTCGCTCGGGCGCAAGACGAGCCACATTTTCGTAGTTGGAATCATCCATCACCACAATCATATCAAAGTCGTGGTAATCCTGTTCGCGAAACTTGCGTGAGCGGTGCGTGAGGTTGTAACCTCGGCGTGACGCCGCCACTCTCATTCTTGGGTCGGGCAACTCGCCCGCGTGACCTCCGTAAGTGCCCGCCGAATCAATCAAGAATTTACCCTGCAAGCCCTGCTGAGCCACCATCTGCTCCATCACACCATTCGCCGCAGGAGAGCGACAGATGTTACCCAAGCAGACAAAAAGGATGCGTGTTTTATCAATATTTCCCATAATTATCTAATCTTAAAAGGTTTACCACCAGCGCCAACGGCGTTCAAATCATTAAGCAAAGTCTCGCGGCTCTTGTTCTTCACATCCGAGATATTGTACACACCAAACGCCTGATAGAAATCAATCATAGGCTCGCCATTTGCCGCACCGCACCAAGGCAACCAGGTGCTTACCGATGAGAATGTAAGGTCGCAAATAGTTGTCGCCTCCACCAGCAGAGCACGGTGAGCATACCCCTTCGTGCCATCAAGATCCATCGCGCGCTTGGTGTTGCGCTCAAGCAACTGCGCCGCCATAGAGTAGAAGTCATCGCCAGTGAGCAGATGCAACTTATACAACTCATAGTAGATGTTCGCGTTGAAATTATCAGTTCCCTTTGCGCCAGCCGAGATAAGGCTGTAACCCGACACACCGCCATTGCGGAAGATATTAGCCTTGTCGTCGCCCTGAATTGCGAAGTCGTAGCAGTAGGTGTAGGAGAATGCGCACACGGCAGCATACTCGGCAGCCTCCAGCCACTTCTTCTCGCCCGTAGCCTGATACAATGCATTGAAGGCATACATCGCAAATACAGCCGCCTCCTTATCCACCACATTGGCGTTATCGGGCGTGCCACCGATAAATGTGCCCAACTCCTTGAAATACTTATTGTAGCCATACTCGCCCGCCTGAATTGCTCGGTCGAGATAACGCTCGTCACCACTCCACTCATACAGACGCACCAGCAGACGCACTGGGATAAGTGTATTGGTCTTTGCATTTGCCTGAATCTTCACCTGCTCATTCTCCCAAGGACCAATGGCATTCACATCACGCAGATACTTGCCATCCTTCTGATAAGCACGATAGAACGAGCCATCGCCCGCACTCTCAACACTCAGCAGGAACTCGCCAAACTTACGGATGATTGCACCCCACGATTCAGCCTCGGGCATATTGTAAGCCTCCGCCAGGCGGGTACAGTCAAGCAAGCCCTCCATACCATCGGTAAAGCAACGGGTGAACGATGGGTAGGTCCAGAAGTCGCCTATGTATTCGTTGTAATAACCATCAATCTTCTTGGTCTGAATCCACCACGAGCGAGGCAGACCATTCTCAACCAACTGCTGGTCAGAGAACCAGAACTTCGCCATCTCGTAGCCATCGTTAAAGGCCTCAGTGTTATTCTTCTCCTTGCCGTAGCGCATCAACTGATAGGCAATGGATGCCTGTCTGCCGACAAAACCATTTTGCAACTCATACGCCTGAGCCTTGCCATCGGGCAGAGATATAGACCAAGGCAGACCATATGCTCGCTTACCGCTGTTGCCGATGATTGGAGCCGAGAGAGCCGAGAACATCTCCATCTGGGCGATGTAGGCATCACGGATATTCACATTGTAAAGCTCTATGTCATTCTGCGCGAAGTGGTGCTTGTAACTCTCCACCGCAGCGTCGGTATAGTTCTCATTTGTCTGCGCAGCCAAGGCGAGCGTATAGGTGTGGCTCTGACCCTCCTTAACGGGGTGACTGCGTGGCGCAGAGTCGGCAATGGATGGATAGGTGTAGTTAATCATCACGCGATTGTTCTTCACCTCTGCACCCAACGAGCCATACTGCACCGAAGACGACACATACCAGGTGTTACGGCAATCCTTCTCCACCAGCCCCGACTTGATTTCAGGGTTGATGTGCGAGAGTGAAATTGTCTTTTTTGCTGATGACGAGTAGGCCATAAACATAGGCAGACCATACTGCATCTCCTTGAAGCAGAACGAGCCGCTCTTGAGGTTTGGATTCGACTCGTATGGGTTGTTGTAGGTGTTTGTACGATAGAGGAATCCTGGAGCAAAGAGGTCGAAGTTATTGAACGACGAGCCCGACGCAGCCGACACCAGCGTAAACTCCGACGAGAAACCTCTATCCTGCGACACAGCCTTATCAACCTTCACGGTGCGCTTTACGGTGTAGAGCTCATCATCCACCACCGAGTAGACATCCGTGATGGAGAACTTTGATCCAGCGGATGAGGATGTTGTAACCTTGCAGGTGTAGTTGCCGTTTGAGGCGGTTACCTTCTTGTATCCCACCTGAATCATTTTACCCTTGCCCTGATCATCCTTCACACGGATAATTGCCGGCTTGGTCTGCGAGGCAAGCAGAGCGCCCGAGGCATCCTCAATCTCGATACCATAGGTACCATCGCTGTTCTTTTTGAATCGCAGGTTACCGCTGGTCTCTATGATGCTGTCATCCTCCTTCACCTCCTCCTTGTTATCATCACTACCGCCCGTTGCAGGCTCTTCAATAGTGTCGTTGGAACAGGCCACCACGGTGCAGAAGATGAGCGCAAGCGAGAGAGCCGCAACTCGTTTCAGGAGTGTTAAAAATGTAAAATTCATAATCTTGTAGTTTTCTGAAGTGTCAATATCATTGCAAAGTTATCATAATTTATGATATATCGCCACGCTTGCACCATAATTTTGCCCTCGGCGTGCGATTTATCACGCCAAAACACCCTACGCATCGTGGCATACGCTTTGCTTACTTGATCGGTTATGGAAAAATCTACTCAACAAGGACTCAAGCAGCAGACCTACTCGCAGATGAAGAGTTGTGCTTTGGCTGTTCTGTTTCTGCGCCTGTTCATCGGAGGTGTTATGCTACTGCACATCATCGGCAAGATGCAGACCTATGATAATCTGGTGCTCGAATACCCATCCATTCTTGGGCTTTCGCGCGCCACCTCGCTCGCACTCTCGATGATTGTGCAGGGGACTTTTGCTGCTCTGCTGATGATTGGCATCGCCACACGATTTGTCTCGCTTGCTATGGTGGTACTCACGCTGCTCTCCATCGTGCAGATGTTACAGATGGATGGGATGACTATCTCCGACCTGAAGCTGGACTTCCTCTACGAGGGCATCTACACCACACTGCTCATCTCGGGAAGTGGCATTTATGGCTTCAATGTGCCGTGGTTGAAGGATAAAACTATCCTAAAGTGATATAATATCGGTCAAAAAGGAGATAATTGGCTCAGATGAACAATATTTTTGCTAAATTTGCGTCAGAAAAACAACATAGGCAAAAATGAAACAGACAATTATACTTTTCTTCACTGCTGCGCTGATGACTCTTGGCGCACAGAGCGTCGATGCGCAGAAGCGCAAGGTGATATACGATGATGTAGACCCTCTGCCACACAAGGCCGAGAATATGGAACTTGTGGACCTGCGCAACAAGCCCTGCACACTGCCCTACTATGGCGAGAAAAACCTCCTCATATTCTATGTTGACCCCGACAAGCACAAGCAGAATGACCGCTTCGTGCGTGATATGGAGGAGAGCGGCCGTGCGGCGGGAGACAATATTGTTGGCTTCGGTATCATCGATATGAAGAACACGGTATTCCCCAACTCTATCGTTCGTGCCCTCGCACGCTGGCGCACCGAGAAGAACCATGCAACCATCATCACTGACCCTAACTGCATCGTAGCCGAGAAATGGGGTCTGGGCGACTGCAACAACAAGTTTACTATGATGGTCGTATCAAAGGAGGGCGAACTGGTATTCTTCCGCAAGGGCGAATTCACCGAGGAGGACCAGAAGGCTTTCTACGATATGATTGACCAATATCGTTAATCCAAAGAATGGCTCGGCGAGGTTGGTTGATTCTTTTGGCGTTGTGCTTCGTGGCAACTACGGTTGTTGCGCAGCAGACCACATCCAGCTCGCAGATACGATACACCCCCTTGGATTATGCTGCCATAATGCGCCAACTCGAGCGCGCATCGCAGCCTACACTATGGCAACGCCTCACAAGAGGATTTTCAAACCAACCAGCAAAAGAGGATAAAGCATTCAACCTCAGTGGCAACATCGGCATAGGCTACTCTCAGGAGGCGAGCGCGATGGTTGTGGCTTCGGGCGTGGTGCAATACCCCTTGAAGAAGGGCACAACCCCATCACACACAAGCCTCACGGCAATGGTTTCCCTGAATGGTTTCTACCGCTTGCAGGCATCTGGCAAGGCTCATCTCTCGGCAAAAGATCGCATAGAATACAACCTTGGCGGCGGCGTTATGCCTATTCGTTTCTGGGGACTTGGCTATGAAGCGGCGGAGAAGAACACCCGCTCGAAATATACCCGCAACAGCATAGACCTCTCAGCCGAATATATCCGCAAGATTGTGGCGGGTCTTTCACTGGGCGCTGGTGTCGACTATCTCTACGCCACGGCGCGTGACATAGAGCCTTTGGCGGAGAGTTATCTCCTCTCGTCGGGTATCACTACCACCTCGGCACAAACTCTCGGCTTTAATCTTATGGCGGAGTATGATGGCAGACGCTTCAACAATAACCTCACGAGCGGATACCTCGTGCGCGTAAAGTCCTCATTTCATCCCCAATCTCTTGGAGACCACTCTACCTCGCTGTGGCACATCGAAGCAGCGGCAAACTACTTCCAGCCCGTGTGGCGAGGCGGTATGATTGCCCTTGACCTCTACGCCGATATGTGGTCGTGGAACACCCCCTGGCTCTTCTGGGCGAAGATGGGTGGCGAGAGTCGTATGCGAGGCTACTACTACGGAAAATATACTGATAGAAAGATGGCGACAGCCCAATTGGAGCTTCGCCAAACTATATTTGGCCCAATCAGCGGAGTTGTGTGGGGCGGCGCTGGCAGCGTCTTTGCATCTCACCGACTCATCGACTTGAAGGAACTTCTACCCAACTATGGTGTGGGAATTCGAGTTGGTTCAAATGGCACGACATCGTTGCGCATAGACTACGGTTTCGGTCGCCATTCGAGCGGTTTGGTCATAAATATAAACGAGGCTTTCTAAATGCTTAATTCTTCGAGAAGAATCTCTCCGACAAATCTATCCTTACTCTTTGTGGCGGCGCTGATGCTGCCCGTTGTGATTTTGGCATTAACCGAGCATAATCCGTTTTGGGTTTCGGTGTCGTGCGTAGTGATACCCTTGGGTGGCTATACTCTTTTCGCGTCGCTTGCTCGCCGCTCGGGCGTTATGGTGTGGTTGGGCCTGCCGCTAATCTTCTTTAGCGCCTTTCAGGTAGTGCTGCTCTACCTATTTGGCAATTCGGTTATAGCGAGTGATATGTTTCTGAATATGCTCACAACAAACCCCACCGAGGCGGGCGAGTTGCTGGGTAACATCTACCCCTCTCTTATTGCGGTCATCGTTATCTACACTCCTCTGCTTGTGCTTGCCCTCGTGCATATCATCAAGCGCAGACTTCTGCGTCACCGCATCCGCATAAGGATGGCAGCAACGGGCGCTATAACCTTTCTTGTGGGTTGTTTGGTGTTGGTCTTGAGCGGAAGATATGATGTGAGCCGCATTGTGCGCGATGAGTTGTTTCCCGTGAATGCAGTCTATAATTTGGGACTGGCGGTGAGCGAGTTACGCAAGATAAAGCGTTTCGATGAGGCATCTGCGAATTTCCGCTATAAGGCTTCTCGCACCGCTACGCCCGAGTGCCGTGAGGTCTATGTGCTGGTGATTGGCGAGGCTTCGCGTGCTGCATCGTGGCAGCTCTTTGGTTATCAGCGAGCGACAAATCCCCTACTCTCCAAGCGTGACGACCTCTATCTTTTCGATAACATCACAACCCAGAGCAACACCACCCACAAGAGCGTGCCGCTGATTCTCTCATCGATGCACACCTCCCAGCACGATGAACTTTACCGCCGCAAGGGCATTCCCGCACTATTCAACGAGGCAGGTTTCACAACCTATTTCATTTCAAACCAGTCACCGCAGGGCGCAATGATAGACCTCCTCGCGCGCGATGCGCACCATATTATATATACAGACTCCCCGCACCTTGATATGCAGTTGGTCGGTGCGATGCGGCACGCCATAAAGGAGGATGCGTCGCAGAAAATTCTTTTCATTATTCACACCTACGGCTCGCATTACAGTTATCGCCATCGCTACCCTCGCGAGTTCGCCCGTTTCGTGCCCGACAACGAGGTATCGGTGCGCCGCCGCAATGCCGAGATGATTCGCAACGCCTATGATAATTCTATTCTCTATACAGATTTTGTTTTGAACGAGATTATCTCCTCGCTTGACAGCCTGGAGGGCACATCTACGGCTATGCTCTACTGCGCCGACCACGGCGAAGACCTTTTCGACGAGGGTAAGAGGCGCTTTCTTCACTCCTCACCGAGAGTGACATATCATCAACTCCACATAGCCTCGCTGGCGTGGTTCTCGCCCACCTACCGCGAACTATTTCCCGAAAAGGTCGAGGCGGCGGCACTCAATAAGAGTGTCCCCGCAACCACCTACGCCATATTCCACACCCTCGCCGATATGGCATCCATCACCTCGCCCTACATCGAGCCACGCTCCTCGCTGGTGAACACCTACTACGACTTCGGCGCCGTGCGTTACTACCTCAATGACCACAACCGCGCCGTAAAACTAAACGAGGAAATAGGAATAGGCCAAGAAGAGCGGGCAACTTTCGCCCATTATGGTATAAAGTTGTAGTTTTCGATCTCTAATAGAGCCGTAATATCTTGCATTATTGTATAAAATCACTAACTTTATTGCAGTAATGTCTAACAAATAAACTATTATGAAACCCATCCTAACAATCATATTCACCTTTCTCATTTCGTTGGGCTATGCCCAACGAAAAGGGAATGAGCGCGGCTATTGGAAAGATGTACCAGTAGATAATGTCGAAATGATGACTCCTGCAATTTTAAAACAAAAGTTCTGGTCGAGGAGTAATTGGTGTTATTGCGGAAGTGATGAGTGGTTTGTTAAAGATGGTGTTTTGATGCAGTCTAGATTCGTATATTACTCGGATTATCATATAATTGATGTGGGCTCTTATATAGATTTAGAAGGAGTAGAAATTAGCGAAGATGTATTAGAGTATCCTACTGGAAATGTTTTATATATCGGAAAAAATTCTATGACACGATATATATATAATACATTGATTCCAGAACCTTTTATGGAGAAATCAGTAATTCCACATAGTGACAATATAATACTTTTCCTTGATACCAAAGATTTAATGTTGTATTTGTGTACTTCTGAATATAGAACAGACGGTAAATCATTTAAGGTGGATATGTTCTATAATTGCAGTATTGAGTATATTGTATGGGCTGAAATTCACTATTGCATTACTACAACCCATTTCACAATTCTCGATAGAGTAAATTATCCTCCTGTTGAGATAACCGATACTTTCTGCCCCGCACCGCAAAATCCCGATAGGCGAATAACGCTTCCTTTTCCCGAAATAAAACAAAGGAAATATAGACGAGTTAATAAATAACAACAAAGGGTTACACCAAATAGTGCAACCCTTTGTTATTGGTAGATGAACAAATTACTTCTTTGCCTCCTCTACAGATACCTTGCGGAACTCCTTCAAGAGCTTAGAAAGCTCCAACGCAGCCTTGCGTGCACGAGTACCAGCAGCCTTGTTGTTCTTCTCTACCTGTGCAGCAGCATTCTCCTGAAAAAGCTCGATCTGAGCATTGATCTGATCAACGATGTTCTTCATAACTTCAAAATTTATTGGTTTGATATTTTTGCAAATATAGGCATTTTTCTAATAATCAAACAAATTCGGCAGAAAATAATTGCTAAAAATGTGTAATATACGATGTTGTAGAGTTGCCACGACCCCCGATGGCATATTTTTTGACCCTTTGCGTTGTGTTTCAATTCATTTTTATGCGACGCTATATCCCCATAATCCTTTCGCTGACAACGCTGTTTGTCACAGGATGCCGACACCACCGCAAGAGCCACACCGACACCCCTCCGCTTGCGATCTATGTGGCGCAGGCGAGAGCCGACTCGGTTGCTCTGCGTTATGAGTTCACCACTCACCTCGAAAGCGGCTTCGATGCCGTTATCCAGCCTCGCGTGAATGGCTACCTGCTGCAATCCAACTTGCAGGCTGGCAGACCTGTCAAGCGGGGCGAGTTGCTCTTCGTCCTCGACGCCAATCTGCTCAACACCTCACTTCTCTCCGCCGAGGCTCAACTGCGCTCGGCAGAGGCAAAGGAGCGGGAGGCACGCAAGAACTATGAGCGCGCCAAGCCCCTTGCCGAGCTCAACGCCATCAGCCGCACGCAGATGGATGAGTACGAGGCAACTTACATCGCAGCCCAGCAGTCGGTCAAGGCAGCACGCCAGCAGGTGCAGAGCGCTCGTTTGCAGGTGGGCTATTCACGCATCTACTCCCCCATTGACGGCATCGCAGCAGCCACTGACGCTCACATCGGCGACTATGTTGGCGAAGGAACGCAGTTCTCAACCCTCACGACCATCTCTAATATGGATTCCCTGAAGGCTGAATTGTCGCTCCCCACGGCGACCTATCTGCAATCCATTGAGCGAGGGCAACCCTTGTACGACAACCGCAACCTGCTCTCCGACATCACTCTATACCTTGACGATGGCACGCAATATGAGCACCGCGGAGTCTACGACTACACCCGCCAAAGCATCTCACCAAGCGCTGGTACAATCACTCTGGTAACGCTCTTTCCCAACCCCGACTACCGACTGAAGGTGGGAGAATATGCCCGCATAGAGTGCAATGTAGGTCCTCTGCGCCGCCGCATACTTCTGCCGCAGCAGGCAGTTCAAAGCGTACAGGGCGTACACTCGGTGTGGGTGATTGAAAGCGACAGCACGGCGCACTACCGCAAGGTCACTATCGGCAACACCTTGGGTAGAGATTACATCATCGAGGAGGGCATTACCGAGGGCGAGGTTGTTGCTCTTACGGGAGCGCAGAAGCTCCACAACGGAATGAAGGTTATACCACTTAAAAGTAAATAGTTATGGGTGAGTTTTTTATCCGCCGACCCGTTTTTGCCATCTCCATAGCGCTGGCAATGACGCTGATGGGTGTGGTTGCGTTGTTCAACCTCTCCATAGAACAATACCCCAACATCACGCCACCCGTGGTGCAGGTCTCGGCTACCTATGTGGGCGCTGATGCCGTGACCGTGAACAACTCGGTTGCCACACCTTTGGCGCAGGGCGTTATGGGCGTGAGCGATATGCTCTATATGCAGACCACCAGCGCCAGCGATGGCACGATGAATATGCAGGTGACCTTCGACATCGGCTCCTCGCCCGATATGGATGCCATCTTCACCCAGAACAATGTAGCTGCCGCCACCGCCCAACTGCCACAAGCCGTAACGCAGCAGGGCGTGGTGACACGCAAGAGCGACACGGGCTTTCTGATGGTCTATGCTCTGGCGAGCGATGGCAGATATGACGATGAGTTCCTCGCAAACTACGCCTCCATAAACCTTGAAAACCGCATTGCGAAGATTAACGGCGTGGGCAAGGTGGATATTATGGGTGCGGGAAACTACGCAATGCGAATATGGATAAAGCCCGACCGACTGCACTACTACTCGCTTCCGCTGGAGCAGGTGGTTCAGGCTGTCCGCACGCAGAGTGCCCTCTACCCTGCGGGTAAGTTCGGTGCGTCGCCCACTGCTGACGATGTGGTCTACACCTACACCGCCATCCTCCCTGCACAAATCTCTACCGCCGAGGAGTTTGAGCAGATTATCGTTGCGATGGATAATAAGGGTCGCGAGGTGCGCCTTGCCGATGTGGCTGATGTTGAGTTGGGCAGTCAGGTCTACAATGTGAGTTCGCTCTTTGGCGAGCGTCCATCGACTATGATTGTGGTCTATCAGTCGCCCGGCAGCAACGCTGTGGAGGTGGGCGACAAGGTTAAGGCTGTGGTGAAGGAGATGGAAGAAAAATTCCCCGATGGAGTTGAAATCTACACCATCGTGGACTCTACCGAGAACATCAAGGGAGGCGTGCGCGACATCATCCTTACGCTCATCATAGCGCTGGTGCTGGTTATCGCAATCATCTACCTCTTTCTGCAAAATTGGCGTGCGACGCTCATTCCGCTCATAGCCATTCCCGTGTCGTTAATCGGCACATTTATGCTATTTCCGCTGCTCGGTTTCTCGCTGAATGTCATCTCGTTGCTGGGTATGGTTCTGGCGATTGGTCTTGTGGTGGATGATGCTATCGTGGTGGTCGAGGCGGTGCAGGCAAGCATCGAGCGAGGACTGAGCCCCGTGGATGCTACACTTGATGCGATGCGCAAGGTATCCTCGCCGATTATGGCGACAACAATTGTTCTGCTGGCGGTCTTTATCCCCGTATCGTTCACGGGCGGTATCACGGGTCTGTTGTTTCAGCAGTTCGCCATCACTATTGCCGTGGCCATTGCATTCTCGGCATTCAACGCCCTCACCCTCTCTCCTGCCTTGGCGGCTCTGTTGTTACGCCCCGAGAAGAGGCACGAGCGAGGTTTCTTTGCAGCATTCAACCGCTGGTTTAATTCTCTGATGAAGCGCTATGATAGTTTCACCACGACCCTTGTCACCCACACCGCCCGCACTGCCATTTTCGTTGTGGCTATGCTCGCGGCGATTGGCATCGGGTGGAAACTTCTGCCTACGGGATTCCTGCCCGCCGAGGATCAGGGTTATGTGATGGTGATGGTCTCAACGCCCGAGGCATCATCGTTGCAAACCACCCTGAAGGCAATGCAGCACACCGAGGCGATTGTTGCCGCGCGCGATGATGTGGAGCACACTGCACTGGCAGCGGGATTCAATATGATGGCGGGCATCAGTTCCACTTCCAGCGGAATTATCTTCGTGATGTTGAAGGATTTCTCGCAACGCAAACTCTCAGCAATGCAGATTGCGGCGCAACTCACCGAGGAGTTGTATGTTGCCATACCCGAGGCGGAGTGCTACGCCTTTATTCCGCCATCTATTCCAGGTCTTGGTACTACGGCGGGCATCACGCTTGAGGTACAGGATCTGGAGGGTCGCGGCACGGCATACCTGATGGAGCAGACCACGAAGTTTATGGATGCTCTGCGTGAGGAGTCCACCATTGCATCTGTTTCTACGCAGTTCAATGCCGACACACCACAGCGTCTGATTGAGATTCGCAAGCGTCAGGCGATGAGCGAGGGTGTGGAGTTGAGCGATATCTACTCTGCCCTTTCGACCTACCTCGGTGGCGAGTACATCGGGCAGTTCAACCGCTTCGGCAAACTCTACCAGACCTACATTCAGGCCTCGGCAGATAGGCGTGCAAGCGCGAATGCGATAAACAGTTACTTCGTGCAGAATGGCAAGGGCGAGAGTGTTCCGCTGGCTGCGTTTGTAGATGTGAAGGACACCGTGGGCGTGGAGTACATCACGCAGTTCAACTTATATGAATCCATCTCGCTGACCGTGACGCCCTCCGAGAAGGCATCCACGGGCGATGTGATGAAGACAATCACAACGATTGCGCAGAGACAACTACCCGATGATGTGGGTTTTGCGTGGAGCGGCACCTCGTTTCAGGAGGCAAATGCTTCGCAGAGTGGCGTCTATATCTATCTGCTCGCCCTGCTCTTTGTCTTTTTGGCATTGGCGGCGCTATATAATAGTTGGGGACTGCCACTGGCTATCCTTATGAGTGTACCAACGGCCGTGGTGGGCGCATTGGTGGCGACCTTGGCGGCGCATTTTGCCAATTCGCTCTATGAGAATAATATTTACCTACAAATCTCTATCGTTATGCTTATCGGACTAGCGGCGAAGAATGCTATTTTAGTTGTTGAATATGCTGACACCACCTACCGCACAACGCCTAATATCTCGCTTGCCGAGGCGGCGATGATAGCGGCAAGGGAGCGTGTGCGACCCATCATTATGACCGCATTTGCGTTTATCCTGGGCGTTATGCCGCTGGTCTTTGCCTCGGGCATCTACTCTACGGCACGAAATATTATGGGCGTAGCGTTGGTGGGCGGAATGTTGCTCGCCACGGCGGTGGGCATCTTCCTCTACCCCGCCACATTCTACCTCGTTGCCAAGTGGGGGCGCACGGAGAGCCACAAGAGTACCATCGTGGCGCTTATTGCGGGTGCAACCCTGCTCGGCTCGTGCACCAAGCCGTTGGAGAGCCCCGTGGTGGATATTCCGCAGAACTACCTCTTTCAGGATGCCGTAGTGGATGCGGGCGAGGAGTTGGAGGGCGAGTGGTGGCTGATGTATAATGACCCGACGCTGAACGAACTCATACGCCACGCACTTGAGAACAACCGCAATCTCGCCATCGCCGCCACCAAGATTGAGACTGCTCATTACGCACTATCGCAAGCGCAGGCGGAGTTTCTGCCAAGTCTTGAGTTAGGTCTGCAGGGCGAGGTTAAGGACGCAAAGTCGGTTAAGGAGTATGAGTTTGCGTTGCAACCCACCGCTTCGTGGAATGTCTCTCTGTTCGGTGCTCTGCGCCACACGCGCCGCGAGGCACAGGCAAACATACTCTCCACGGAGTGGGCGTATCGTGGTGTGCAGTTGTCGCTCAGCAAAGAGGTCGCAGCCGCCTATTTCACTCTGCGAGAGGGTCAGGAGTGCCTATCAATTGCCGAGCAGAGTCTCACACTGCGCAAGCAGCAGGCGCAACTTATCGAGCAGATGGCAGCGCAGGGATTTTCTACGGGACTTGATGTAGATCAGGCGATGAGCCTTGTCTATGCCGCCGAGGCAGATGTGGCGCAGTATAGGCGTGCCGTGGTGCAGAGTAAGTTTTCGCTCTCTACCCTGCTGGGTGAGACACCACAACTTGACTTCCAGACGCCCGAGTCGCTCTCGGTTGCCGACCTCCCGCAAGGCGTGACCATAGGTCTGCCGAGCACCCTGCTCACACGCCGACCCGACATTATGCAGTCGTATTATGAGTTGCTGGCGGCAGCGGCAAAGGTGGGCATAGCACACAGCAACCGCTTTCCATCAATAGCCCTCACGGGCGAGGGTGGCGGAATGAGCAACTCGGCAAAGAACCTGTTCTCGCAGGGCTATTGGGCGTGGGGTGCGGCGGCATCGGTGACGCAAACTCTCTTTTCATTCAACCGCTTGAGGCGTGCCGAGCAGATTGCCCGCTCGAACTACAACGCCGCCGTATTGAGTTACGAAGAGAAGATTCTGGAGGCGTTGCAGGAGGTGGAGTCGGCGCTGATTGCCATTGCTACCTACGATGAGCAGATTGCCCGCTACAACTCCTTCGTGGAGGCAAACCACCGCATCGCAAGCCTTACGCGGGCGTTGTATGAGGGCGGAATGGAGAATTATCTGGATGTAATCTCCACCGAGCAGACCTGGTACTCCTCACGCCTGACGCTCTGCACCCTCATTGCGCAGCAATATATCAACTATGCCACATTGGCTATGGCATTGGGTGATTGGTCGCGCGAAGAGTTGCAGATTGGGAAATAAGTTGTAAATTTGCAAAAAGAGACTTTATGAATTGGCAAAACATAGCCGTATGCATCATCTTCGTCGCCGTGGTTGCGTGGCTCATCAGGGCACTCTACCGCGCCATCACTACGCGCCGCTACACTCGCTGCTCGTCGTGCGATGACGCTTCGTGTCCGTATCGTAAGAAATCGAAAGAATAGAAAAAGGGCTGTCACAACACTCAGGTTGGACAGCCCTCAATCTTTACGCTACCATCAAAATCAGCAACTGCGCAGTCAGAACTCGGAGGAACATAACCACTGGATAGACCGTTGCGTAACCTACCGCAGGCATATCGTTTCCTGCCGTAGCGTTGGCGTATCCCAATGCTGGTGGATCTGTAACGCTACCCGCCATAAGACCCATCAATGTATAGTAATTCATCTTTAGCTTCAATCGTGCGAACAAGCCCACAATCAAGAGTGGCAACATTGTGATGATGACACCGTAGCCAATCCAGCGGTAACCGCCGCCCACGATAGCATCCACAAAACCATCACCTGCACCGATACCTACCGCCGCTAGGAACATCGCAAGACCCACCTCGCGCAACATAAGGTTGGCACTCATTGTGGTGTAGGTCACCAAGTGGAAGTGAGGGCCGAAACGACCAATCAGAATAGCGATGATAAGTGGACCACCAGCCAAACCGAGCTTCACGGGCTGTGGGATGTTCATCAATGGAATAGAACCGAACAACACACCGAGTGCGATACCGAGGAAGATAGTCAAAAGCTGTGGCTCGTTGAGCTTCTTCATCGAGTTACCCAGCACGCCAGCCACCTGATCGATAGCCTTCTCCTGACCTACAACCATCACCTTGTCACCAATCTGGAGCTCCATACCCTGATAAGGGATAAGGTCGATACCCGCACGGTTGATGCGTGTGATGTTGATGTTGTACTTCGTGCGAAGACGAAGGTCCGAAAGCTTCTTGCCGTTGATAGCCGCCTTGGTGATAACGATACGGCGTGACACGAGCTGTGTTGGAGACTCTACGCCAGTACCCCACTCCTCCTTTGTCATCTCTACTGGCTGACCGAGGAATGCAATCACTGCCTCACGATCCTCTGGCGCACAAATCAGGCGCAACTTCTCGCCGATACGCAACTCGCTTGTACCGTCAGCGATGGTGATTGAGCCATCATCGTGCATAATGCGTGAGATTACGAATGAGCGGTTAATCAAATCGCGCAAGTGAGCGATAGTGTGACCCGCCAAAGCACCGTTGGTGAACTCCACAGAGTGGCGCTCCACATTCGAGTGGTCAGAACGCATAGCATCCAGCGCCTTGTTCTCCTGCGCGAAATCTACGCGGGTGATGAAGCGCACAAGGATGATAGAGGTGATGATACCAACCACACCCAATGGGTAGGCTACGGCGTAACCCAATGCGATGGTAGGGTCGCTGATGCCCGTTGTGTCGGCGTAAGCCTGCTGTGCAGCACCGAGACCTGGGGTGTTGGTCACCGCACCCGACATAATACCCACCATTGTAGGCATTGGAGTACCAGTCACCAAGTGTATAATATAGGTAGTGAGCGCACCGAGCAACACAACCGCCGCAGCGCAACTAACCATCTTGATTCCGCCCTCCTTGAACGAAGAGAAGAAACCAGGACCTACCTGCATACCGATAGAGAATACAAAGAGAATAAGACCAAACTCCTTGATAAAGTGAAGTGTGTTGTGGTCAATCGTCATGCCGAAGTGACCGGCAGCGATACCAACAAACAGAATCCAGGTCACACCCAAAGAAATGCCGCAAATCTTAATCTTGCTCAACATTACGCCGATGGTGATGACCAATGCGAGTACCAGCACCGTGTGTGCGATACCCTCGCCCAAGAATAGCGAGTATAACCAATCCATACTAAAAATTATTAACCCTAATTACCTAA
>JAFYOF010000005.1 GCA_017560305.1 Alistipes sp.
CCGCGCCCGACAGTCCCAATTCATATTAACCTCTGCGGTAGTAGATCTCGTCATCGAGGAACTCCTCGGTAGCGATGATCACTGGCTTTGGAAGACGCTCATAGTAGCGTGAGATCTCAATCTGCTCACGGTTCTCGAAAGTCTCCTCCATAGTGTCGGTAGGCGATGAGAAATCAGCCAACTTACGATTAAGCTCAGTCTTGAGCTCTGTCGAAATCTGGTTTGCACGACGAGCGATGATGTTGATGCTCTCGTAGATGTTACCAGTCTCGTGATCCAAATCAACCAATTTGCGTGTCACTGTGTTGTTGGGAATGTTCTTCTTAATCTCCATCTTATCTATATTTTGTCGTTGTTATTTTCTTTTACTCTTTTGCTGCCTCCGTTGTGGCGTCGTCAGCCTTGTTCTTCTCGATGTGGCGCTTTGCTACCTCTGCCGCCTTATCCAGCTCGGCACGATACTTTGACTCAGGGTACTCCATAATGAATGAGTAGTAAGAGTCGAGCATCGTCATAAATCGGTCAGACTGCTTCGATGAAACCGAGTTGTCTGCAAACTTATAGGCCGACATTGCAATGTAGTACATCATATCCTCGCGGCGGTGTGACTCTGGATACTTCTTCAACGCATTCTTGAAGGCGATAATCGCCGAGTCGTAGCGAAGAATCTTGTAGTAGGTGTAAGCATTCAGGTAAGAACGCTCCTCCATACGCCAGGTAAGTTCCTTGGTCATCTCGAGGAAGTAAGGAATCTGCTCACTCTGTGGGTGGTGTGACATAAACTCCGAGATGGCGATGATGGCAGCCGCAGTAGTGCTCTGGTCGCGCTCTGGACCTGGACACATCTCATAGAGGCTGATTGCATACAGCGCCTCGGCATTCTCGATAAAGACGCTACGGCCATATGTACGGCGGAACTCGTCGAAGAGTGTAGCCGATGTGAGATAGTCGTAACTCTTGAAATAGGCGTGTGCCTTGTAGTATGCCACCGAGTCCTCCTGGGGGAAACCCTTCAGAAATGGCTCGCAATGCTCGAAAAGCAAAATTGCCTTATCCCACTTGCCGCCCTCGTAGTACAACTTACCTTGCGAGAAGATAAGGTCGGGGTCGTCAGTTCTAATCACTCGCTGGATGCTTGAGCAGCTTGAAATAGCCGCACAAAGCAGAATGACAGGCAGAATATATGATAAAAATTTTCTCATTTTCTCTTCTTTACTGCACATAGCAGGGTATTATCGTGCAAAATTACACATATTTTTTGTTATAACGGCACTAAAACGGAAATTATTTTTCGCCTGAAATGAAAAATCGTTGTTTTACCCCACATTTTGCACCACTTTGCGCATAATCTGCTCTGGCATAGAGCCTGCATCCTCACCTTGCGTCCTGCCGCCACCGACACGCCATCACTCCACCAAAAACAAGGCGAAGCAGACCTAACAGTCCGCTTCGCCCAAGATATAAAATCGCAAGATTAAATCTGAACTGTGATTACATAAGGATCGCTACCGCAAGTGAATGAGATAGTGTAAAGACCCTCAGCAAACTTCTTCATATCAACCTTTGGACCCTTCTCGTGGTAGATATTGTACTCGCCATCGAGCTCGGTGTTGAAGTAACGACCACCAGCAGTCATACCGCTCGCCTTCACATTACCCTCCGAATCCTTAACCTCATACTTCAGAGCGATATAAGAGTAGAAGTAGAGTGTCTTCTCCGACTTGTCGTAAGTGAGCTTCATACTCTCGGCAATCTCGTCAGGAGAAGCGCAAAGTACAATCTGGCTAACATTGCTGCTGCTACCATCACGCATCCACTCCCACTCACCTGGGTTCTCACCCTTGAAGTAGTAACGCAAGCGGTAACCAGGCTTCAACGCAGTCTTGAAGGTCACCTTCTTCTCGTTGTGTGAGTTCTTCCACAACTCAGCACCGGCTGGCAATGCGTTGTAGTAATTCTCCTCCACAGTCTCGATGAAGTTACCATCGCGGTCGCACAAAACGAGGTTTACATAACCCGTGAAGGCACCCAAACCACCATTGCGTGCAGTTGTTCTTCTCAAAGGAATAGCCTGACCTGGCTTGAACTCGCAAGACTCAGTCTCAAGACCCCACCAAGTACACATCCAGTGTGTCTCATCTGGGTTATCCTTATCCTTACGGCTTGTACCCAAACCTACATAGCTACATACATCGCGTGGCTTTGATGTGCCATCGCGGTCTGGCTCGAAATAGAAGCAAGCACCCATCGAGCGGCAGAAGTCATTGTCCGGCAAGTAGTAGTAACCATCGGCGCTACCACCCCAACCATAGTTCAAGTGGAAATAACCCTTTGAGTCGTAGCCATCAACCACATAGGCGTGACCACCACCAGCACCTACCATTGGACCATAGGCGCGAAGGTTCTGCTGCAACAACTGAGTCCACTCTGCCTCGCTGAAGCTGCCAGAGCCCAACCAGCGTGCGCCCTTGCCATACTTGAAGTACTTTGACAAACGCTCAGGCATCAAACCAGTCACAGCACCAGAGCCACCAGGAGCCCAGCCCATATTCATTGCAGTACCGACATCGTACATCAACTCAGCCACAGCGTCACCCTCATAGGTAGAGTACTCGCCCTTCTTGTACTCCAATGGCATTCTGTTCCACTTATACTCTCTGCCGAGGGTATTTGCTGGGACATCCCAGTCCTGCTTACCTTCCTCGCGGTCAACCTTATAGGCTGGGGTTGTACCCTCACCGCGGTCTGGCCAGCAGTGATAACGCATCACGATAGAGATAGCCGTTGCAACGCAACCAGATGGAGCCTTACCATCGGTGTAATGAGGTGACAGGCGGTTATATGGCTCACCCTGATTCCACTTTGCGGTCTCATAGAGAAGCTCCTCTACGATATCTTCCGAATCGTCGAAGATAACGCCACCATTCAGCGGTGGGATGTTAGCCTCGCGCGAAGCCTCAATCTGCTCACACCAAGATGAAAGCATCCAGCGTGTAGCATCGGCGATGTCATTGACCTGGAACGAGCCCTCGTTAGAGTAACCGATGATTGGGCGTGTGCTGTCATCACCTGACACGACCACGAAGCCCTTGCCATCAGCAAGGTTATAGATATACATCAGCGCCTCCTCGGTATCAGTTGCAGCGCCACGGGTTGTAGCCACATTGATATCGTGACCCGCCCACTCGAGTGCCAACTGCACATTTGCACCACGGGTAACTCTCTTTGCGAAGAACTGCGAAGCGATATCACGAGCCTTCTTTTCACCAATCGGCGCAGCCGACAAGCAGAAGGTAACAAAAAGTAGCGGTATAAATAATAACTTCTTCATACTTTCAAACTACGATTAAAAATTAGTCAAATCAATATGTGTAATTCCCGTACAATGATTCATTTGGAACTGGTGAGCGCCTACCACCTGGATGGTGACTGTGTGCTCCTCCTCGCCATCGGTGTAACGATAGTCGTTCTCGCCACCGAACATTGACATATTACCATCGCCCCAGATTACGAATCCAGACAATGCGCTTGAGCCAGAGATGTGTGGCATAGCAACCTTCTGACCACGGTGCTTGATGTATGCACGCTGCCACTCTACCTCCTCGTCGGTTGAGAATGTAGCCATTGGGTGGATGTAGTTTGGACGGAAGTTAATGCTCTTTGTAGTGCTGCGCAAGTAGGTTGTGCCATCGGTAAAGTTCACACACACGGTGATACCCTTGTAGCAAGGCGATGCTGGCACTACGATGTAGAACTCCTGAGGAGTCTCCGAGAGGACAACGCCATCCTTACCGCAATCGAGGGTAATAATATCAGAGGTAGTCACATCATCGCCACGGAAAGATGCTGTACCCTCCTTGCTGTTGATGTACATTCTACCAGCCAAAATCTCGCCGTTGTTACCCAACACATCGATGCTCTTGATGGTCTTTGGCTCCTTCACGCCACCAGCAATGCTCAGGCGGAGGTAAGATACGACATTCTTGAAAAGGTATGATGCACCATCCTCGCTGGTACCGAACATCACATTTGACTTTGGGCAATAAGAACCCTTGGTATAAGTCTGCTTTGAGCGCAACTCGGTGATAAGCTCGGCGTTTGACGCTGTGGTCTCCGAGTAGTCGATTTCACCAAGGCTTGGGTAGACTGCGTAATACTTGCCCACCTTATCCGGCATTGGCTCATAGGCCTTCACCAGACTGAACACGCCCACGCGGTCACCAGTCTGACCATCGAACTTCCACTGAGAATACTCCTTTGGCCCGTAGATAGTCACCTGATCGCCCGCGGTCCATACCGACTTGAGCTCATCATTCAACTGAACACGAGTATCATTCTGGTCAATTGACGCATAGATCTTATCACGCGCAATTGCAACAGGCTGCGGCTCATCGTTTACTACATTGTTATTGGTACAAGATGCAAGAATCGCCGACAGGGCTAATATCAAATAATACTTCTTCATAACTACCACTCAATTTTAGGTGCTTCAATAGGATCCTGAATGCGGTGTGTCGCATCCTGAATAACTGTAAGCTCGTAAGTACACTTTGCACCCTCATACTCTGAGATGATTGTGAGCAAGGCTGTACGCACATCAACAGTATTGTTTGCCTCTACCTCAAAGCTGAAGTAACCAGAGCCCTTCTGATTCTCGCCATACTTGGTTGAAACGAAGTCGCCCTCGGTAACCTCAATGCGCCAAGGATATACTGGGTCGGTGAGGGTAATCATAATATTGTAGCTGCCCTCTGCAGAGTTCACATTCACCTCACCACGACCTGTTGGATACAAATCGGGGAATGTGAGGCTTGAGAGGGTAAATGCGTCAATCTTACCAGAGCCCGCCTTCTGTGATACGGCAATCGTCTTGGTCTGTGAGCCTGCAGTGAGCAGAATCTCGGCACTGCGCTTCTTGGCAGATAAATTCTTCTTTGCAGTTACGGTCAACACCTTCTGGGCATCAACTGTGGCAGTACACCACTTTGGCTGTGAAGATGTCACCTCAAGGTCATCTCCCGCGGTCAAAGTCACCCTCTGCGATCCGCCATTGGCTGCGAATTGCAGAGTCTCGAGAGATGCGGTCAGAGCCACCTCGGTCTCACCACCCGAACAACCCCACAAGACAACAGCTGCAAGAGCGATTGTCAAAAAGGAAAAAAATCGTTTCATTGTTATTGTTAGGTTTAAGTTTTACAATATCTAAACAAAGATAATCATTTTTTCTCATTCACACCACTCTATGCGACAAATTTCCGCATAATTAACCACATCAGCCGAAAATCACATCACCCAAAAGCATTTTCCGCAAAAAAACGAGCCACCCAACCCTGTCGGTTAAGTGACCCGCTGCAATTTTTGGGAACTCTAAAATTGTTTAAGAAGAGTGTCTTCAGACATTCGCCTCTTTGACAATTTTTATCTCACATCGTTCCAGTTATCGGTACGGAATGGAGGCACTGGCACGCCAAGGATGTTTGCTAGGTCGCAAGGGATGTAGTTGCGGAACGCATAGCGAACTGCAACGGGCTCCTTCACTGCAGAACTTGACACACGCACCTCACGATGACCCGACACATAGGCATAAGCTGGATGGAACACCTTGTCGGCACCTGCAATCTCAAAGCCCTTTACGGTGTGGCCGTAACCTGGCTGCAAGCCGACGCCTACATTCTTCAAAGTCACGAAGATAGCATCCTTATCCACGCGGTAAGACTCATAGGTAGGAGCTACCACATCTACTCCGCCCTGACCATACAAATCACGCAGAGCAAATGCCGCCATACGCTTACCCACCTCGTTCTTCTTTGCTGGGTGGATGCAATACTCGGCGCCTGCGTCGGTTGTCGCTGCCATAGCAGAGTTAGGAATGATATCCAGCGCACGCACCTGATTCTCAACAAACAAAGGATAAGAGATATTGCGAGAGTCGCCGTAGCTGTAAGGTGCAATCATAGTGAAGTAGAATGGCATCTTGTTCTCTGTGTCACCCCAATCCTCGCGCCACTGCTTCACCATACGAGCCATCATAACATCGTAGTGGTCAATATCGCTCAGGTTTGAGCAACCCTGATACCACAGGAAACCGCGTGCGTTGAACTTGGTGATAGGGGCAATCATTGCGCAGTAGAGCTCGGTTGGCTTGATTGAGTGAACGGTGTGCTTATGCTCAATCTGCTCCTTTGAGAGGATATCCTTCAAAGCAGACATTGGCATCCACGACTCCACGCGAGTACCGCCCCAGTTTGATGTGATGATACCAATCGGGAAGTCGATGGCATCCACCACATTGTAGGCAAACAGATACGACACAGCCGACATCGTTGATGCGCTACCAGGAGCAGCACACAACCATTCGCCACCTTCGCAATCATCCTTGTCGGCATTGTATGAGCGGGCACGCTGTACGGTAAACAGACGAATCTTGTCAGCATACTTTCCAGCCGAAAGGACATAGTCACCAGAGTTCTCCACTGGCTGACGCTCCCAACCACGCAGAGGCATCTCCATATTACTCTGACCCGAAGTAACCCAAACATCACCAATCATCACATTCTCAAGCACAACAGCCTCGCCGTCGCTGATTGAGATGGTGTGCTTATCGTATGAGCCCGCAGGTGTAGCCACCTTCACAGCCCAGTTACCCTCGGCGTCGGCCTTGGTCTGCACCTTATCCTTGCTCCAGCTAACCTTCACAACGATTTTTTTGTTGGCGTCAGCCTTTCCCCACAGATTCACATCCGCATTCTGCTGAATCACCATATTGCTACCCAAAATCTTGGGCAACACAACCTTTGCCGATGCACCTAAAGAGAGAGCCACGGCGACCATCAATAAAAATAACTTCTTCATATTCATCAGGTTTTAGTAGTTCCTATTTTACATCGTTCCAGTCATCTGTTCTAAATGGAACGGCTGGCACACCAAACAAGTTCTTAAGGTTTACCTCGCCGCACACATTGTGGAAC
>JAFYOF010000006.1 GCA_017560305.1 Alistipes sp.
GTCAACATTCCCTTCATCTGATAACTTGATGGAGTTGTTGATGATGATTGACGCTGCACGCCGTGCATCTGCTTACAAGGTTATCGCAGTTATCCCTTACTTCGGTTGGGCTCGTCAGGACCGCAAGGACCGCCCACGCGTACCAATCGGTGCGAAGTTGGTTGCAAACTTGTTGGTTGCTGCTGGTGTTGACCGCGTGATGACAATGGACTTGCACGCTGACCAGATTCAGGGCTTCTTCGATGTACCAGTTGACGCACTTTACGCAAGCGGTATCTTCGTTCCTTACATCAAGAACCTCGGCATCGAGAACCTTTCAATCGCTTCTCCAGATATGGGTGGCGCAAAGCGTGCTCACTCTTATGCGAAGCACCTCCACGCTCCTATCATCATCTCTCACAAGGAGCGCGCAAAGGCTAATGTTGTTGGCTCAATGACCGCTATCGGCGATGTAGAGGGTCGTAACATCATCATCGTTGACGATATGATCGATACAGCTGGTACAATCTGTATGGCTGCCGATATGTTGATGGACAAGGGTGCAAAGAGCGTTCGCGCCGTGATTACTCACCCAGTATTGTCGGGTGCTGCTTATGAGCGCATCAACGAGAGTAAGTTGCAGGAGGTTATCGTAACAGATACCATTCCTCTCAACCAGGAGAAGGACTTGAGCAAGTTCACTGTATTGTCAGTTGCTGATATCTTCGCAGAGGTTATCGAGCATGTTCACAACTACAAGGAGATCAGCTCACTCTTCTACAAATAGTAGAACTGAAATAGATTCTTTCACAAGGTTGTCGGGATTCGCTGGCAACCTTGTTTCTTTTTATATATTTTCCTAACTTTGTAGAAACCTTTAACGCTATGACACGACGCGACTACCTTCTTTCGCTCCCAAAAGAGGAGTTTACACCATTTGAGCAGGATGACAAATATGGCTTCCGCAACCCAGCGGGCGAGGAGCTTATTGCGCCCGCGTTTGACTGGTTACACCCAGACACTATGTGGTCAGGCGAGTATATCGAGGTGTCGATGAATAACAAATGGGGCTACATCAACAAGGCTGGCGAGGTTATGCTACCGTATGAGTATGACGAGATAGCTGCCATAGGAATTGAAATAGATGGCGAGATAATTCCCTGCTATTGGGTTGAGAAGGATGGTTTGGCTGGCTTATTTGACAAGGATTTCAACATCCTTGTGCCTGTAGTCTATAAAGAGTTTTCTCCCGCAGGTCTCAACATCCACCGAGCGTGCGCCTGCAAGGATGGCAAGTGCGGATTTATTGACATCCACAACAATACGACCATCGATTTCCGCTTTGAAGATTGTGGTTATTTTACCGAGGAGTTAGCGCCCGTAAAAGTTGATGGCAAATGGGGCTATATTGATATGGCAGGCGAGATTGCGATTCCTTGCCAATTTGACGAAGCCTGGCAGTTCGACAACGACTTTGCCTCGGTGATGCTTGACCAGAAATGGGGTTTTATTAATAAATCGGGAGAGGTTGTCATTGAGGCAAAATATGACGATGTAGGTTCTTTCGGCGATGGTTTAGCACCAGTGAAGGTCGACGAGGAGTGGGGATTTATCAACACCGAGGGCGAGATGGTCATCGAGCCGCGATTTGATGATGCATTCTCATTCCAAGATGGTGTCGCAATGGTCTACGGCTTTGACGATGACGACGATTGGGGCTACCACTATATCAATACCAAAGGAGAGTTTATAGATTAACCTCGTTTGACATTTTGCTTTATTCTCTCCAGACCGCTACGCTTCAGCGGTGTAGAGCCAAAGCGCACAGAAAACTCCTCTTCGCTCATCGCGAGCCACTCTTCGGCGGAGATTTCACGGGGATCAAACAAAGGGTCAAAGGCGGAGTTGCTATGCGACTTCGCTTTTTTGTTGTAGGGGCAACAGTTCTGACACTCATCACAACCGAATATCCAGCCGTTCAAGGGCGCAGCACTCTCCCCCACTTTCTCTATGGTCTGGCACGATATGCAGCGCGCGGTGTCGATGGTCATCGGCTCAACGATGGCGCCCGCAGGACAGGCCTCCATACATCTTCTGCACTCGCCACACCCCACCGACTGCATAGGCTCATCGTAGGCATCCACCTCGCAATCCAGCACCAACTCTCCCAGCAACACATACGAGCCAAACTCGGGCGTCAAAAGCAACGACTGCCTTCCTATCCAGCCCAAGCCCGCCTCCACGGCATACTGCTTCTCAAGTATCGGAGCAGAGTCCACACACGCCCTGCCCTTCAGCTCAGGATAGATCTTCTGCAGTTCCTTCAGCAACGACTGCAACATCTTTTTCAGCGACTTATGGTAATCACGATTGCAGGCGTAGGATGCTACCTTGCACCTGTCCTCCTTGCCATATCCGCCGCTCACATCCGACTTGTAACTCACGGCGCACACCACCACCGAACGCGCTCCCTCGACCATCTGCGTGACATCGAAACGCATATCCTGATAGTTGCGCATATAACCCAGCGACGAGTCATATCCCCGCTCAAGCCATCTGTTGAAAGCCAGACGATTAAGTGGGAATTTCTGACATCGCGCCACTCCGCACAAGTCAAATCCTGCAGCTATAGCAGCATTTTTGATATGTTTAGTCTCAACAATTACCATTTTCAACACAAAATTAGTGAAATTTAATATTTTTTCACTATCTTCGTAAAAATTTAACACGAATATTCATTTTATGATCAAATTAAAGACTATTTATGAACTTCTTCACACAAGTGTCGAGAAGTTCTCAAACAATATCGCCTTTACGATGTTGGGCGGTGAGGATGTCACCTATCGCGAGGTGAAGGAGCGCGTAGAGCAGGTGCAGGAGCTTCTGCTTGGTGCAGGCTTGAAGGCTGGCGATAAGGTTGCATTGCTTAGTAGCAGTATGCCTAACTGGGGCGTGAGCTATTTTGCGGTTACCACTGCGGGTATGGTGGTTGTACCATTGATGCCAGATTTCACAGGCGACGAGCTCAACTCTCTCATCGAGCACTCTGAGGCAAAGGCATTGCTGGTGTCAGACAAGCTCTTTACCAAGCTCTCGAAGGAGACCGTAGCGAAGCTCAATATCGTTATTCGCACAAAGAATCTGAGCGTAATTTCTCAGACTGTCCACGAGCAGGGCTCAAAGGTTATCCCTCAGCCAGAGGATTTGGCGGCTATCATCTACACCTCGGGCACAACATCGAAGCCAAAGGGTGTGATGCTTACCCACTACAACCTCGCATCGAATGCCTGCCTGTGCAACATTCTGTTCCCAATCTACGAGACTGATGTTACACTTTCAGTTCTGCCTATGTCACACACCTATGAGTGTACTTTGGGATTGTTGCTCATCTTCAGCGGCGGTGGTAGAATGACATATCTGGAGAAGCCACCTACCCCATCAATCCTGCTCCCAGCATTGCGTAAGGTGCGCCCTACTATCTTCCTTATCGTGCCACTTATCATCGAGAAGGTATTCAATAGTCAGGTGAAGGCGAAGTTTACATCAAACAAGTTCATCTCTACGCTCTACGGCATCGGATTCTTCCGCCGCATCCTGCATCGTCTCGCTTCAAAGAAGTTGATGACCGCTTTTGGTGGTCGTGTTCGCTTCCTCGGCATCGGTGGCGCAAAGTTGCATATTGACACAGAGACATTCCTCCACGAGGGTGGCTTCCCATACGCTATCGGCTATGGCTTGACTGAGACTGCACCAATGGCCGCAGGTCAGATTCCAGGCAAGTGCCGCATTGGCGCAACTGGTCCTGCAATGGTTGGCGTTGATATCCGTTTGGATAATGTAAACCCAGAGACTGGTCTTGGCGAAATCGTCATCAACAGCCCATCAGTGATGCAGGGATACTACAAAAACCCAGAGGCTACCGCCGAGGTATTTACCAAGGATGGCTGGTTCCGCACAGGTGACTTGGGTGAATTTGACAAGGATGGTTACCTCTATATCAAGGGTCGCTTGAAGAATATGATTCTCGGCCCAAGCGGTGAGAACATCTACCCTGAGGAGATTGAGAGCGTATTGAACTCACACGCATTCGTATCGGAGTCAGTCGTTACTGAGGAGGATGGTCACCTTATCGCCCTTGTTCACTTCGACAGCGAGGCTATCGAGAAGCTCAAGGATGAGTTTATGGCAAAGTGGGAGATTACCCGCGACGAGTGGAACCTCAAGAAGGACGAGTGGGCAAAGCGTATGGAGGAGGTCAAGCAGGAGCTCCTGAAGTATGTAAACTCAAAGGTAAACCGCTTCTCTCGCATCTCGGAGGTTGTCGAGGAGGAGAACGAGTTCGAGAAGACACCTTCAAAGAAGATTCGCCGCTTCCTCTACACCAAGCGTCAGGAAAAGAGATAATAACTCATAGCGCATAAAAAATCAGAGCCGCATCCCCATCGGGTGCGGCTCTGATTTTAATCCTTCCTAGAGCAATCTCCGCGCTTGTGATTCAGGCTTATGGTAGCCGCTTGCTACTCAAGCCCAAACCAAACGCTTCATAAAAGTTAAATCTGCTTGTCGGTCACCATTCGCTGGTACACATCGTAGCGCTTCATAACCTCGCGTACATACGCCTCGGTCTGGCGGCTACCTGTAAACTTACCGTGGCGAACCAACTCGCTCTCGTACACTGCTGGGTCGGCCTTCTGCTGCAGATAACGAGCCACGACCTCCCAAGAGTTGTAGTCCTCTCCATTGCTCTTTGCCAAACGGCGCGCATCCGACACATGGCCGATACCACCATTGTAGCAAGCAAGAATAATGCTCAAACGATCGTCTGCTGAGGCTGCGGGCGAAATCTTCAATGTCTTGTCAATCTGCTTCAGGAGCTTGCCAGCCAGACGAATGTTCGTCTCTGGGTCGGCGATATTCTCCTTCTCAACATTGAACTGCTTGCCCACGATAGGCATCACCTGCATCAGGCCGATGGCACCCTGCTTTGACACAAGGTTCGACTTGAAGCGAGACTCGCTATAAGCGATGGCACTCATCAAGAGCCAGTCCTGACCCTCATCTTTGCTCACTCGCTGCATCATAGCATCCCACTCCGAGATGATCCACTCCTGCACCTCTACACTGTCTTTTGTCGCTGTCACAGCGATCTGTGGAGTCTCCTCTACCAAAGTTGTTGCCACCGTCTCGGCTTGCACCAACTCCTCGTTCAAAATACGAGACTCAAAAATTGTTACTCCAATTAAAATAAGAACGATCGAAAAAATAATTGTCTTTTTTGACATAAATGTTTGTATTGCGGGCAGCTCACACTGTGCATTACAACACGCTAATCATAGAATCCCCACGAAATACCCATCTTGAACATACCTGGATTGAGCGGATAGCCAGCCACAGTGAAATACTCACCATTACCAAACAGACCGCAGTTCAGGTGCTGATACTTCAAGAAAATGCGCATTCTCTTCCATTTTGCCATCACGAATGCATCGAGGTAAGGATAATTTCCCAACTCATATTCGCGCTGGTTGTAGAATTGTGCGAGTGCCGGATTGTACGATGGCGCATAATACGATGTATTGTATCTTCCATCGATACCAATCTGCATACGCAACACCTTATTCTTCTCTACCCAAAACTCATAGTAATAGGAGAGATAGGCACTACATAGTGGAACGGGAATAACTTCTTGATCCGTGCTCCATTGCATCAATACCCTGTGATCAAGGTGAAATCCGCCAATGCGGAAATCTTTGCGAGCATACAAACTCGTCAGACTTATCGCTGCACTCTCCTGCTGAACACGGCTCTGGGCGTCATAATAGATTTTGTCGGACACCACGCCCTGCCACATACTTAACTCAAAAGCACGGCTGGGGAGCTCAAGCGATACCTTGAAACGAGTTTCATTCTCCTTGTTAAAGGAGTTAAACCACACATAGTGGTTCGAGAATAAGTTCTCCTCCCAATACGATGGCGACTGTCGCATCTGCGAGAATTCACCACGGAGGACAACTGGAAGACCGCGAAGCTTCGCCTGCAACGCAATGTGTGCGTTGAGTTGCAAATCTCCGCCTCTGTAGCCCGATGGGTAGAACTTAACATCCGCACCCCAATCGGCATATTGTTTTACCTTTCCGCTCACAGCACCATAGGTGTACCACGCCACTCTCCTGTCGACATTATACTTGCCCGAGATGTAGTCGCGAAGGTCAAACTGCGAATAGGCATACATATCCATACCTACACCACCGCCAAGACGACCCACGGCACCATTTCTATCCCAGGGCTGCGCCTCGACAAAGAGTCTGTTTGACACCATACGCTCACGGATTGAGTCGCGTGACTCAAGTGGCGAGATGTACCAGTCCTTGTAGTAGACATCCTGTGTAGGGATGTACTCGCCGAACTCCTCATCCATCTGACCACGCTCGTTTGTGTACTTGGCGTACTTATCGGTGTAGAGCTTACTCCAATTATTATATTCAAAAATATGACCCACATAGACAGCCGAGAGGTCTGCCAGCGAGAAGTCATAATCAGTAACACGCTGCAACGGTATTGCATACGCCTGCTTGACGAAGAATCCCGTATTGCGGTATGAGTTCTCCGCCTTGGCGTCAATCAACTTCATCGGCACGCCCGATGGGTGCTCGTAAGTTGTGTCGGCAACCGCCCAGATACCTACCACACCACCATTCTCGCGCTGCTTGATGCGGTTTCTCACGAATGCCGCGTGTACCGAGTAGCGCTTACCCGTATGGGCAAATGCCACAGCAAGGTTGTTGTTGGTTGTGCGCTGCCAGTCGTACAAGCCCTTCGTACCGCGCGACTTGTAGTTCACATTGAAACTCGTCGTAGGCGAGGCATTGTGTGTCATAGTAATCTCAAAGTGCTCCTCCTTGTAACGCTTCTGACCCGACTCCAAGTAGGTGAAGTTCATATATGGGGTCTTCGAGTTATAGAAAGGAACATTATCCATTCGATAGGTGTAGGCATCGTAAGACTGCGCAAACGAAAAGTCGGGACTCTGCGAGCGGTCAAAGTAATTGAACGGCAAAGTCGACTGACCCAAACCACCGAGTGTCATATCTCCCACTCCCTCAAGGTAATAGGGGTAGTCAATTCTCCAGGAACTTAAAGTAGTGTCAATCGGCATCACGAAAGCATCGTTCATATCGCGGTCGATTGTCCACATAAAGTTTGGCAGGGCACGAATCGAGTCGTTGAAGTAGTATGACTCCAGCGGCTTGCGGATGCGCTGAATCTTCGTGCTGTCAACTGGCTCATTGCCCTCCTCTCCCGTAGCAAATGGGTTGGCGCCACCCAACGATGTATTCTCGCCACGACGCTGCGCACGCGCAAGTGACGCCGCATCAATCTGCGAGAATGCAACCTCGGGAAGCAACACCCCCAAAAGGAGTGCCACCACACAAATTGCTATGTAGGAGAACTGCTTCATCAACCTTTATAACTACGCCTTACGCATCTTTATTATCCAACGCAATGCCGAAATAACGATGTAAAGCATAATAATCGCAGGCACAGCATACTTTGTGAAGGCTGCAAGCAGGATTGCACAAACCACGATGAACGAGTAGCGAATCTCGTTACCCTTCCATCCGAATGACTTGAACTTCAATGCAAACATTCTGATTGGGCTGATAAGCAGACACGCCATCACTACCGAGATAGCGAGTACAACCTCCTTAGCCAAAACGATGTCGCCCGACTGCGCCAACATAGCAAGCGAGAGGCAGAACAATCCATTCGCAGGCGTTGGCAAGCCGCAGAACTCGCTTGTCTGGGTATCATCCACATTGAACTTTGCCAGACGCAGAGCCGAGAATGCAACTATGATAAGGTTGAGATAAGCGCCCCAACCCATCACATTTTCAGACAATTGTGACAACTGTGGTGCACCTGTGAACAGGCTATACATCGCTACCGAGGGCACCAATCCAAACGACACCATATCTGCCAACGAATCGAGCTCCACGCCGATTGGCGAAGTACACTTCAAAAGACGAGCCGCAAAGCCGTCACAGAAATCGAAAATGGCAGAAGCAGCCACCAACCAGAATGCAACACGGAAATTGCCGCTGGTCAAGATGGCGATTGCAGCGCTCGCACCACACACCAAATTGCCGAGCGTCAGCATATTTGGTATTGTAAACAATCGTATCTTCATAATTTTTGCAAAAATTCACTCTTATATTTGGCAAAGGTACGAATAATTTTTTATCTTTGTATAATTATTAAAAAATCTTTTTATTATATATGGTAAAAAACACTTATTGCGTCATTATGGCGGGTGGTGTTGGAGCTCGTTTTTGGCCCAGAAGCCGTAAAACTATGCCCAAACAGTTTCTCGACATTCTCGGCACAGGCAAGTCATTCATCCGCTCTACCTTCGAGCGTTTTGCACCCCTCGTGCCAGCTGAGAACTTTATGGTTGTCACCAACCGCGATTATAAGGATTTGGTGTTGGAGCAGATACCAGAATTAAAGCCCGAGCAGGTGTTGTGCGAGCCCATCGGTCGCAACACAGCGCCCTGCATCGCCTATGCTGCATACTCGCTTCTGAAGAGCGATCCCGAGGCTCGTATGATTGTCACGCCATCAGACCATTTAGTGTTGAATGAGCCTGATTTCCACCAGATTATCAACGAGTGTCTGGAGTTCGCAACCGACAACGGCGCACTGATGACCATCGGCATACAACCCTCTCGCCCAGAGACTGGCTACGGCTACATCCAAAAGTCAAACAACGACCGCATCAGCCGCGTGAAGTGCTTCACCGAGAAGCCTCAGCTGGAGCTTGCGCAGGCGTTTGTTGACTGCGGCGAATTCTTCTGGAACTCCGGTATTTTCATCTGGACCGTTAAGTCTATCATCGCCGCTTTCGAGCAATTTTTGCCCGAGCACCACGCGCTCTTCCTTTCAAAATTGGAGGACTACGGCACCGAGCGCGAGCAGGAGGCTATCGAGCAGGTATTCTCGGAGTGCAAAGCAATATCAATCGACTACGGCGTGATGGAGAAGGCAGAAAATGTCTATGTTCGTTGCGGCGATTTCGGCTGGAGCGATGTCGGCACCTGGGGCTCAGTTTACCAGCTTTCCGAGAAGGACAAACACGAAAATGCGGTGGTCGCTGACGCCTGCTATACATACGACACGGAGCACACTTTTATATCTCTACCAAAAGGTAAGATAGCAGTGGTTAACGGCTTGAAAGACTACATTATAGTCGACACACCTGATGCACTTTTGATATGCCCCCGCAGCGAGGAGCAGAGCATTAAAAACTACATCGACGATGTGCGTTTTATCGAGGGCGACAAGTTCATTTAACCAAGCATCGTAAGAGGTAAAACCTAAGGAGTTGGAATGCAAATATTCCGACTCCTTGTTTTTTCATCCCCGATTATTCCTTTTTCTGCAAAAAAATTCCTACTTTTGTATGATTGGTGGCATCGGGTCTCTCCAAAGGAGAGATTTTGCCCGCAAAACAGAGGAATTATTAATTAAAACTGAAATAAAAATGGAGCAGAAAAAGCAAAACATTTCACTCCCCGACAACGCCTATCGCGAGTTGAAGGCGGGCGAGGAGTATAAGCCGCTGATGTCGGCAGACTCGACACCTGCAGAGGTTACCCCCTACTCTGTCGGTATGGGTGTATTGATGGCAATCATCTTCTCGGCAGCGGCTGCCTTCCTCGGTTTGAAGGTTGGTCAGGTATTCGAGGCGGCTATTCCTATCGCAATCATCGCAGTGGGTATGGGTACAGCGCTCGGCAAGAAGAATATGCTGGGTCAGAATGTAATCATCCAGTCAATCGGTGCATCTTCGGGTGTGATTGTTGCGGGTGCAATCTTCACATTGCCAGCACTCTACATCCTCGGTTTGGATGCGCAGTTCTATCAGATTTTCCTTTCATCGTTGTTGGGTGGTCTGTTGGGTATTGTGCTTTTGATTCCGTTCAGAAAGTATTTCGTAAAGGAGATGCACGGCAAGTATCCTTTCCCAGAGGCAACGGCTACAACTGAGGTTCTGGTATCGGGCGAGAAGGGCGGCAATCAGGCTAAGTTGCTTGCAGTTGCTGGTCTTATCGGTGGTCTTTACGATTTTGCAGTGAGCACTTTCGGTGCTTGGACTGAGGTTGTATCGACACGCCTCACAGCCTTTGGCTCGATGTGCGCCGAGAAGTTCAAGGTGGTATTCTCACTCAACACTGGCGCTGCCGTTTTGGGTCTTGGTTATATTATCGGTCTAAAGTATGCGGTAATCATCACCGCTGGTTCTTGCCTTGTTTGGTTCTTGATTGTGCCACTCATCGGCTCTATCGCGCCAGACGCAGCGGCACTCACTCCAGAGTCAATCTTCACTGACTATGGTCGCCCAATCGGTATCGGCGGTATCGCAATGGCTGGTTTGATTGGTATCATCCGTCAGGCAGGCATCATCCGTCAGGCAGTCGGTTTGGCAGTGAGCGAGCTCTCATCAAAGAAGGATATCAAGGCCGTTATCATCGAGCGCACACAGCAGGATTTGTCAATGAAGCTCATCCTCTCTGTTCTTATCGCAGCGCTTATCGCTTGCTGGGTATTCTTCCACTTCGGTCTGCTCGGTAATGGTATGCAGAGCATCGTGGCATTGCTTATCGTGTTCGTTATCGCATTCCTGTTCACTACCGTAGCGGCTAACGCGATTGCTATCGTGGGTACTAACCCAGTGTCAGGTATGACCCTTATGACCTTGATTTTGAGCTCACTCGTATTGGTTAGCGTAGGTTTGAACGGTGCAGAGGGTATGACCGCAGCGTTGATTATCGGTGGCGTGGTTTGTACTGCACTCTCAATGGCGGGCGGTTTCATCACCGACCTCAAGATCGGTTACTGGCTCGGTACAAC
>JAFYOF010000061.1 GCA_017560305.1 Alistipes sp.
CTCTTGATGTCGGCGAGAGTCTTCTCGATGTCATAGAGCGTGCGACCGCAACTTGGGCAGGCGATATACTCGGTGTGCGAGAAGCGCACGCGTGCTGCCTGAAGAATCATCAACTCAATCTCCTTGACCTGCTCGGCAGGGATGTTGGGAGCATCCACCCAGATGCCATCTGCCAGACCATCGAGGAACAACACACCCAAATCGGCCGCCGCCTTCACGGCTACCTCCTCGATGTCGGTCTGCTCATAGCAGCACTTCACGACAACGGGCTGCTTTGCATTCTCCAGCGAGAGGATTGCCGCGCGCAACTCTGCGGTTGGGTTCTTTGATGTGGATTCTATAACGAGGAAACTATCATCAATCTCATCGTGTGAGATAGGTGTCATAATATCGCTGCGGCGAACATACTCCGTAGCGTTGTAACGCTCTGGGTGAGCGATTGTGAACTCGCCCTCGCGGTCGGCATAGTGCTCAACGAGCATCTGCGCCACGGGGACCTCATTCTCGGGAGCCTCGGTGAGCGAAACACGGATGGTGTCGCCAATGCCATCAGCCAGCAATGCGCCAATACCCACGGCGCTCTTGATTCTGCCCTCGATGCCGTTGCCCGCCTCGGTTACGCCCAAGTGGATAGGGTAGGTCATACCCTCTTCGGCCATTGCCTCCACCAAAAGGCGGTAGGCGTGTACCATCACACGGGTGTTGCTCGACTTCATCGAAACAACCACCTGATCGAAATTCTCGCGGCGGCATACCCTCAGGAACTCCATCGCCGAAACAACCATTCCCTGCGGCGTGTCGCCCCACTCATCGAAGATGCGCTTGGCAAGTGAGCCGTGGTTTACGCCGATGCGAAGTGCCACACCTCGCTCTCGGCACTGCTCAATGAGAGCCTCCAGCTCGCCGTTTGAGGTGCGGTAGTTGCCGGGGTTGATACGGACCTTATCGACATATCTCGCTGCGATGGCTGCCACCTCGGGCACGAAGTGGATGTCGGCAACGATAGCCACCGAGCAACCATCCTTGCGCAGCTGCACCATAATGTTCTCGAGGTTTTCGCCCTCCTTTCTGCCCTGCGCCGTGAGGCGTACGATGCCGGCACCAGCTGCGGCGATGCGCTTCACCTGCTCGACACTCGATGGGGTGTCAGCCGTTGAGGTGTTGGTCATTGACTGCACTGCGATAGGCTCTGCGCCACCGATTGTTACATTACCGATTCGCACCTGATGCGACTCTCGGCGAGAATATTTCGTAAGATTCATAATTGCTCTGTTTTGTCGGGCGCTTTGCGCCCATAGGTTTTTGCAAAGATACTAAATCGGAGTCAGAAAAGTGTGCTTCAGAGTAAATAATTTTGCCGAAAATAGGAAGATAAAATAAAAACTCTTACCTTTGAGCAAATTATACAACTTAAATTTATTGAAACTATGAAGTTTAACCGATTTTTCAATTTAGCAGTTTTGGCCGCTATGCTTTTGTGCGTGGCGTGTTGTGAGAAGGGTTCGAAGTGTGGTGAGTGCGCGTCGCAGCCCGAAGTTTTGACCGATTATTCGGCAGTGGAGCTTGACCCTGCGCCTATGCAGGACGGCGAGTATGTGTGCCAGCGTCCAGCCGTTGAGGATCGTCTGTTTAGCTCGAAGGCTATCGAGGCGGAGATTGTGAAGGTGAAGGAGTTGCTCACCAACGAGCGCCTTGCGTGGATGTTCTCTAACTGCTTCCCAAATACATTGGACACTACCGTTCACTATCGCAAGCTCGATGGCAAGGACGATACATTTGTCTACACTGGCGACATCCACGCGATGTGGTTGCGTGACTCTGGTGCGCAGGTGTGGCCTTATGTTCAGTATGCCAACGATGACGAGGAGTTGAAGGCTATGCTGGCTGGCGTTATCCGCCGTCAGTTGATGTCAATCAACATCGACCCATACGCAAACGCTTTCAACGATGGCGCGAAGCCAGGTGAGTGGATGTCGGATATGACCGCTATGAAGCCTGAGTTGCACGAGCGCAAGTATGAGATTGACTCGTTGTGCTACCCAATCCGCTTGGCTTACTACTACTGGATGATTACAGGCGACGCCTCAATCTTCGATGAGCAGTGGTTGCAGGCTATCGCAAATGTGCTCAAGACCTTCAAGGAGCAGCAGCGCAAGGATGGCAACGGCCCATATAAGTTTATGCGTCGTACCGAGCGTCAGTTCGATACATTGTCCAATAATGGTCTTGGCTCGCCAGTTAACCCAGTTGGTTTGATTGTTTCGAGCTTCCGCCCATCTGATGATGCTACTGTTTTGCAGTTCCTCGTTCCTTCAAACTTCTTCGCGGTGTCGGCTTTGCGCAAGGCTGCCGAGATTTTGACCGAGGTGAACAAGGAGAAGGCGTTGGCAAAGGAGTGCACAGTGTTGGCTGACGAGGTTGCTGCTGCGCTTGAGAAGTATGCAGTTTACAACCACCCAGAGTTCGGCGAGATTTACGCATTTGAGGTTGATGGCTTCGGCAACTACTACTGTATGGACGATGCCAATGTGCCAAGCCTTTTGGCGATGAAGTATCTCAACCCAGAGGTTATCGACGAAGAGATTTATGCTAACACACGCCGCTTCGTATGGAGCGAGAGCAACCCATACTTCTTCCGTGGCACAAAGGGTGAGGGTATCGGCGGCCCACACATCGGCTACGATATGGCTTGGCCAATGAGCCTTATGATGAAGGCCTTCACAAGCGATTGCGAGAAGGAGATTAAGTGGTGTATCGAGCAGTTGATGCGCACCGACGCGGGTACAGGCTTTATGCACGAGTCGTTCAATGTGAACAATCCAAAGGACTTCACCCGCAAGTGGTTTGCTTGGCAGAATACTCTCTTCGGTGAGCTTATCGTTAAGCAGATTAACGAGGGTCGCCTGGAGATGCTGAACTCAATTGAGTTGAAGTAATAAATACTTAAATATCAAAGGTAAAGGCTGTCGCAGTAGCGGCAGCCTTTTTATTTTCTATTCCAAATTCATCTTCTCCTCAAGGGTTTGGCGCAGGTGGCTATCATCGAGGTGGGTGTAGATTTCGGTGGTGAGGATGTTTTCGTGACCCAATAACTCCTGCACCTGGCGGATATTCGCTCCGCCCGCCAAAAGGTGGGTGGCGAATGAGTGACGCAGGGTGTGGGGGCTGATTTTCTTGTCGATGCCAGCGCGCTCGGCAGCCTGCTTGATGATGGTGAATATCATCACGCGCGTGAGGCGTGAGCCGCGGTTATTCAGAAAGAGCGTATCCTCGCTTGGGTGTGCCGTGCGCTGCTCCTTGTAGAGTTGGATGCGGTCGCGCGCAAGACCACTCACTGGCACAAGGCGCTGCTTGTCGCCCTTGCCGATGACGCGGATGTAGCCCTCGCCGAAAAAGAGGTCGCTTATCTTCAGGTCGCACAACTCCGACACGCGCAGTCCGCACGAGTAGAGCAACTCCAGAATGGCGCGGTCGCGCAGACCCTTGGTTGTCGAGGCGTCGATGGATGATATCAGTCGGTCAATCTCCTCGGTCGAGAGGGTGTCGGGCAACCGCCTGCTCGCCTTGGGCGCTTCGATATGCTCGGCGGGCGAACTCTCAATCACCTCCTCTAAAAGCAGGTAGTTGAAAAAACTCTTTATGCCGCTCAAGGCGCGTGCCTGCGAACTCTTCTCCTTGCGGTTGTCGAAGAGCCAGCCCATATAGTTCTGAATCATCTCGGGCTCAACCTTCTTGGGCGCTACATCATACATCCGCAGGATGAAGTGGGCAAACTGCGCCAAATCACGCATATAAGCCTCGATGGTATTTGCCGAGAGATGCTTCTCAAGGCGCATATATGTGCGGTAGCCTCGTGAAATTTCTTGCCACCTTTTTGTATTTTCTGCCATATCTTCCTAACTTTGTACTACGCATTTCGATGCAAGAGCAAAATTAAGTAAATTTTACATAATATGAAATATATTGAACTGAATATTTCAGTTGCCGATGCCGAGCAGTCGGAGATTGTTATGGCCCTGTTGTCGGACTATCCTTTTGAGGCGTTTGACGAGGCAGAGGGCGAGTTGCGTGCCTACATTCAGGTTGCTGACTGGTGCCAAAACCGCCAGTGGATTGAGCCTGTGCTTTTGGAGCAGGGGTTGAAGTTTGGCGCTCTGGAGATTGAGCAGCAGAACTGGAATGCCGAGTGGGAGAGCGGTTTCGAGGCTGTGGATGTTGAGGGTGAGCACCCCATCCGCATCCGTGCCGAGCACCACGCTGCGCCCGCAGAGGGTGTGATTGATGTGGTGATAGCGCCACGAATGTCGTTCGGTACGGGTCACCACACCACAACGGCGCTGATGTCGAAGACCATCGCAGAATCGGAGGTTCAGGGCAAGAGAGGTCTTGATATGGGCTGCGGTACGGGCGTGCTGGCGATTGTTGCGCTCAAGTGCGGCGCCGAGCATATGGTGGCAGTGGACATTGACGACTGGGCGTGCGACAGTTGCCGTGACAGCATCGCCTTGAGCGGTGTGGCTGAGGCTGTGGATGTGCGCTGCGGCTCGATTGATGTGGCGCGTGGTGAACAGTTTGATTTCATCCTTGCCAATATCAACCGCAATATCCTGCAGATGATGATGGAGGACTTTTCCGCCTCGTTGCAGAGTGGCGGCTGGATTGCTATGAGCGGTTTCCTTGAGGAGGATGCCGAGGCGGTGGCGGAGTCGGCTGCGCAGTGCGGTATGGAGCGCGTGAGAGAGCAGGAGCGCGACGGCTGGATTGTTATGGTGTGTAAAAAGTTGTAATTATGGTAATTCTTCCTTCAGCATATATGCCCTCGGTGGAGTATGTGGCGCGCCTTCTGCGTGAGGAGTGTGTCATCGACCTGGGCGAGAATTTCATTAAGCGCTCGCAGCGTAACCGAGCCTCAATCCTCACGGCAAACGGCGTGATGCAGCTCACGGTGAATGTCGAGAATGCCAATCGTCCGCGTCAGAAGATGCGCGATGTGAAGATTGACTACTCGAAGCGCTGGCAGCATCAGCATTGGGTGTCGATTATGTCGGCGTATAAGTCGTCGCCCTATTTCGACCACTTTGCCCACCTGATTGAGCCGTTCTACAAGAAGGAGTGGCGCTATCTGGTGGACTACAATATGGAGTACCTTGAGGTGCTTCTGCATCTGCTGGGCGTGAAGCGCGAGTTGCCTTTGTCGGAAGAGTATGTTGTTGCGGCTGAAGGTGATATCGACCTGCGCCCAAAACAAAAAGAGGATTCGACATTTGTTGCCGAACCCTACTTTCAGGTCTTTTCCGACCGCCTGCCATTTGAGCCTAATCTCTCAATCCTCGACCTGCTGATGTGCGAGGGCAGGGAGGCTATGGACGGGATTTTAATGTCCTGCCAATTGTAATTGTCTGCTCGTCGCTCAACTCGCCCGCCTTCACCACGACCTTGTTCTCGCCGCGCATCACCACCGAGTCGGACTTGAACTGGCAGGGGGCATACTCCCTGAACTTTACGGTGTCGTTGTTGATAAGCAGCGTGGGCGCATTGCTTGCCGATGAGTAGAATTTAATCTGTTGAATAGAGTCCTGACGCACTGCTCGACGCTTGTCGGAGATGTGCAGAGTGGGCTCTTTTTTGTTCCACAGGGCGCGGTAGAGGTAGTAGGCGTCCTTCTTGTCGTTGCGGTCGAAGGTCACCAGACCCGTGCGTGATACGCCCTCGGCGTGACGCACCGAGCCAAACTCATACATATTGTTTATCCACAAGCCCCAGAAGCGATTGTCCTGTGCCAGAAGGCGTGTATATCCCTCGTGGAACTCACTCTGCCAGCGCTCGGGCTGCCATCTTGGGCTGATGTCCACGGGCTTGAGTGTGGAGTTTGTCTGGATGTTGATTGAGCCGGGTGCACCATAAGCCACCGCCGAGCGCAGGTGTCCCCACTCGGTGAAGAGGCGCTCCTTCCACATCTCAAGGTCGTTAATCAGACCTCGCTCAAGACCCAAATCCTGCTGCCATACAATCAGGTCGGGCACGAAGTTAATCTCGCCATCCTGATTGCTGCACGCCACCGTTGGGCGTGATGGGTCGAGGCTCTTGGCTGTCTGGTTGAGCTCCTTGACAAAGTCCAGAATATTGTCACCACGCATCCACACCAAAGAGTAGATGCCCCACATCACAATCGATGGGTGGTTGTAGTTCTGGTAGATAATCTCACGCAACTGCTGGAGTCCGTTCTCGCGGAAGCGCTCGGTGGCGAAGAATGAGAAGTCGCTCAGGTAGGGCGCACGCGTGAATGGTGAGTCCACCCATACCAGCATACCCGTCTCGTCGCAGGTGTTGTAGAGGTACTGGGCGTGGGGCGCTGTTGCCGAGCGGATGGCATTTGCGCCGATGTCACGCACGCGAGCCATATCCTCATCATAGTGGCGAGCTTGCAGGGCGCTGCCTATTACGGCGCGGTCGTGATAGAGCGTAACACCTTGTATCTGATGGTGTTTGTTGTTGATTTTAAGTCCCGTTGCAGGCTCTACGCTAATCTCGCGGAAGCCAGTAGTGACCTCCACCGTGTCGTTGTGGTCGCGACCGATTGAGACGCTGATGGTGTAGAGGTTTGGCTCCTCGCAACTCCATAGTTTTGGCTCGTGCAGGCGGAAGGGGATGTCGATAGGCTGGTTGGGCAGAATCTGCTCCTTCACGGTGCGCGTGAACACCACCTCGCCCTCGGGGTCTTTCACCTCAAGGTAAAGGTCGCACAACTTCTCCTCCCAACTTGTCACAAAGACCGCTGCCGTGGCATCTGCGGTCGATTCGGTGATGTGATTCTGCTTGATGAGCACGCCATCGCAACCATATTGCAGGGGCGAAATGGTGGTCTGCTCGGTGACAATCAACTCCACATCGCGGTATATGCCGCCGTAGAGGTTAATCTCTGAGGATGTGGGCAATACATCATTCTGGTAGGAGTTGTTCACAACTACCACAACCTTGTTCTCCTCGCCCCAGCGGATACGCTCGGTAATCTCGAATGTGAAGGCTGTCCAGCCGCCTCGGTGCTCGCCGACATGGTGACCATTGACGAAGACATCGGCAACGCTCTGCACGCCGTAGAACTTCAGGAACAGACGCTTGCCCTGCCACTCCTGCGGGATGTAAATCTTGCGGGCGTAGTTTGCTATGGTCTTCAGGTACTCGCCGTGGTCGCACAATGCGTCAAGATTCCAGGTGTGAGGCAGGTTTACGCTGCGCGCCTCGTCGCTGCTTGCATCGTTCTTGAAGAAGAATAACCATTCGTCGTTGAGCGAGTAGACCTCGCGCGCCTGTGCCGCGAGACCCATCAGCAAAAATATCAGAGAAAATATATATCGTTTCATTGCAAAAATCTTTTGTGGGCGCGTGAAATTGCTATTTCTGACCCGCTTGCGGGCTCTTGCGCGCCATTCCCGTAATTTACTTTTCGCAAATATACGAATAATCAAAAAAATATGCTAACTTCGTACATTATTTTGAACTCAAGATTACATTTGGACTAATATTTAACCACTCTTTGCTAATGAATGTATTCGATATAATAATCTACCTCGCTCTGGCGTGGGCGGTCTTCAACGGATGGCGCAGGGGTTTTCTTCTGCAACTCATCTCGCTGGTGGCTGTGGCTGCGGCAATCTATTGCGCCATCAGATTTGGTGCCGAGGCGGGTGCGACAATGAGCCTTGAGGGGGCGTCGGCCTCCATCGTGGGCTTTCTGGTAATCTTCGTGGCGGCGATGATTCTCATCTCGGTGGGAGGTCGTCTGCTGCGTGCGGTGTTGCGATTGTCGGGCTTGGGTGCTATGGATGTGGTGCTGGGCGTGTTGTTCTCGGTGCTGAAGATGGCGCTGGTGGTCTGCGTCTCATTCTCGTGGTTTGCCACAATCAACAAAAACTATTCGCTTGTGAGCGAGCAGGTGGTGAGCGATTCGCGCTGGTTTGAAACGGCGGTGGGGCTGACCGATAAGATTACACCATTTTTTAACGATTTGACTAATAATATCTTAAACAATATTTAGACCTATGGCAGATAGCGGATTGGGTTTGGTGCTAAAATCAACAGGCAGTTGGTATGAGGTGCTCTCCGAGGGTGAGCGTCTGCAATGTCGCATCCGTGGTAAATTGCGCCTCAAGGGCGTGCGCTCGACCAATCCTGTGGTGGTTGGTGACTGGGTGCGCTTCGAGGCTGATGAGCAGGGCGGCTATGTCATCTCGGCGATTGAGCCTCGCCGAAACTATATCATTCGCAGAGCCTCTAACCTCTCGAAGGAGTCGCATATCATCGCGGCAAATGTCGATCAGGCGTTGCTCGTCGTGACACTCTTTTCGCCCGCTACGGCGACGGAGTTTGTTGATAGATTTTTGGTTACCTGTGAGGCATACAAGGTGCCTGTGACGATACTTCTTGCCAAGATTGACCTTGCGAGGGAGCACCCCGAGGCGGTGGAGGAGTTTCACGCCATATATGAGAGTGCGGGCTATAAAATCGTAGAGGTGTCGGCCACCGAGGGCGAGGGCATCGAAGAGGTGCGCGAGTTGCTGCGTGGCAAGACTACGCTGCTGTCGGGAAATTCGGGCGTTGGCAAGTCTACGCTTGTGGCGGCGGTGGAGCAGGGTCTGGATATCAAGACCGGCGAAATCTCGCAGAGCCACCACAAGGGCAAGCATACAACAACTTTCTCTACGATGTATCCTTTAGCGGATGGCGGATATATCATTGACACCCCTGGCATCAAGGGCTTTGGTTTGATTGATATTGAGGATGCCGAGCTGGCGCACTACTTCCCCGAGATGATGCGTTTTTTGCCCGATTGCCGTTTCTACAATTGTTCTCATACCCACGAGCCAGGCTGCGCCGTGGTTGAGGCGGTCAAGCAGGGCGAGATTGCCTATCCGCGATATGAGAGTTACCTGAAAATAATGGATGAAGATGACAAATATCGAAAATAATCTGAGAAGTTATTGCGAGGGTCGTGATGCCGAATGGTTTGCCCCTCGCATCGAGTATATGATGGATTTTCTCACTCAGGAGCGCATCGAGGTGCTGCGCCGTACGCTTGACGCACGCACCCGCTATATGACCATCCTGACCGAGAACACCTTCCATCCCCAGAACGCATCGGCTCTTATGCGCCACTGCGAGGCTTTTGGCGTGCAGGATTTGCACACGGTGGAGACTGTCTGCAAGTTCAACCCCAATGTGAACATCGTGCGTGGCACGGACAAGTGGGTGGATATCAATCGCCACGAGTCAACCACCGAGGCTATCGCTTCGCTCAAGGCGGCGGGCTACCGCATCGTGGCGACCACACCTCACCGCGAGAGTTGCACGCCCGAGACCTTCGATGTCGAGAAGGGTAAGTTCTGTCTGGTCTTCGGCACGGAGCACGCAGGTGTGTCGGACGAGATTATCGCCTCGGCGGATGAGTATCTGCGCATCCCGATGTGCGGAATGGTCGAGAGTCTGAATGTATCGGCTTCGGCTGCCATCCTCATCTATATGCTCTCGCAGCGTATGCGCCTCTCGTCAGCGATTGACTGGCGTCTGAAGGATGAGGAGCGACAGGAGTTGATGTTCCGCTGGGTGATGTCGTCGGCGAGGGATGCCGAGCGAGTGCTTGAGCGTAAATTTGGAAAGTAATGAGCGAGATTTTAAGAAAACAGTTTTTGCGCCACATAGCGCAGACCTCTCCCGCACCGCAGCTCATCGAGGTGGCGCGTGCCGAGGGTGTCTTTTTCTATACGCCCGAGGGCAAGCCTTACTACGATTTGGTGTCGGGCGTGTCGGTGAATAATGTGGGTCACGCCAACCCTGTGGTTGTCGAGGCTGTGCAGCGACAGGCGGCTGATTATATGCATATTATGGTCTACGGCGAGATGGTCGAGCGCCCTCAGGTGGAGTTCGCGCGCCGTTTGGCTGAGGCTCTGCCCGAGCCGCTGGATACGGTCTACTTCCTCAATTCAGGAGCCGAGGCTGTCGAGGGCGCGCTGAAACTGGCGAAGCGCTACACCCACCGCACCGAGATGATATCTATGCGCCGGGCCTACCACGGCTCAACTCACGGCGCGATGAGTATGATGGGCCAGCCTGAGGGCGAGGAGTGGAAGAATGCCTTCCGCCCATTGTTGCCCGACACGAAGGCTATTGAGTTCAACTCGTTTGCCGACCTTGAGCAGATTACCGAGCGCACGGCGTGTGTCTTGTGCGAGCCCGTGCAGGGCGAGGCGGGCGTGAAAGTGCCCGTTGAGGGTTATTTGCAGGCGTTGCGCAAGCGCTGTGATGAGGTGGGCGCGCTGCTTATCTTCGATGAGATTCAGGTTGGTATGGGTCGCGCGGGCGAGATGTTTGCGATGAAGAAATATGGCGTGACGCCCGACATAGTATGCTTGGCGAAGGCGTTGGGTGGCGGTATGCCGCTCGGTGCGTTTGTGTCGAGTCAGGAGATTATGTCAACGCTGACGCACAACCCCGTGCTGGGTCACATCACCACCTTTGGCGGTCACCCAGTGTGCTGTGCAGCGGGCTTGGCTGCGATGAAATTTTTGCAGGATAACAAGGTTGTAGAGGATGTTGAGCGCAAGGGCGCACTCTATGAAGAGTTGCTCACGGACCACCCTGCAGTGAAGGAGATTCGCCGCAGCGGCTTGTTGCTGGCCGTTGAGTTGGGCGAGGCGGAGAAACTCTACCGCCTGATAGACCTCTTTATTCAGGAGGGCATCCTGAGCGACTGGTTCCTCTACTGCGACACCGCCTTCCGCATCTCACCACCGCTGGTCATCACCGACGCCGAGATTAAGGATAGTGTGAGAATAATCAAGAAATGTCTTGACAGATTATAAAAATGTAGGGTTGTCCAAGCGGACAACCCTATTTCATTATTTCTCCTCGGCAAAACTCTTTAGCTGAGCAATCTCCTCTGCCCAGCGTGCCTCGTCGGGGGTCTCAAGGATGAGCGGAATGCCATCGAAGCGGGCATCCTGAGCGATGTAGCGGAATGGGGTGATGCCCAAAAATCCTTCGCCCATAGGCGAGTGGCGGTCTACGCGGCTACCTACACCCTTCAAGGCGTCGTTCAGGTGCATACCTCGCAGATACTTAAAGCCCACCTCTCGTTCAAACTCCGCAAAGACCTTTTCGCAACCCTCGGGGGTAGACAAATCATAGCCCGCAGCGAATGAGTGGCAGGTGTCAAGACATACGCCCACGCGCGACTTATCCTCCACGCGGTCAATGATATACGCCAAGTGCCAGAACGCATAACCTAGGTTTGAGCCCTGACCCGCAGTATTCTCGATTACGGCGGTCACGCCGCTGGTCTTCTCCAATGCTATGTTGATTGACTCGGCAACCAGAGCAAGGCTCTCCTCCTCCGAAATCTTCTTCAGGTGGCTGCCTGGGTGGAAGTTCAGTCGGTCAAGACCCAGCGCCTCGCAACGCTGCATCTCGTGGATGAACGATGCGCGCGACTTCTCAAGACCCTCCGCCTCGGGATGACCGAGGTTGATAAGATAACTGTCGTGTGGCAGAATCTGATTTGGGGCGTAGCCGTACTTCTCACACGCCTCGCGGAAGGCATCAATCTGTGCCGCTGTAAGCGCTGGCGCAGCCCACTGGCGTTGGTTTTTTGTGAAGAGCGCAAACGCCGTCGCTCCTATCTCGTGTGCATTTCGTGGCGCATTTTCCACACCGCCCGAAGCACTCACATGTGCACCAAAGTATTTCATTGTTCAATGAGGTTAAATATGTCTTACAAAAGTAATATATTTTACCGAAAAATCGCTAACTTTGTTGCTTGAATTTAAGTAGTAAGAATTAGGACAAAAAGAGTTTTTTAGGTTATGAGAAAATTGATACTTTTGATGTTGGGTCTTATGCTCTGCACTACGGCGGCGAAGGCTCAATTTACGCTCAACGAGAAGCATAAGTCAATGGAGGAGAAGATTAAGTTCAGCGATAGCGCGATGAAGAACATAAAGACCTCTACCGACTATGAGAGTGAGGCTCGTGAGCGCCTTGAGCGCAAGCGTCTGCGCAAGGAGCGCAACACTCTCTCGATAGGTTACAACCTCCAGGGCTCGATGCTGGCAACCAACAGAGCGTGGGGTGGCGACAATACCTTCTCGGTGTTGGCGTGGATTAACCTCAACCACCGCTATGCCAAGGACCTCTTCTCGGTGACAAACTCGGGTGAGGCGCGTATGGGTTACAACAGCATCCGTGTTGATGTGCAGCAGGAGGAGGAAGTTGTCCGCAAGGGCGTGTGGTTTAAGAATGTCGACCAGTTCTGGTTCCAGACTCAGCCTGCGCGCAAGATTAACGACCGCTGGGCATATAGTGCTACGGGTCGTATCAGCAGCCAGCTTACACGCAGCTACCAGTCGCGTACTGCGCAGGAGGATGAGAACCTCACAACATCATTCCTTGCTCCGGCATCTGTTTCGATTTCGTTGGGTTTCACTTACAATACAGGCAAGCCAAAGTTCCCGGTGACAATCTCGTTGAACGCCTTGTCAACCAGCGGTACACTCGTCTATTGCGAGGAGTTGCGTCAGTTGTACTTGAATCGTGGAGCAGTAAGTTACTTCGGTGTGGATATCGACAAGCACGCTACATTCTCTGGCGGTTCGCAGATTAACATCAACTTCAACCGCACCTGGGGTAAGAACGGCTGGTTGAACTATCGCACCGAGATTATCTCATACTATGGTTGGATTACCAATGTGATGAACCACTCGAAGATTCGTGATTGGTATGACTATCAGGCTGACAAGCGCCGCTTCGAGGAGGGTAAGTTGGAGACTGCCCCAACGGCTGTGCCTCGCCATGTCGAGTTGCACCCTACCGTGGGCTGGAAAAACTGGATTAACATCAAGATTGCGAAGTATGTGTCAAGCTCGTTCTACTATGAGTTGCAGTACGACAAGGCGCGCTCTGACGAAGTTCGTATGCAGTCGACATTGACATTCGGTTTCTCTTACACATTCAAGAATAAGTAGCCCTTTTGGCACATCCGCCCGCGCAGTTTGGTATATCTCTTGCGGCGGGGTGGAGTATTAAAAGCAAGATATGTATAGAAATTCAAAACACACTATCATATTCCCACTCGTTCTGGCGGTGGGAATTGTATTGGGAATATTGCTGGGTCAGTTTGTGGGTCGCAACAAGGCGGAGACGCAGTTGCGCACCTTCATCAGCCGTGCTGGTCTGACCTCGCCAAACAAGTTGATGCAGACCTGTATGCTGGTGGAGAACAAGTATGTTGACTCCATCTCGATGGACTCGCTCACCGAGCTTGTCATCCCACTTATGATGAAGGAGCTCGACCCACACTCGGAGTATATCCCTGCGCGCGATATGCAGGCGATAAACGAGCCGCTGGAGGGTGAGTTTGACGGCATCGGCGTGATGTTCAACGCTGCAACCGACACAGTCATCGTCCTGAGCGTTATCCCCAACGGACCAAGCGCCAAGGCGGGCGTGGTGGCGGGCGACCGCATCATTCAGGTGAACGACACTCTGGTGGCGGGCGTGAAGATGCCACAGAACGACATCGTGAAGCGTCTGCGCGGTAAGCGTGGCAGCGAGGTGAAGCTCTCGCTCAAGCGTCAGGGCGTGGATGATTTGGTTGACATCACCGTGGTGCGTGACGCTATTCCACTCAAAAGCATCGAGTCGTCGTTTATGATTAACGACAAGGTGGGCTTCATCCGCCTCTCGCAGTTTGCCCGCACATCCTATGTGGAGTTGATGCGTGCTTTGGCGGAGTTGCGTGCGCAAGGTATGAAGAGCCTGATTTTCGACCTTAGAGGTAACTCGGGAGGCTTCCTTGATCAGGCGATTATGATTGTCAACGAGTTCCTGCCTGAGGGCAACCTTATAGTCTACACCGAGGATCGCAACGGCGAGCAGATAAAGGAGTATAGTGATGGTCGGGGCACATCAACCGACCTCGGTCTGGTGATTCTCATTGATGAGAACAGCGCCTCGGCGAGTGAGATTCTGGCGGGTGCGGTGCAGGACAATGACCGCGGTACGATTGTGGGTCGTCGCTCGTTTGGTAAGGGTCTTGTGCAGCAGCAGGTGCCTTACACCGATGGCTCGGCTCTGCGTCTTACCATTGCGCGTTACTACACGCCTACGGGTCGCTCTATCCAGAAGCCATATCAGAATGGTCAGCAGGATGAGTACGCCTTGGATTTGGTGAATCGTTACAACAACAACGAGTTCTTCTCTGCCGACAGCATCCACTTTGCCGATTCGTTGAAGTACACAACGCCAAAGGGCAAGATTGTCTATGGCGGTGGCGGTATTATGCCCGATGTATTTATCCCGATGGATACCCTGGATATGACAAAATACTTTATGGAGGTATCGGCTCGCAACATCCTCTATCGCTACACCATCGAGTATGCCGACAAACATCGTGAGGCGCTCAACGGCGTGCAGACGATGGATGACCTCACGGCTCTGCTCGATGCCGACAAGACGCTGTTGCAGGACTTTGTGAGATATGCGGCGCAGAAGGGTGTGAAGCCAGTTCAGCGTGACATCGCCCGCTCGCGCAAGATTATTGAGTCGCAGTTGAAGGCCTACATCGGCAGAAATACTGTGTTGGAGGACAATGCTTTTTATTACAATATCATCCCTATCGACAAGGTGCTCCTGAAGTCAATCGACTTGCTTGAGAGCGAGGGTGGGGAGCAAAAGAGTGAATTATGATTAAGAAAATTATAGGAACATTATTTGCCGTGGCGGTGATTTCTCTCATCGTATTTACGGCGTTGGGCGCAGGCTCTTATGAGAGTATGTTGCCCGAGGGTACATTCTCGTTTATGCAGCGTGGCGAGGCTCAGCAGAGCGCAGCCGTAGAGGAGGTAGCCGAGGAGTCTGCCGATGACATCGTTGCCGAGGAGCAAGATAGCCTTGCCGAGGAGCAGACTGAAGAACAGAGTGAAGAACTGACAACTGAGTCTGCCGACGAGCAGTAGCCCCAACTTGCCCGAAGAACCTAAAACGAACCGATATGAAGAGATTTTTGTTTTTAATCGTGGCGGCGCTGGCCTCAATGGCGGCGGTTGCCGACGAATTGCCAAAGACTGCCGACATCAAGTGCGGTCCTTGGGTTACGGCCGTTGGCGAGAATGAGATGACCATCGTCTGGACATCCACTTCGCGCTGTATGGGCTGGGTGGAGGTTGCCCCCGATGATGGCTCATCGTTCTATGCGGTAGAGCGCCCGAAGTTCTATGAGGACTTCCTTGGTCGCCACATCGTGTCGGAGGTACACCACATTCGCCTTACAAACCTCAAGCCTGGCACGGTCTATCGCTACCGCCTCTTCCAGCAGTGCATTGACGACAGAGGTCATAGTCCTGTCCCATTGGGTCGTGTGACTGCAAGCAATGTCTATTCGCGCAAGCCTTTTGCCGTGCGCACGCTTGATAAGAGCAAGGAGGAGATATCGTTCACGATGATTAACGACATCCACGGTCGCGACGATGTGATGGATGCACACACCAAGGGTATCACTGCCGATAAACCCGATTTCGTTGTTTTCAACGGCGATATGGCAAGTTTTATGGGCTCGATTGCCGACATCGAGAAGGACTTTATGGCGCGCGCGTCGAAGAACTTTTCTTCGGATTTCCCTATCGTCTATGTGCGTGGAAACCACGAGACCCGTGGACCAGGATACAATGAGTTTATGAACCTCTTCCCATCATCTACGGGCACGCCATCCTATATGTTCGTTCACGGACCTGCGGTGTTTGTTGTGGTTGATTGCGGCGAGGATAAGCCCGACTCTGACATCGAGTATGGCGGTACCGCGGCATACGACGCCTATCGTGAGCAGATTGCCGAGTGGTTGAAGAAGGCGACCTCGACCGAGGAGTTTAAGTCAGCGCCTGTGAAGATTGCCCTGATGCATATCCCGTTTGAGAAGGAGGCAGGCTGGTGGGGCAACAACGAGCTCAAGCGTCTGCTTTTGCCAGTGATGAACGAGGCGGGCATTGATTTGATGCTGAGCGGTCATAACCACGGATACAGCTTCCGTGAGAAGGGTAGCCTTAACGGCAACGAGTTCCCAATCCTTGTGAATAGCAACAACGACCGCGTGGAGGTCAAGGTGACCAAGTCAGCAATTAAGCTTGTTGTGAAGAATCTTGAGGGGACTGTTCTTCACGAGCACACGATTAAGGTAGAGTAGAAATAGCCTACAAAGGTGTTTCCTTAAAGTAACAGAGCCTGTCAAACGACAGGCTCTTTATTGTTCTATGTATAAGGTATTCCTCGTTAGAAATACTTCACCTCTGTGCCTTCGATAGCCGAGAGGAGGTTGTTTGCCACCGACGATGCGCCGATGCGGAAGAGGTCGGTTGTGAGCCACTCCTCGCCCAAAATCTCCTTCACGATGGTGTAGTAGAGTGCCGCATCCTCTGCCGTGCGGATACCGCCCGCAGCCTTGAAGCCAATCTGCTTGCCGCTCTTAGAGTAGAAATCCTTGATGGCGTGGCACATCACAACGGCCGCCTCGGGTGTTGCCGCCACATCAATCTTGCCCGTTGAGGTCTTGATGAAGTCAGCGCCCGCCTGCATAGCCAGCAGCGATGCCTGACGGATGAGCTCTGGGCTCTTCAGCGCGCCAGTCTCAAGGATAACCTTCAGCGTAGCGCCCTCCGACTCCTCGCGCAGCACCTCAATCTCGTTTGCAGCCTCATCGAGCGAGCCCTCGAGAACCTTACCTACATTCAGCACGATATCCACCTCGTCAGCACCATTCTCAATCGCCATAGCCACCTCCAGCATCTTCACCTCAAGGAAGGTTTGCGACGAAGGGAAGCCACCCGCTACGCTTGTGATGCGCAGAGGTGTGGCGTCAATCTCAAGACCTACGGTCTCCACGAAAGGAGGGTAGACGCAGATTGATGCTACATTTGGGATGTGTGGATAGTCCAGTGAGAACTCTGCCGCGCGGCGCGCAAACTCCGCCACCGACTCCGCCGAGTCGCAGGGCGACAGGGTGGTGAGGTCGATTGCCGAGAAGCAGAACTTATATACCTCGGCGTTGCAGTTCTCCTTCGACAATGCACTAAGAGATGCAACCTCCTGAGCAACCTGCTCCGCTGATGGGGCAGGAGAGTATTCGTTTAGATGGTTGGCGTATTCCATAATTGTAGGTTTAGCTTTATGCAAAGATAAGAATATATTATTAAGGTACGCCCATTTATAGCAAAAAAACTGCCCGACCTTTGAAAGTCGGGCAGTTTTTATCGTTTAAGTTGCTTAAATTACAACTTGAAACCGCTTGCGAACAAGTTTGCAAGGTTAACATCCTTAGCAGCCTTAGCAGCCAAAGTTGCGTCCTTTGCAATCGCGCTCTTGAGCTGAGCCTTAGCTGTCTCCAAGTCACCCTCCTTAGAAGCGATAACTGCGCGGAGGTAGTCAGCCTTAGCTGTAGTCTCAGAAGCGATAGCCTTCTTTGCAGCAGCGAGGTCGTTGTTCAAAGTGTTAGCAACAGCAGCGTTGTAACCCTCCAATGTAGAAGCAGCAGCGCTGTAGCTACCCTGTGCAGCAGCGATCAATGACTTTGTCTTTGAGTCTGCAGCAGCAGCGTACTGCTGAGCCTTTGTTACATTGCCGTTAGCGAGGTTAGCCAATGCGAGGTTGCTGTTGAGCTCGTTGTTGTTCAAACCGAGCTGAGCAGCCTTCTCCAATGCTGCGAGAGCAGCAGCGTTCTCGCCGAGCTGTGCCAAAACAACACCGAGGTTGTTGTAAGCGCGAGCGTCGTTGAACTTCTTTGCAGTGTACTCCAAAACAGCAGCCTTAGCCTTGTTGTCAGCCAATACGCTCTCAGCCATGTAGAGCAACTCCTCGTTTGTGAGCTCGTCAAGACGACCTGAGTTGATCAAAGCAGCCATCTCATCGTCAGTCTTACCCTTGATGTCTGTGCTGTTGATGAGCTGTGCACGACGCAACTTAGGAAGGATCTCCTTCTTAAGCTCAGTGAATACAGCTGACATATTCTTGATCTCAGACTCACGCTGTGTAGAAGAGTCGTAGCGGCTCAAAACCTGGAGGATAAGATCCTTGTCCTCGATGTCAGAAGCAGCAACCAACTCCTTGAAGCCTTCCCAGTCCTCACCGTAAGAAGCAACATCAAGACCCATACCTGTGTCCTTCAAAAGCTTCTCAGCAGCCTTGTGACCAGACTTTGAACGAGCAGAAGAGAGCTTGTCGTTGAACTTCTCTGGACCATCTGGTGAAGCGTAACCGTGAACATAGAGCTTCTGTGAAGCACGGTCGTTAGCCTGAGTAGCAACTACATTCTCCTTGAATGCCTGCAAATCCTCAGTGTTAGCAGCCTTCTTCGATACATTTGAAGAGTTGATAGCGTAGAGGATGTCAGCCTTTGTAACAACAGTTGTTACATTCTTGTAGTTGTTAGCTGTTGTAGCCATAGCGTCAGCGTAGTTCAAGTCGTTCTGGAGAGTATTAACACCCTGTGCGATTGGGTAAGCGAACTCTGCCTTGATAGCCTCTGCCTGTGCACCACCTGCAGTCAAAGCCTTTGACTCAGCCTTTGTAGGCATTGCGCCAGTGTTAGCGTTAACCAAAGTGAACTCCTTGCACTTGCCCTTTGGACACTTAACCTCAACCAACATCTTCAACTCGCTCTGAGCCATACGAGCGTCGTATGGGAACTCTACATGAAGAGTGTACTCGCCACCCATCTTCTTGTCGATAACTGTGTAGTTCTCGTCAACCTTTGAGCCCTGGAAGTACTTTGTAGCACCCTCAACGATGCCACCCTCGAATACCATAATAGGAGTAACCTTCAAAACGGCCTTCTTGTTGTAGTACTCTGTTGGGAATGTAACTGTAACATCAGCCTCGATCTTACCGTTGTTGAGAGTAAGAACATCAGGAGTGCAAGTTACCTTCACCTCGTCCTGCTTCTTTGACATCTTCTTGAAGCAGTTACAGCTTGTCAATGACATTGCAGCAACAGCTACAATAGCCATCAATTTCAATGTGTTTTTCATAGTTTGGTAAAATTGTTTAATTATAGTTTATTGTCTTTGCTTACTTGCGATTGTTGTCGCGACGCTCGCCGCGTGGCTTGCCACCCTCTGGGCGTGGCTTGCGCTCGCGCTCAACCCAACCCTCTGGCTTAGGCATCAAAGCCTTGTGTGAGAGCTTGTACTTCTGGGTCTTAGGATCAACGCCGATGAGCTTAACCTCAATCTTGTCACCCTCCTTCAAGCCAGTCTCCTCCATTGTCTCGAAACGCTTGTAGTCGATCTCAGAGATGTGGAGCAGAGCCTCCTTGCCTGGGAGAATCTCAACGAATGCGCCGAATGCCACGATGCTCTTGATAGTACCATCGTAAACCTCGCCTACCTCAGGAACTGCAACGATACCCTTGATGCGAGCAAGTGCGCCATCCAAAGCCTCCTTGTCAACACCGAAGATATCCACTACGCCGCACTCATCGTTCTCTGTGATTGTGATGGTAGTGTTTGTAGTCTTCTGAATCTCCTGGATAACCTTACCGCCAGGACCGATAACAGCACCGATGAAGTCCTTAGGAATCTGAATCTGAACGATGCGTGGCACGAACTCGCGGTAATCCTCGCGTGGCTCTGCGATGCAGTCAGTAATCTTGCCCAAGATGTGCATACGACCCTTACGAGCCTGCTCCAAAGCTGTTGCCAATACCTCGTATGAGAGACCGTCAACCTTGATATCCATCTGAGTAGCAGTGATACCATCCTTCGTACCTGTAACCTTGAAGTCCATATCACCCAAGTGATCCTCGTCACCCAAGATGTCAGACAACACAGCCCAACGACCAGTCTCAGAGTCAGAGATAAGACCCATTGCGATACCTGATACTGGCTTCTTGATCTTAACACCAGCATCCATCAATGCCAATGTACC
>JAFYOF010000062.1 GCA_017560305.1 Alistipes sp.
AATCTCTACTCTGACAAGCCGACCCGTAAGTCTGCCCGTATTGTCGGTGATGTGCTCGGTAAGTTCCACCCACACGGCGATAGCTCGGTTTATGAGGCTATGGTGCGTATGGCGCAGGAGTGGGCGATGCGTTATCCTTTGGTAGAGGGTCAGGGTAACTTTGGTTCGATGGATGGTGATAAGGCTGCGGCGATGCGTTATACAGAGGCGCGTATGCAGAAGATTACCGATGAGGTGATGGCCGACATCGACAAGGATACTATCGACTGGACAAAGAACTTTGACGATACAATCGACGAGCCTACCGTATTGCCTACAAAGATTCCATTGCTGTTGGTGAATGGTGCGAGCGGTATTGCGGTGGGTATGGCTACAAATATGGCTCCTCACAACTTGGGCGAGGTAGTGGATGCGTGCTGCGCATACATCGACAACCCAGAGTGTGAGTGCGAGGAGTTGTTGAAGTATGTAAAGGGTCCTGACTTCCCAACGGGAGCATTGATTTACGGTTATGAGGGCGCAAAGCAGGCGTTGCTCACTGGTCGTGGCCGCGTAGTGATGCGTGCACGCACCGAGATTGAGACTACAGCGTCGGGCAGAGAGTGTATCGTAGTGACCGAGATTCCATATATGGTCAACAAGGCCGAGATGATCAAGAAGATTGGTCAGATGGTCAACGAGAAGAAGCTGGAGGGTATCTCATACATCAACGATGAGAGTGACCGCAAGGGCTTGCGCGTGGTAATCTTCGTGAAGAAGGATGCTTCGGCAAGCGTGGTGATGAACACATTGTTCAAGAACACCGAGTTGCAGACATCGTTTGCGGTGAACAACATCGCGCTGGTGAATGGCCGCCCAATGCTCTTGAATCTGAAGGATATGATCAAGCACTTCGTGGAGCATCGTCACGATGTGGTTGTACGCCGTACGCGTTACGACCTGAAGAAGGCGCAGGATCGTATGCATATTGTTCAGGGCTTGCTTATCGCACAGGAGAACATCGAGGAGGTTATCAGAATTATCCGTGCTTCAAAGAGCCCAGACCTCGCAAAGCAGACATTGCAGGAGCGCTTCGGCTTGAGCGAGATTCAGTCGGCTGCTATCATCGAGATGCGTCTGCGTCAGCTCACAGGCTTGGAGCGTGAGAAGCTTGAGGCAGAGCACGCAGAGTTGGAGCGTTTGATCAACTACTACAACGATGTGTTGGCAAGCGTGGATATGCAGATGCAGATTATCAAGGATGAGCTCCTGGAGATCAAGCAGAAGTATGGCGACGAGCGCCGTTCGGAGATTGTTTACTCTTCGGAGGAGTTCAACCCAGAGGACTTCTATGCTGACGACGATATGGTTATCACAATCTCGCATATGGGCTACATCAAGCGTACTCCACTTGCCGAGTACCGCACACAGAACCGTGGCGGCGTAGGCGTGAAGGGTAGCGCAACGCGCGATGAGGACTTCATCGAGCACATCTATGTGGCTTCAATGCACAACACAATGATATTCTTCACCGAGAAGGGTCGTTGCTACTGGTTGAAGGTTTACGATATCCCAGAGGGTACACGCTCATCGAAGGGTCGTGCAATCCAGAATATCATCCAGATTGAGCCAGACGACAAGGTGAGAGCATACATCAACACCAAGAACCTCGGCGATGAGGAGTATATCAACTCTAACTACATCGTGATGTGTACTCGCGAGGGTGTTGTGAAGAAGACCAAGCTCAAGGAGTACTCGCGTCCACGACAGAATGGTGTGAACGCAATCGTTATCCGTGAGGGTGACCAGTTGTTGGAGGCACAGATTACCAGCGGTAACGCAGAGATTATGATCGCGGCTCGCGGTGGTAAGGCAATCCGCTTCAACGAGGAGAAGGTTCGTCCTATCGGTCGTGTGGGTGCAGGTGTTCGTGGTATCGAGCTCGACGAGGGCGATGAGGTAGTAGGAATGATTTGCATCGAGCCAGACTCAAAGAAGGATGTTCTGGTATTGTCGGAGAACGGTTATGGTAAGCGTACCGATTTGGATGAGTACCGTGTAACAAACCGTGGCGGTAAGGGTGTGAAGACCATCAACATCACCGAGAAGACTGGTGACTTGGTTTCTATCCAGGCTGTGACCGACGAGAACGACTTGATGATTATCAACCGCTCGGGTGTGACAATCCGCACGAAGGTTGAGCAGATTCGTCTGGCGGGTCGTGCAACGCAGGGTGTGAAGATTATCAACTTGCGTGATGGCGATGTTATCGCATCGGTGATGGCGGTGCCTGTGAGCGAGGATGAGGAGGTTGCAACAGATGTTGTTGTGGCTGAGGGCGCAGAGGTTGCCGAGGTTGCAGAGCAGCCAGCAGCAGAGGCTCCACAGACAGAGGCAAACGAATAGACAACAAAAAATATTAAAACAAAAGTTTCATTAAAGATTAATTCTATGAAAAGATTAATTTTTGCGGTGCTGGCTGTAATAGTTATGGCAACACCAATGGCGAATGCACAGAAGGTTAATCAGCAGGTGCTTCTCGACAAGATTGCAAACGCTGAGGCTGCAACAAAGAATCCAAAGAAGAACATCAAGGCTGCTACTTGGATTGCGTTGGGTAATGCGTACTATGACGCAGCTATCACCCCAACAAAGGACCTCTTTACAGGTGTTGAGTACTCTGTTGTAGAGGTGGCTATGGGTATGCCAGAGTCAAAGAATGATGGCGTTGTAATCAACGGCAACACTTTCACCGAGATGATTTATCCTTGGGTGAAGATTTATGTAGCGAACAATCAGGTTATCACTTGGGTTCAGACAAAGCAGGTTAAGGAGGGTGACCTCGTGGCTGCAGCTTTGGATGCTTACAAGAAGGCTTATGAGGTAGAGCCAAAGCAGGCAAAGAAGATTGATGTATGCTTGAAGCGATTGATCAACTTCTTGGCTATGTCAGGTAACGCTGACCAGGATGCTGCTCAGTGGGGTAGCGCTGCTAACAACTACTACCAGGCATATCAGGTGCAGGAGTGCCCAGCATTTGATGGTGAGAAGAACGCAAGCTACTTGTATTTCGCAGGTTACCTCTGGGTATTGGATGGTAATGTGAACAAGAAGCAGGACTCTTATCCAAAGGCTGTTGAGGCTTTGAACAAGGCTCTCGAGGCTGGTTACGCTGACGAGAAGGGTGATATCTACCACTTCCTCTACCACGCTTACAACGGTCAGATCAACTCGGCTGTTCGCGAGGCTAATATGCAGCGTGCAAAGCAGCTCTTGATGGAGGGTTTGTCTAAGTTCCCATCAAACGACAACATCATCGCAGCGTTGATTGATATCTATACTTCAGATTCAAATGTAGGTGACCCATCAGAGCTCGTTGAGATGATTGACGCAGCGTTGAAGCGTGACCCAAAGAACCGTGATATGTGGTTCGGTCGTGGTAAGGTGTTCTACAACTTGAAGAACTATGACGAGAGTATCGTATCATTCAAGAAGGTTATCGAGTTGGAGCCTACAAACGCACAGGCTACATTCTTTATCGGTTACTTCTACATCGCTAAGGGTGATGCTATGAGTGAGGAGATCAACCGTCGTGACTATAAGAGCAGCGCAGAGTGGAAGGCAGACTCACAGAAGGTGACTGACATCTACAAGGAGGCTCTCCCATTCCTGGAGAAGGCTCACGAGCTCAATCCAAAGGACTTCTCAACTGTTGAGACTTTGAAGATTTTGACATTCCGTCTTCGCGAGGAGGAGGGTATCGGCGCAAAGTCAGAGAAGTACACTAAGCTCTACAACGAGATGAAGGCTGCGCAGTAATAAGCTGCAAGCTCAATATCAATGGGCGATCACCTGCGGGTGGTCGCTCTTTTTTGTTTTGTTTGGGTGGAAATATGTTCTGAAAGTGGAAATATGTTTTGGGGAATTTGCATAATATTAAATAAATGTTTAATTTTGTTTAAGTGAAGTTTGAAAAATGTGAATTTACTTACGAAAATATAGGCCTATGAAAAAGTTACCAAAGATTTGCCCTTCGTGCCAAGGCGTATTGAGGGTGCAGACGATGATTTGCGATGGGTGTGCGACAAAGATTGATGGCGACTATCCGCTGCCGCCGTTGATGCAGCTCTCGGAGGAGGACCAGGCGTTTGTCTGCGATTTTGTGAAGAGCAGCGGCTCGCTCAAGGAGATGGCGCAGAAGATGGGGCTGAGTTATCCGACCGTGAGAAACAGACTTGATGACATCATCGAGGCATTGAATAAATAGGAGTTATAAAATATAAATTATAGTGTTATGATGAAGAAAATATTGAATCCGTTCCGTTATCTGCCATTGCGTCAGGCTATCTGCTGGGGTGTGGCTGGGTTGATTCTTGTTACTGTTTTTATGTGGCAGTGCGGTCTGCGCGCAACCTCGCTCACGCAGATTGATTTCGGCGGCGGTGCGTTGTGGAATGTGCTGGTGCGCCAGTTGCTCATCTGGATTTTCTTTAGCCTTGTGCTCTTTGTGGGCGGCGTGCTGGGCTCGAAGTCAAAGGTGAGATTTGGTGATGTGGCGGCGTTCAACCTCTTTGCACGAATTCCGTTCAGCCTGTCGATGCTCGTCTTTGCTATCCCAAGCGTGAAGTCGTTTATGGGCTATGCGCTCGATATGAATATCAACGCAATGATGCAGTATGTTGTGCCGCTCACGCTGCTGGGCATCGTGTCGACGCTCTTCTGCGTGTGGTACTTCTATTGGACCTACAAGGCGTTTGCCGAGGCTACAAATGTGAAGGACGGCAAGGGTGTGGCGATTTTCATTGCGGCCTATGTGGTGGCGCAGACAGCGCTTGCCTTCGTGCTCAAGATGGTGGTGTAGTCGGTGGTGACTTTTGATGTCTGTGGGCGCGAAAATTGCTCTAAGTGGGGCAGTTATTTTTGGCGTGGGGACTTGCAAAAGTCGAATGGTTTATATATATTTGCATTAATAAATGTAAATTAACACAAAAAACTACGAATTATGGCAAATTTGAGAATCTTGAAAAAGGAGATCGACTATCGCTTGGAGGAGTTTGTATTCGATTGCGAGATGGCGATATATTTCCAGCCTTCACACGAGGAGGCTGTTGTGGGTTTGATGGAGAAGGCAGTTGACTTGCGCAACTTGCTTTACGCAAAGGCTAACAACCCAACTGAGCCAAAGAACGCATCGCTTGTGAAGAAGTATTACGCAGCTTTCCGTCGTGATATGATCTCTTCATTCGGCAGCTTGTTCAACGAGTTGAGCGACTTGAACGCAGCAGAGTAATCTGCCCC
>JAFYOF010000063.1 GCA_017560305.1 Alistipes sp.
ATGACCTTCTCGCATCAGATTGTGAGGGCAATCTTCGCCGAACAACTCTACCGAGCGTTCACAATCCTCAATAACGAACCTTATCATCACGAGTAAATATGAAGATTTTCAAGACTCATCTGGCACTGCTCATTTGGCGAATCATACTTTTGTATGTCGTTTTGATGCTGTGCCGTTTGCTTTTCTATGCCTATAACTCAACCCTCATCGGCGAGATTCCCTTCTCGGAGTGGTGGAGTCTGGTCTGCGGCTCGCTGAAGTTCGATACGGTGTCGATTCTCTACGCCAATGCTCTCTTTATCATCCTCTCGCTCATTCCGTTGCGTGTGCGTGAGAGTCGCTGGTGGCGCAGGGTGAAGGCGTGGTATTATGTGGTGGTGAATGCGGTGCTCATTGTGGTTGCCAACCTCGCCGACACAATCTATTTCCACTATACGCAGAAGCGCTTCACGGCCGACGAAATCTTCTTTGCCGACAACGATAACTCTTTGCAGCTGGTGCTGAAGTTCGCTGCCGAGAACTGGTATATTGTCCTCTTCGGTATTGCCTTTATCATTATGCTTGCGGCGGGTTATTGGCGCAAAACGAGGGAGTGGAGTATGCTTAACGGCGTGTGGTACTACCTCGGCTCTGCGGTTGTCTTTGTGGCGGCGCTGGGCTTGTGCGTGGGTGGCGTAAGAGGCGGTTTTACCAAGATGACACGCCCGATTACGATGTCCAACGCAACGCTCTATACGGCTGACAATATGCGTGCTACGATGATTTTGAGCAATCCGTTCTGTATTCTGCGCACCATCGGCTCAAGCGGCAAGATATCCTATCAGAAATATTTTTCAGAGGAGGAGTTGCACTCCATCTATTCGCCCGAGCATCACCCCGCGCTGACCGAGGAGGCTACTGAACTCGAAGGTAGAAATGTGGTTGTCTTTGTGATGGAGAGTTTCTCTGCGGAGCACTCTGCATTGCTTCGCCCCGATCTTTATGCGGACAAGGGGCAGAAGGGCTACACGCCATTTATGGACTCGCTGATGCGTCAGAGTTATACATTCTATAATATGTACGCCAACGGCCGCCGCTCCATTCAGGCTTTGCCTGCGGTGTGGGCGTCTATTCCATCCTATAAGAATCCTTTTGTGCTGATGCCGCAGTCTATGGCCGAGACCCGTGCCCTGCCTGCAATCCTGCGTGACAAGGGCTACCGCACGATGTTCTTCTGCGGTTCCGACCACGGCTCTATGGGCTTCGGTGCATTCGCCCGCACAACGGGCATAGAGCATCTTTATAGCCGTCAGGATTATGAGGCTCGCCACGGTAAGGGCGATTTCGATGGCTATTGGGGCATCTGGGACGAGAAGTTTATCGACTATATGGGCGAGGAGTTACAGCAGTCGCAGTCGCCATTCTTTGCGACAATCTTTACTCTCACTTCGCACCATCCATTCGTGATTCCCGAGGAGTATGAGGGCAAGTTCCCCGAGGGCTTGACGCCAAACCACAAGTGCGTGGGCTATGTGGATAATGCTGTTGGAAGATTTTTCGAGAAGTACGGCGAGGAGGAGTGGTTTCAGAATACGATTTTCGTCTTTGTTGCCGACCATGTCTCGAGCGAGCAGTTCTCGGATGTGTTCCGCACCTCGCCTGGCAGTTATCAGGTGATGGGCTTTATCCACGCCCCAAACAGTTCGCTCGTTGGTGAGCATCGTCAGGTGGTCTCGCAGGTTGATATTATGCCTACGCTGCTCGGTCTGTTGGGCAACGATGAGCCCTATTTCGCCTTCGGTCGCGATATTTTCGGTGAGCACGAGGCAGAGCCAATCTCGGTGAGTTACGATAACAATATGTTTCAGGCAATCACCGCCCAGCACCTCATTCTCTTTGATGAAAATCAGGTCGTTGCGGTCTATGCCTTGGATGATATCCGCCACGAACATAACCTCAAGGATGAGATTGATACCTCCTCAATCGAGCGCCGCCTGAAGGCAAATATCCAGAGTTATTACTCCCATATCGAAACGAAAAATTACATTGTAGAATAAACGAAAATAGGTTGCCCCGTGTGAGGCAACCTATTCTTTTCGAATCTTTACTCAGACCCAATCTGTCGATCATAATATTCCGCTAAGGAAATCTTATGATTATTTTCATCAATCTGCCAACAATCGTTTCCGCTAATAGTTTGATATGGTTCCGTCCCCTCTGGCAAACCATATTTGTTTATTAGCTCTAATGCAAGTTTGCTAGCAAACATAGGTTCTTTTTCGTCGTATTTAAACTTCTTATTACCGATATATTCAGCTTGTATTTGTTTGCCATCAATGCAGACCGCTTTACCTTTATTTCGCCAATTTGTCAAGTATACAATGTCTCCAATTGACAAAATCATATTAATGTCGCGATTTTTTCTTGTTTTGATATCTTTCTTCTCATCTTCTACCTCATCTTCTTTTGTGTCACTAATATTTGCGTTATATTTGCAAATAGTTTGTATTTCATTAAGTTTATCAGATTCCGCGTTGACAATCAATTGAAAACAATATGATTCTACTGCATGCTTAATATGATTACGACTAACTCCATAAACAAATTCTTTGCCTGGTTTTATATCCCCTTTCATCTCTCGACTTTCATCCCTACTATTGTCTAATGAATATACATCATTACAAAGCAAATTGCGAATAATATTGTCAACATCTTGACCATCTTTTTGAGGGAAAATAAAAGTGTCATAGATATCACACCAATCAGGGATGCCGGTCCTAGATTCTTGGGAACATCTACTCACAGCAGCTTTTTTTACGGATTCTTCAGTGCATTCCGCTAAGTTACCATTAAAATCAGCCTTGCCAATTTTTACAAACTCACCTTTTGCCCTGTCGAGGATTTCGTCATCTAAGTATGCATCTTTGCATCTAGTCGGACCAAATACATACACAATTGTATATTGACTATTTTGTTTTTTATTAGCCATATCTTTTTAATGTTAAATTGTTTTTATTTTACATTGAAGCGCTAATAGGACTTTATTTAGACTACATAAGAAATGTAGAATCTTTATAAAATAGTTCCAGTAGTTTTTGTTGGAATGCTAAATAAACTCAACTTTTTCTTTGTCAATAAATATGATAGTAAAGTACTGCTCAGCGTCGAGAAATAGGTTGCCCCGTGTGAGGCAACCTATTCTTTTTATTGCGCAGAAATCTACATCTTGTAGAACTCCTCCCAGCCCTTGCGTGGTGGGTTGCCCACGAGCAATGCGTTGGCAAACGGGTTGTCTACGATAATCTTCTTCTCGCGGTCGAAGACAATCTTCTGGTTAAGACGCTGTACCAATACGCCCAAGCAGAACATCTGGCACAAAGGACCAAACACTTCAAATGGTGAGCGTGCCTTCTCCTCGCCCATACAAGCCAAGAGGAAGTTCTCGTAGTGGTTTGATGGACTCTTTGGTACCTCTGGCAACTTATCCTTCATCGCCTCAGCCTTAGCCTTAGGGATAATCTCAAGTGTCGAGCCGTGTGAGCCGCCCTTGAAAATCAAATCCTTCGAGTAGATAATCTTACCTGGGTTCAACGCCACCGAGTGTGCCGAAGCCTTCTGTCCGCCGATTGTAGGCACATCGCTACCCATCTTCGATACGCCATATCCATCTGGCAACTGTGGATAGTTACCGATACCATCATACCAGGTAATCTGCACAGGAGGCATCTCTCCACGGCGTGGGAACTTGAAACGAAGCGTAGATGACATTGGGAAGAAGTAGTTGTTCCAGCCCTCCAGCTTGATAGGCTCCACCTCATAAGGCAGACCAAGGTCGAGGAACTCGTGCACGGTGTCGAGGATGTGTGCGCCCCAGTCGCCGAGTGCGCCCATACCGAAGTCATACCAGCTGCGCCAGTTGCCTGGGTGGTACTTTGGGCTGAACTCGTGGTGCTGCTGTGTGGTGTGCCACAAATCCCAATCCATACCCTCGGGGATAGCCTCCTCCTGTGGGTAGCGGTTGATGTTCACATCGTAGCCGTGCCAGCGGCGTGAGTTGTTCATATGAGCATCAATAGCGGTGACATCCTTGATGATGCCCGCCTCCTTCCACGCCTTGAATTGGAAGTAGTTTGCTTCAGAGTGACCCTGATTACCGCCCTGCGTTACGAGTTGAGGGTTACGGCGAGCCGCATCCATCATCAACTGACACTCATAGAATGTGCGTGCCATAGGCTTCTCGACATATACATGCTTGCCCTGATTCAGAGCCAGCATCACGCAGGCAAAGTGCGAGAAGTCGGGTGTCTCAACCACCACCGCCTCGAACTGGTTGCCCATCTGGTCGAACATCTTTCTAAAGTCGGTGAAGACCTTTGCCTCGGGGTGCGCCGCCATAGCCTCCTGGCAGCCCTTCTGCTTGAGGTCTACATCACACATCGCCACGATGTTGGCCAATCCCGTGCGCTCGAAGTCCTTCATCACCTCGCGACCACGGTTTGCCATACCAATCCACGCGACATTCACCTTGCCGAGCTTGGCAAAACGCTCCTTCTTGTCCTGCTGTGGCGCAAACAAATCCTTGCCGCTTGCCACGCCGCCCATCATCATACCTGCTGCCGCAAGTCCTGAACGCTTCAAAAAGTCTCCTCTCGAAATCTTACTGCTCATAATATCATAGTTTTAGTTGTTTTCTGAATCGGTTTCAAATTTACCCTTAAAGATAGTGAAAAAAATGTGATTTATAGCATTTTTATGCAGAAAATTGAAAACAAGTATAAATATAGGTACAAAAATTAGTTGTAAAATTATTGCTACTATGTATTGCATAGTAGCGGAAAATATATATATTTGCATTGGCAAACGGAAATAAAGTGGGGCTGAGTAGATTTTATTTTTGTTGAGGTGTAATTTTTTGCGCTTCGTTGCGACTAACTAATTGCGAAGGAAGACTCAATAGCAAAAAACGAAAATAGAATTTGCATAATTGAATAGAGATATCTATCTTTGTTATCGAAAAACATAAAAGAAATAAAAAAAAACGATAAATACTGCAAGCGAAAGAGAAGAAAACAACAAACCGAACTCAACTATTTTTATATAAACAAACAACTTAACTATTATGAAAAATCTTTATCGACTAATGTTTCTGCTCGTAGTGGTTGTGGCTACTTCAGCCACAGCCTGGGGCAGAGAGAACGACTCGCTCAAGGGGCGAGTTGTAAATTCAAAGAGTGAGCCTGTGGGCTACGCCACCGTTGTAGCTATGCAGAACAACAATCAGGTGGCAGGTACAACCACCGACGAGCAGGGTGTCTTTTCGATGACACTCGTGGCGGGCGAATATCGCCTTGTGGTAGATTTCGTCGGTTACAAAAGCATCGACCAGCAGGTCAAGGTCGAGGGCGCAACCAATCTTGGAGATATTGTTATGCAGGAGGCTTCGACCGAGATTGGCGAGGTGGTAGTGTCGGCGCAGATGATACGCCGCGAGGCTGACCGCTTTGTGGTGGATGTTGCTAATTCCGACTCCGCCATCGGCAAGGATGGCGAGGAGTTGCTGCGTCAGTCGCCTGGCGTGTGGATTCAGGATGATAAAATCTCGGTGAACGGAGCGAGTGGCAC
>JAFYOF010000064.1 GCA_017560305.1 Alistipes sp.
AAACGAGAATTCAAAATTTAGAATTCAAAATTCAAAATTATATCCGCCTCGCACGAGGCGTATCTAAAGTGGGTATGGCACTCTGTGCCACCCCCGCTACCCACTTTAGATAAATTAAGGCGTGTCAAAGTAAATGCAAAACAGCCGTTACGGCTGTCCCGCCACCGAAGATAAATATTTTATCTCTACCAACAAAAAGCACCCGCTCGGGGTGCTTGTATCGCCTACTTTCTTTGTCAGCGTGACTCCATCTGCTGTAACTCAATTTTACCAATCGGCTTTGCAGTCAGCGGCTGACACGCGGGATGAGGTATTTGTTCGAATATCAATCTCTTGCGCCATTTTAATAGGGGCGGTTTGCGATTTGCGTTTAGTCGTAGTATTTCAATCTCCTCTTGGCTGGCTGGGATGAGGCTATTTACTATATATGCACCGTTAGTTTCGCTTGATGATAGAATTATCTGTTTGCCGTCGTATGCTGATATGGTGAAAGAATCCAATGTTTGTTTAAACTCCTCGTATCTGTAGCCATAAGGGTACACCATATAGCCCTTTACATAGGTTTTTGTTGCGTCAAATTCATAATAGGTCTCACCCAACCAATCGAAGTATAAAATTCGTTCAGTATCAATGACTACTCGCCCATTCTCCCACTTGGTATAACAACCTCCTTCAGGTCCACCGCTACGCCAATAGCGAACTTTGTAAAGTGTATCGCGGATGTTGGGCGTAGAGTAGATGATGTTTTTGTGCTGCTTGTTCGGTTGGTCATACTCTTCGAATGAAAATAATGTTTCATCCACAGGCAGAGGTCGCAAACCTATCTGCTTTACAATGTCGCGCGGCGGAATATTATGCACCACTGCCTCCTTGCTTGATGCTTCGGGGTGTGACTCTATGTTGGTCATTTTTTCGAATTTATCCTTGCCTATGGGAGTTAGAAGGTAGTATGCGATAGTTTCAATAAGACTTTTTGGCTCCCAAACAGAGTCGACTGCGAGTAAACGATTGCCATCATAAAGAATAGGGATGACATCTACCAAGGTGTCGTCTGTTCGATGGAGAAGAGGATTGTTGGGCGAGATTATGTGGTGTTTTCCCATAATGCTGCCCTCGATGAATTGTATAATGCTTTTTAAGTCGTCTCGATAGTATGTCTTTGACAGATATACTTCATCTTTGTAAATGTTTCCGTCCCATATTTCAACTTCCCAATATTGAACCTCCTCATAAATGAGATCCTCTATGTTTTCAGGCATAGCGATGGGTTTGAACTGCAATTTCTCCTCAAGCGACTGCTTGTTTATAGGGAGATTGATATAATACTCCCGCAAACTTTGCGCCGCCGCGCCGCCTGCAAAAATCAGCAGGCAAAGAATCAACGAAAATATGCGTGCAATGGTTTTCATTGGTGGCAGTTTGCAAAATCCACATAATTGGTTGGGTTTGAATCCTCAATTCTCAATTTTGAAATCCCCTTATTCTTTTGCGCGCTTCAGTGGGTTGAGGTTGCAGAACTTCTCCCAAGTGCTCTCCTTGGCGGTCGATACCACGCGGTTAAGTCCCTCCTTCGCAACGGCTGGCAACTCCTTCAGCGCACTGCGGCGAGCCTCCTTGCGGATGCGCTTGCTGTTGTGCTTAAAGTTTTTCGAACCCAGTTCGAGGTACTTCATCGTCAGTTTACCGATGCGTAGCGTGAGGTAGGCGTTCATCGCGCCATTGACCGAAGAACTCAAAAATGTCTTGGCCAATGAGCCCGCCACGCCGCCCGCCACCGAGCCGAAAAGTTCGCTGGTGTCAATCTGGTCGAGGATGTCGTCGGTGATGCTGATGATAAGCGCCGACGCAATCACAATCACATACAACTCAAGCAGTTGGGTCAGCGATGGGCGTCCGTGTCGCAGCCCTACGAGGCGGTTAATCATCTGCAAGTTCATACCGAATGCGGTGATGATGTCGAGCGAGCCGTTCTGGCTGATGCCCGTCACGATAAATACATTCAGCGCTGCGCGACGCACCACCTTGCTCGCCTCGCTGTCGCGGTTGCGCCACACCTCCTTCACCCCCTCGACGGTGGTCTGCTGTGCGGCGAACAACTCCTTCTCCTCCTGCGTGAGCGCGAGTCGCTTGATGTAACGCGCCAGTTCACCCTCATCCATCTCCTCGATTTTGTCGCGTCCGTCGCCCTTGAGTTCGGGCGTCAGCAGAAATCGCAGAGTGGGGTAGATGACAAAGCGCGCAAGGAACAATCCCAGCACGATGTAGAAGCCATAGCCCACCCACGGATGTATGGCTGATGCCTTGTCGGCGATGGTGATGATGTTGCCCACCAGTGAGATTGTCACGATGGTGAAGAGCGCCACAGCGCAGAGTATCAAGGTCTTTCTATTCATAGCCTTTGGGTTTTTCGTTTCTCTTATTTGCGGGTTGAGATTCTATTTTCCCGCTCCCACTTTCTCTCTTTGCCCCGCCCCGCGGCGGTTGCATAGCGTAAAGTTAGTGAAAAATTTTCAAACCGCGCCGCCTTGCGCGTTGATATATTTTTACTATATCTCTAACGATGCCCAGCGCCCCATTATTATATACGCGTGTAATTGTGCGTGTGTGGGCAGGCGCAAGCGCCCGTCAAGCGCCCCCTCAAGACTCTATCGAGCGCCCTCAAAATCTCCATTCCGCACCCTCGCCCTCCCTCTCTGCCCGCAAAATATCTCTCACTTTCCGCCACTCTTCCAGGCGAAGGGTATTATGCCGTAGGCATAATAGTGTAAAAATTGCAAATTTGCAACTCCGCTCCGCAACCAAACTCTCGCGCCTACTTTCGCCAAGCCCGAAAAGCCCTCAAAATACCCCGAAAAAGCCCCAGTTTTTACCACCGTAAGAGTATCAACAAAAGCGCCGTTTTTGTTCACAACTCGTTAATAACCCTTGCTCGGCGGAGCGCGTAATGTTAAGAAAATGTTAAGCTAACTCGCTGATAAAGATAGGGATAATTTTATATGTATAAATAAAACCTTATAGTTTCGTGAAAACCATAAGTAAAAAGAATTGCAAACCCCCGAAAATGGCGAAAAAAGCCCGAAAAAGAGCCATTTATATAGTATTATTAAAAAATTTTGATTATCTTTGCACCCGATTTGGTCGTCAAGTAAG
>JAFYOF010000065.1 GCA_017560305.1 Alistipes sp.
CCACCGACGCCGACACCTTTGAGCAAACCATTGTAAGATTTACAGATTCTGAAAACGCAATTTGGTCTGTAATTAAAAAAGAATCAGGCACAAACATAACATTATCTGAAGCAGAATATAGTTACACTTACAACGCTCCAAACATCACCCTCTCGCCCAAGATGCCTGACAACCCAACCATCAACGGGCAGATGATAAAACTTGATGAAGATTACATTTACCTCCATCTTAAATCAGTTGGCGGTGCAATTGATATTCGACTCACTCAAATGCCCGATAAAGACCAAACAATCTGGCAATAAAAACTCTTTTTAATAGACATTTCTACCCATACATTTGTATGGGTATTTTTTTATGCCTATCTTTGGCGGTTGTATTATAAATTAGCGAAAAAAATATGCACAAGTCAGGATTTGTAAATATCATAGGCAACCCAAATGTGGGTAAATCTACCTTGATGAACGCCTTGGTGGGCGAGCGATTGTCAATCATCACCTCGAAGGCACAGACAACTCGCCACCGTATTATGGGTATCGTAAACGGCGAGGACTTCCAGATTGTATACTCCGACACCCCAGGTATCCTGAAGCCAGCCTACAAGTTGCAGGAGTCGATGATGAACTTCGTGCACGGCGCGGTGGATGATGCCGATGTGATTCTCTATGTCACCGACACCGTTGAGCAGAGTGACCGTCAGGAGGCTATCGTTGAGCGCATCAACCGCAGCGGCATCCCAACAATCGTGGTGATTAACAAGATTGACCTCACAACACCCGATAAGCTGGAGGCACTCGCAGCAGAGTGGCAAAGCCGTTTGCCCGAGGCGGTCATCATCCCCGTATCGGCAAAGGAGAAGATTGGTATGGGTGGCGTGCTGAACGCCATCCTTGAGCGTCTGCCCGAGGGCGAGGCATTCTATCCGAAGGACACCCTTACGGACAAGACCCTGCGTTTCTTTGCTTCGGAGATTATCCGCGAGAAGATTCTCCTGAACTACGACAAGGAGATACCCTACTGCTGTGAGATTGAGATTGACACCTACAAGGAGGAGCCAACCATCGACCGCATCTCGGCAACGATTTATGTGTCGCGCACATCGCAGAAGGGCATCATCATCGGTCACAAGGGCGAGCGCCTGAAGCGCGTAGGTCAGCAGGCAAGAGAGGATATGGAGCGCTTCCTGCAGAAGAAGGTATTCCTGCAGCTCTTCGTGAAGGTGCAGGAGGATTGGCGTAACAGCGAGCGCCAGTTGCGTCGCTTCGGCTACGACCAGCAATAATATTTCGTGTTCCACCGTTTGACCTAAAGCACGCTTTAGACAAACCAACATCTATGCAGAAGAAGTTATTCAAAATAATTCTCACCGTAGCACTCCTCATCAGTGCGTTGTGCGCAAGTTCGCAATACGACAAGGACTATTTCTATCGTATGGGTCGCAAACTTATGACCAACAACGACTATCAGGAGGCTATCCGTGTGTTGAATGTGCTGCTGCGCTTCGATGGCAACGCCTATGAGGGTTACTTCCTGCGAGGCATTGCCAAGTACAATATGGACGACTTGCTGGGCGCCGATGCCGACTTCACACTCGCCATCGAGAAAAATCCCGTATTCACCAACGCCTACACCTATCGTGCCATAACACGCTCACGACTGGGCAATTACGACGATGCGCTAAAGGACTTCCACGAGGCTATCGACCTGCGTCCCGACCTGCCAAACCCATACTACAGCCGAGGCGTGACACGCTTGCTGAACAAGCAGTTCCGTGAGGCGATTGAGGACTTCGATATGTTCATCCGCCACGAGAAGAAGGTGGCAGATGTCTACATCAACCGCGGAATGAGCCACCTCTACCTGAAGGATACGCTTCAGGCCTACGAGGACTTCTCGACAGCCATCCGCACCAACCGTGAGGATCCCAACGGCTACAACCGCCGTGGTATGCTCCTGATGCAGCAGAAGCGCTTCAAGGAGGCGGAGGAGGACCTCAACATTGCCATCTCGCACGACTCATCGTTCGTGCTCTCATTCTTCAACCGCGCGCTGGTCTACTCCGACACCAAGCGCCCGTTGCAGGCGCTGAGCGACTTCGACCGCGTAATCAAACTCGACTCTACGAACTCGCTCACCTACTTCAACCGCGCCATCGTGCGCTCGCAGATAGGTGACTACAATCGTGCACTGGAGGATTACAATCGTGTGGCTATGTACTCGCCAAACAATGTACTGGTCTACTACAACCGCGCAGGACTCTACTCGCAAACGGGCGAGGTGGAGAAGGCCATTGACGACTACTCGCACGCCATAGAGCTCTACCCCGACTTCGCAAACGCCTACCTCAACCGCAGTTATCTGCGCTCGCTGATGGGCGATATGAAGGGGGCACGACAGGATAAGCAGACCGCCGAGCGCAAGATTGCCGAGTACAAGTCGCGCCTGAGCGACTCGACCTACTCCATCTACGCCGACACCACGCAGAAGTTCGACAAACTGCTCTCGTTTGACGCCAAGTTAAAGAGCAATAACTTCGAGGCAGCAAGCAACGCCACAACCGAGAAGGCTGACATCAAGCTGCTCTCGCTCTATAAGTTCACTCTGGCAAATGGAGAATCGGCAACCTCGGCACGCACGGCGATATACTATACGCAGCGAATGGAGGACTTCAAGCAAAAGATTAACAATCACAGGTTAATAATCTCAAACAGAGAGAGTAACATCTCACCCGATTCGCTCGTTATGCTCGACAAGGAGTTGGCAGCGCGTCTGCGCGAGGAGGAGGGTAACTGGACTCTGCTCTTCCAGCGAGGTGTGACGCAGTCGCTCATCAAGCAGTACACCAACGCCGTGAATACGCTCACGCAGGCTATCTCGCTCAACCCTTCGAACCCATTCCTCTACATCAACCGTTCGACCACACGAGCCGAGATGATTGACTTCATTTCGTCAATCGACAACTCCTACCAGCGCATCAGCATCGACTCCGACCCTGCCAACCGCTTGCAGAGCCGAGGCACACGAACTTACAACTATGACGACGCGATAGAGGATATCAACAAGGCGATAAAACTCTACCCCGACTTCGCATACAGTTACTACAACCGCGCCAACCTGCACGCCATCTCGGGTCATCTGCCCGAGGCGTATGAGGATTACACGCGCGCCATCGAGCTCAACCCTTCGTTTGGCGAGGCGTACTTCAACCGCGGACTGGTGCAGATTTATATGAAGGATACACGCAAGGGTTACCTTGACCTCTCGAAGGCGGGCGAGTTGGGTATTATGAGCGCTTACGAGGCGTTGAAGAATTACACCAACGATTAACGGGATTGCCGCGTCGGAGTTCACTCCTCCTCCTCGCAATGGCGACAGAGGGCTTTTGAAAGCAAAAAAAACAACAAAACAAACTTAAATAAATTATGACACAGACAAAAAGATTAAATGATTCGGCAGCGGCACGCTGGCTTGCGCTTATCATCGTGTCGTTCACGATGATGTGCGGTTACTTCATCACCGATGTGATGGCTCCACTGGAGGACCTCCTCACAAAACTCCCTGCCGAGGGTGGCTTGGGCTGGACAAGCGATGAGTATGGTTTCTTCTCGGGCGCTTACGGCTACATCAATGTATTCCTGTTGATGCTCTTCTTCGGTGGTATCATCCTCGACAAGTGTGGCGTACGCTTCACTGGTGTGATGTGCAGCGGCTTGATGCTGGTGGGTACACTCATCAAGTGGTATGCATTGAGCAGCGACTTCGGTGGCACAGTATTGTTCGGCTACCCAGTTCAGGTGTTGCTCGCAGCGCTCGGCTTCGCCATCTTCGGTATGGGTGCCGAGATTACCGGTATCACCGTTACAAAGGTTATCGCAAAGTGGTTTACTGGTCACGAGTTGGCTCTCGCAATGGGCTTGCAGGTGGCTATGGCGCGTATCGGTACTGCGGCAGCGTTGGCTTGCAGCCTTCCATTCGCTAACGCGATGGGCGATGTATCGGCTCCTGTATTGTTGGGCGCAGCGTTGTTGTGCATCGGCTTCGTTTCGTATATGGTTTACTGCGTGATGGACAAGAAACTCGACGCTTCGGTTGCAGCCACTGAGACTGCGGCAGAGGAGGAGGGCTTTAAGTTCAGTGACCTGAAGGTTATCTTCACAAACGCTGGTTTCTGGCTTATCGCAGTTCTCTGCGTGTTGTTCTACTCGGGCGTATTCCCATTCTTGAAGTTCGCTACAAAGTTGATGATCTACAAGTATGGCGTTGAGCCAGAGTTGGCGGGTCTTATCCCTGCTATGTTGCCATTCGGCACAATCCTCTTAACCCCAATCTTCGGCTCACTCTACGACCGCCTGGGCAAGGGTGCTACGCTGATGATTATCGGCTCGGCAATGCTTACTTTGGTACACATCCTCTTTGCGTTGCCAATCCTTAATGTATGGTGGTTTGCTATCATCATTATGGTGTTGCTCGGTATCGCATTCTCATTGGTACCATCGGCTATGTGGCCTTCAGTGCCAAAGATTATCCCTATGAAGCAGCTCGGCTCGGCTTATGCTATCATCTTCTACATCCAGAACATCGGTCTTTCAATGGTGCCTGTGATGATTGGTAAGGTTATCCAGAAGTACGCAACTATCGAGACCGCTGAGGGTATCTCTTACGACTACACTATCCCAATGGCTATCTTCGCCGCATTCGGTGTTGTATCTATCCTCGTTGCACTTGTTTTGAAGCGCATCGACAAGAGCAACAACTACGGTCTTGAGCAGCCAAATATGCAGAAATAGTTATGAAACGCTTTATTCTTCTCTTCGCCATTCTGCTCCCCGCACTTTGTGGGGCGCAGGGCGTCGAGGGCTTGATTGACATCCTATGGAACAAGACATCCTGCCACAAAATCACCGCCGAGCGCAAGGAGGCGATGGAGCAGATGCAGCGCTATGTAAACATCCTTACAGACACCCAGTTTGTGGAGTATTATCGTTGCAGCGAAGGATGCCAGAAGGAGGCAGCGCTGGAGGGCTGGGGCATTCTTCAGTTCTACAATATGGCATTGGAGAAACTCCTGCGCGAGATTCCAGCAACCGAGGTCAAGGAGGATGAGATTGTCGTGTGGCAACTATATAATATGGGTTATGTGGTAAAGACATCCACACAATGCTTCGGAGTGGATATCCACCACAAGCACGCCCAGCGAATTGCTCCACTCATTGACTTCCTATGCATCACCCACAACCACAGCGACCACCAATGGAAGCCCCTCACCGAGGAGATGGCGCGTCAGGGCAAGGCGGTATACTCCAACTTCCTGAACAACGGCTACAAACTCGCGGGTGGCGAGCAGATAAAGATTGGTAATATCGAGATTGAGAACTGGCTGGGCGACCACAATGCCGCAACGCCAAAGTTCGTGACAAATTACCAGATTTCGTGCCTCTCGGCAGAGGGCAAGCCATTCACCTTTTTGTTCACGGGCGACTCTTATAGTTACGAACAGATGAATCCAACGCGTGCTGTGGATGTATTTGTGCCACACCTTGCCGTTGGACTCAAGATGGATAAGGCGGTGGAGAAACTCGGGCCCCAAGTGGTGCTGATGTCACACATTCTGGAGTTGGCACACCACATCAACAAGTGGCGCTGGTCATACGCCTACGGCATAAACGAGTGCGAGAAACTCAAGCGTGAGGGAGTATATATGCCAGTGTGGGGAGAGAAGATTATCCTCAAGCGATAAGATTTAGGCGCATCTTACGCAGATAAAAAAGATAAGGACTTTCGGGTTCTTGTCTTTTTTGTTTCTGTGTCAAACACGCCCCCGCGGGGCGTATCTTCGGGGGCGTAACGCGCTATGCGCGTCACCCCCACCCGCCCCCGAAGATAGTTTTCTATCATTATGATTTCATATTATCCTATCCAAGCCCCAATAATCACAAACGAAACTCATTGAAAAATAAATTTTTCCACCCTTTGGCGAATAATTATTCGGGGAATTAATTATATTTGTATAATGAAATGTAGTGCTCGGGGCTAAATACCCAAGCCGCAGAGCAAAAGCAGTGCCCGCAAGGCAGAAAATGCAGATAAAGAAAAACTTGAAATAAAACTAATTAACCTATTAAACTTTAATCAGATGAAAAGATTATTCTCTTATGCTATCGTTGTGATGGCAGCCGCAGTGATGGCAGGCTTCACAGGTTGCGCTGGAAGCAA
>JAFYOF010000066.1 GCA_017560305.1 Alistipes sp.
GAAGATACCCTGGATAGCACCCATCAATGTACCACGCTCACCTGTAAGGTCAGAATATACCTCACGCTTGAATGTTGTCTCGAACAAGTAACCTGAACCTACACCGATACCGAGTGCGATTACGCGGTCCCAAGCCTTACCAGTTGCATCCTGGAAGATAGCGTAGCTTGAGTTCAAACCGCGACCCTGCAAGAACATACGGCGGAGTGATGTACCCGAGCCCTTTGGAGCAACCAAGATAACATCAACATCTGCTGGAGGAACGATACCTGTGCGCTCCTTGTAGGTGATGCCGAAGCCGTGTGAGAAGTAGAGTGCCTTGCCTGGGGTGAGGTATGGCTTGATTGTAGGCCATACAGAAATCTGACCAGCGTCAGAGAGCAAGTACTCGATGATGGTTGCCTTCTGGCAAGCCTCCTCAATCTCGAACAATGTCTCACCTGGTACCCAGCCATCCTCTACAGCCTTGTCCCAGCTCTTTGAGCCCTTACGCTGACCAACGATTACATTGAAACCGTTGTCACGCAAGTTGAGTGACTGACCAGGACCCTGCACACCATAACCGATAACTGCGATAGTCTCATCCTTCAATGTCTCCAAGGCCTTTGCCAATGGATATTCCTCTCGTGTTACGACATTCTCTTCAACGCCGCCAAAAATCATCTTTGCCATAATTGTAAATTTTTATTGTTTTTAATTTTATTTGTTTTCTATGTTGTTTCGCAAAATGCGATCTCTCTTTTCGTTTACATATTGCAGATACTCATCCAGAAGCTCTCTGCGTGATTTGATGATAGCCACCTGACCCGAACTTACGAACTGATAGATGCCGTAGGGGGCAAGCATCTGGTAGAGTTCATCAATCTCTGATTTGTGACCTGTCTTCTCCAGAACGATATACTCGTCGTGAATCTCCAGGATGCGTACATTGTGTCGGCGTACCATATCCTCCACATTGCGGCTTCGCTTAACCTTGTAGAGCGCCAGCTGCTGCATTACAACCTCGTTTGGTGAGAAGCAGAATACCTTCAGCACCTCCACCTTCTTTTCAATCTGCTTTACAAGGTTTGCCACTCGCTCGGGGTCGTTCTTCACCGCAATGGTGTATTTGTGAATGCCCTCAATAGCCGATGGTGAAGCCGCGATTGACTCGATGTTTACATTACGATGGGTAAAGACCGTTGTCACTTGACTCAAGATACCCACCTTGTTCTCCGAAAATATGGTAATGATAAATTCCTTCTCCATTTTTGCTCTGTTTTAGTGGTTACTCAAGTCTTATATCGTGTACCGGTGCACCTGCTGGCACCATTGGGAATACATTCTCCTCCTTCTCTACGCGACACTCCAGAAGGAAAGCGCCTTCTGTGGAGTGCATCTCGCGGATGGCATCGTCCAAATCCTCGTGACGCTCAACGCATCGGTAGGCGATATGGTTTGCCTTGGCGAGTAGCTCGAAATCGGGGTTTACCAATTCTGTGAACGAGTAGCGCTTGTCGTAGAAGAGCTCCTGCCACTGGCGTACCATACCGAGGAAGCCGTTGTTCATCAGGATAATCTTCACGCCCACCTGCGACTGGTAGATTGTGCCCAACTCCTGCGATGTCATCTGCAGACCGCCATCACCCACGAAGAGGCATACATCTCGCTCTGGTGCGCCAATCTTTGCACCGATGGCTGCTGGCAAGCCGAAGCCCATTGTGCCCAGACCACCCGAGGTGATTATGCTGCGGCTGCGCTTGAACTTGAAGTATTTCGAGGCGAACATCTGCTGCTGACCCACATCGGTTACAAGTATAGCGTCGTCAAACTCCTTCGATACGGCATCCACCACCTCACCCATACGCAGGTGCGCTCCGCGGCGCTCGATGGCTGGGTTGATGATATCCTCGCGCTCGATGTTGGCGCATACTCTGAACTCGTCAATCCACGCCGAGTGGTCGTTCTTGGCGATGCGCTCGGTAATCATCGGCAACGACTCCTTGATATCGCCCAGCACTGGGACATCGGCATAGACAATCTTGTTAATCTCGGCAGGGTCAATCTCCAGATGGATAACTTTTGCGTTGATGCCGAACTTCGAAGCGTCGCCCGTTACTCTATCGTCGAAACGCATACCGATTGCAATCAGCAGGTCGCAGTCGCGGTTTTTGATGTTTGGACCATAGTTGCCGTGCATACCCAGCATTCCTACATACTGCGGATGGTTGCTTGGCAGAGCCGACAGACCCAGAAGGGTAGAGGCTGCGGGGATACCGCTCTTCTCCAGGAACTCCTTCAACTCCTGCTCGGCGTTGGCAAGGATTACTCCCTGACCGATGAGCGCCATAGGCTTGCGTGAGAGGTTAATCAAACGCACCGCCTCCAAAATCTGGTCGCTACAGATGTCGGCGTAGGGCTGATAACTGCGGATAAACTTGATTGGGTTATAATCGAAGTTGGTCAAGCCATTCTGTGCATCCTTCGTGATATCGACCACCACAGGGCCTGGGCGGCCGCTCGATGCGATGTAGAAGGCGCGGGCGATGGCCTCGGGGATATCCTCGGCGCGCTTCACCTGACAATTCCACTTTGTTACCGACTGTGTAATCTCTATGAAGTTAATCTCCTGAAAGGCGTCTGTGCCGAGCTGGCTTGATGCCACCTGACCGCTGATAAGCACGATAGGGGTTGAGTCGAGCAGCGCATCAGCCAAACCTGTCACGGTGTTCGTTGCACCTGGACCCGAGGTCACGATGCAGACACCGGTCTTGCCCGTTGCTCGCGCATAGCCCTGCGCTGCGTGCAGAGCACACTGCTCGTGACGCACCAGAATGTGGTTAATCTGGTCACGATAGTCGTAGAGCGCATTGTATACGGGGATGATAGCACCGCCTGGGTAGCCAAAGATTGTCTCCACACCCTCGGCGAGGAATGAGCGGATGACAGCCTCCGAGCCCGTGATGCGGGGCAACTCCTTGGCGGGTTGTGCCGCCGTAGTATCTGAAAAACCTGAATTCATAAGTTTGGGTTATCTAATATTACTCTTCTGGAACGATTCTCACTGCGCCCTGATCTGCCGAACTTACCAATAATGAGTAGGCACGCAACGACTGTGGAATCTTTCTGTCGCGGTTTGCTGGCTTGTGGATTGTCCAAGCGGCCATTCTCTCGGTCAACTCCTCATCTGTGATGCGGAGGTTGATTGAGCGGGCTGCGATGTCGATGTCGATGATGTCACCACTCTGGATGATACCAATCTCACCGCCCGAAGCGGCCTCTGGCGAGATGTGACCGATTGACAAGCCCGATGTTCCGCCCGAGAAGCGGCCGTCGGTAATCAATGCACACGCCTTGTCCAGATGCTTTGACTTGAGGTAAGAGGTAGGGTAGAGCATCTCCTGCATACCAGGGCCTCCCTTTGGACCTTCGTAGCGGATAACCACCACATCGCCAGCCTCGACCTCGCCGCCAAGGATGCCGTTCATAGCCTGCTCCTGCGACTCGAATACCTTTGCCTTGCCCGAGAACTGCATCAGCGACTGGTCTACGCCAGCGGTCTTTACGATGCAACCCTTGCGGGCGATGTTGCCAGTCAGAACAGCCAGACCGCCATCGCGGAAGTAGCAATGCTCCATATCGCGGATGCAACCCTCTGCGTGGTCGTCGTCCATCTGCTCGTAATAGCACTCCTGTGAGCCCATTTCGCGGCTGTAACGATTCGCTGGGGCGCTGCAATAGATGTTGCGAGCCTCCTCCGAGAAGTTCTCCGAGCCGAAGTAGTACTCGTCAATAACCTCTGCCAATGAAGGTGCATCAACACGCTTTGCCGATGTATCAATCAAACCATTCTTCGCCAACTCGCCGAGGATGCCCATAATGCCGCCTGCGCGGTTTACATCCTGAATGTGGTAGTGGCCGTTTGGTGCAACCTTGCAGAGCACAGGAATCTTGCGTGAGAGGCGGTCGATGTCCGCCATTGTGAAGTCCACACCCGCCTCGTGAGCCACAGCCAGGAGGTGGAGGACTGTATTTGTTGAGCCACCCATCGCGATGTCGAGCGACATAGCATTCTCGAAGGCAGCCTTCGTTGCGATTGAGCGTGGAAGAACCGACTCATCACCCTCGAAGTAGTAACGCTTGGCGTTCTCTACGATAAGTTTCGCCGCCTTCGCAAAGAGAGCCTTGCGATTGGTGTGAGTTGCAACGATTGTTCCGTTGCCAGGCAATGCCAAGCCGATAGCCTCGTTCAGGCAGTTCATCGAGTTCGCTGTGAACATACCCGAGCACGAGCCGCAACCTGGGCAGGCGCACGCCTCAATCTCGTCGGCGTCAGCGTCGGTGCAGTTTTCGTCGGCACTCAACACCATAGCATCAATCAGGTCGGCACCTCTGCCACGGAAGTTACCTGCCTCCATAGGTCCGCCCGATACGAAGATTGTTGGGATGTTAAGGCGCATCGAAGCCATAAGCATGCCTGGGGTAATCTTGTCGCAGTTGCTGATGCAGACCAAGGCGTCCACCTTGTGGGCGTTTGCCATATACTCAACGCTGTCGGCAATGATGTCGCGCGAAGGCAGCGAGTAGAGCATCCCATCGTGCCCCATAGCGATACCATCGTCAATGGCGATGGTGTTGAACTCGGCGGCGAAGCAGCCCTGCTCCTCGATTAATGACTTTACATACTGACCTATCTCGTGGAGGTGAACATGACCTGGCACCATCTGTGTGAAGGAGTTTGCGATGCCGATAACGGGCATTCCCATCTGCTCCTTCTTCATTCCGTTAGCCCTCCAGAGGGCTCTTGCTCCTGCCATACGACGACCGATGGTTGTGATGGCGCTTCTTAATTGGTGTTTCATAACTTTCAAAGTTAAAAGCCCTTCTCCAAAGTGGGAGAAAGGCTCTTAAAATTTCGTCAAATATATACATACAACCTTTCTCCCGTTATCTCTGCAAGAGTACGAGGTTTAGGTTGATGATAATTGACAAATTGCTTAACATATATTCTCTAACTTTACTAACCTATAACAGTCGCCCTTGTGGAAAATTCCTTTCGGGTGATTTGTTAATGCAAATGTAATAGTAAAATTTATTAAAAACAAGTATTGTGAGTGCTTTTTCTGCATAAAAATTCCATATTGCTATCTATTTGCTGCACTTTTTGCTTGTGGCATAGGGCGTTAAGGGATTTGCGATGGATATTTATTGTGTAATAAATCGTAACACGCCCACTTCTTGGAGGCTGCTTTTTGCCCCTTGCCGATTACTTTTTCGCGTTGCGGTGAGCGTGGTGCTTGCTATTTGTCGGTGGCGCAGTTTTGGGGCGGGGCAGATAGAGCCTTCGGGTTGTGCCCACCTTATCGAAGCCAAGTAGACCCTCCTCAATAAGCCCATCAATCAGAAGGTCGGTCTGGTAGCGGTCGAGCGAGAAAACCACCTCAATCTCAACCGAATAGAGAGTTTTGAAGCGCCTTACAAAATCCACCACATTGGCTTTCGATGGCCCTGTGCGGCGGGGTTTTACGGTATCAGCAGTGAGGCGGGAGATGATGGTATGGAAGGTGGCGAGGTTCTGGTATCCGCCCACGATGACCTCCTTGTCGTCGTAGCGGATGATGTAGGTGGGAAATCCCGTTACGCCGTTGCGGCGGCAGAACATCCGCTCCTGCTGGAAGTCGGCATACGCCTCGCCCGTGGTGTACAGGTCAATGAATTCCGCAGGCTGGTATCCCGCCTCACTCGCCAGCGACAGCAGCACATCAATCTGCGAGGTGCGCTTGCCCCAAACGAATGTCGCCTCACGCATCAGTCGCAGAAAGTGCGGGGCGCGCTTGGGATTTAGTCGCTTTGCCACCTCATAGGCTATGTTTTGCGGGAAACTTGAGGTGTAGCGCTCGGTGAAGAACGGAGCGAAAGGATTTTCGACGGGCATCCCGTGTTTCTCGGCGGCGCTCTGCCAGTTGTGGAGGATGATTTCGTTTGCCTGTCGGATGATGTCCGACTTCTCGCCGCGCAGGTCAAAGAGCGTGGTGATATCCTCCACCAGACCACCCATAACATACTCAATCTTAACCTTTTCGCCGTAGAGATACTCGATGGCTCGCATAACGGGGTCGTTGCCCCAGCACCAGACGCAGATGGGGTCGGTGAACTGCAAAATAGTGACGCTTTTCATAACGGATTTCTTTTATAGATTCTCCCCGAGCAAGAAATGCGCCAAACGGAAATGCGTCAAAAAGCGTCGTTGGATGCAAAAAGAGTTGCCTCGATTTCCAAAATTGCGCAAAAATTCCTAAATTTATGCCGCTAAAAACTAAAAATTATGATTTACAACGAAAGAGATATCCGTAATCAGACGGTTAAGAGATTGGCAGAGGCTGTGATGGCTGCTGCCCGTACAGCGCCCAAGGCAAAGGGTCGTGATTTGGTTGAGGTGGCTATGATCACCGACGAAGATATTGAGCGCCTGTCGCAGACTATGCTCCAGATGAGCGCCGAGTCAGGTATGAAGTTCCTGTTGCGTGACGCTGCCAATGTGCTGGAGGCTGAGGCTGTGCTGGTGGTGGGTATCCAGGGCGAGAACTCGGAGTGCGGTCTTAACTGCGGCTATTGCGGTTACAAGGCTTGCCTTGAGAAACCAGCCTGCACACCTTGTGTGATGAATGGTGTTGATGTGGGTATCGCTATCGGTGCTGCCTGCTCGAAGATTGCTGACTTCCGCCTCGACTCACGCGTGATGTTCTCGGCAGGTTGGGCGGCAAAGCGTATGGATGTGCTCAATGGTGCCGACCTTGTCTTCGCTATCCCATTGAGTTCTGCATCGAAGAACCCATTCTTCGACCGTAAGTCTCCACGCAAGGAGCAGCCAGCGGCGGCAGAGCCAGCAAAGTAGTAATAAATTTATAATATATAGTATATGGAGAGCAAAAAATCAGTTGTCTCATCATTCGATGTTGACCATATCACCCTGAAGGCGGGTCTTTATCTGCGTTCGGTATATACCATTAACGACGAGTTTGCGGTGCACTCTTGGGATATGCGTTTCCGCGCACCTATGGACCACGCTCCACTCGGCGCCGAGGAGGTGCACACCATCGAGCACCTGATGGCCTACCACCTGCGTCTGGACCCAGTCATCGGTCATAGCATCGTGTCGTTCTGCCCTATGGGTTGTAAGACAGGTTTCTATCTCTCGACAATGAACGATATCACAGCCGAGCAGATTCGTGAGGCCTTGGGTCGTGTCTACAAGCAGGTGTTCCCGCTCAAGTCAAAGGATGATATCGTAGGCTTGAACGAGGTACAGTGCGGTAACCCGGGTCTTTACGCCGTGGCAACAACAAACTTCGCTATGGCACAGTATATGCGTGCGCTCTATACTCCCGAGGAGGCTAAGGAGGCAGGTATTGAGTCAATCTATAATTGCGTTTGGTAATGAAGTACTTAATCATTGCTCCTACCGAGAGAGAGTATCGCAACATCACTCGCGCTCTTGAGAAGAGAACCACCGAGAACCAGTATCTTGTGACCCGTTGTGGCGTGGGTAAGGCTTTGGCGGCGGCAAATACGGCGCTTGCCATTGCGCAGCTCAACGGCGAACTCAACCGCGTGGCAGTTATCGGCTATGCCGCTTCGACTCTGGGTCGCAAGCGTGGCGAGTTGGTAGCCCCTCGTGTGGCTCGCTACCACGATTGCCGCATCCCTGGCGACTTCGTTCCCGAACTCACAGACCCACACCCTCTGCTTGGTCACGATGACGCGGTGGTGTGGACTGGCGATTCGTTTGTTGATGGCGAGATTATTGCCGATGTGAAAGCAAAGTATGGCTTGAAGTCGGGTCTTTTCGATATGGAGGCTACGGCGGTGTGTCAGGCGGCGGAGTTGTTCGACCTGCCCGTGGTGGTTATCAAGATGGTGTCGGATGTTCCCGAGGAGGGCGACAACGAGCACTCTTACGACGAGTTCGTGGACTCTCACTCCGACTTTAATGTCTTTATCGATTACCTCGAGACCTTGAAATAGTTCGTTTGAATGTCACCTGAAATTGCATACGGCTTGCTGCTTCCGTTCCTTGGAACGGCATTGGGTGCGTCGATGGTCTTTCTGCTGCGTGGCGAGATGTCGTCGTGGTTGCAGAAACTGTTGCTCGGCTTTGCGTCGGGCGTGATGATTGCCGCCTCGGTGTGGTCGCTGCTCATACCTTCGATAAATATGTCTGCAGAGTTGGGCGTTGTGGAGTGGTTGCCAGCGGTGGTGGGCTTTCTGGGCGGTATGTTCTCGTTGCTCATCTTCGACAGCGTTGTGCCGCACCAGCACCTTGATTCTGAAGAGCCCGAGGGTGTCAAGTCGGGACTTGGCAGGTCGGCGATGCTTGTTATGGCGGTGACGCTGCACAACATTCCCGAGGGTATGGCGGTGGGCGTCGTGCTGGCGGGTGCGTTGAGCGAGAGTGCGGGTATCACACTGGCGGGTGCGCTTGCCTTGTCGGTGGGTATCGCCATTCAGAACTTCCCCGAGGGCGCTATTGTCTCGATGCCTCTCAAGCAGAGTCTGCGCAGTAAGTGGAAGGCGTTTGCCTATGGTGCGGGCTCGGGTATTGTTGAGCCGATTGCGGGACTTTTGACTGTGTTGATGATTGATGTGATGCAGCCCATCTTGCCCTATCTGTTGGCATTTGCTGCTGGCGCGATGGTCTATGTGGTGGTCGAGGAGTTGATACCCGAATCGCAGAGCGGTCATCACTCGAATATAGCAACAATAGGAGTTGCACTCGGTTTCGCCCTTATGATGGTTTTGGACATCGCATTAGGATAGAAAAATAGGTTGCCAATTGGCAACCTATTCTTTTTATATCGCTTCTTGAACTTCCTCCTTCTCGGCCTCCTTGTCCTGCTCCTCGCAAAGCGCCTTGGCTTGCAGGATGGTGTTTATCAGGTTATCAGCCTCGCGGCACGAAACGATGGTGCGTGAGTCGTAGATGTCGGTAATCTCCACAAAGTTATCCCACTCCGAGGCGTAGATTGTCACAATCTCAAACTGCTTCAAATCCAGATACTTGCCATAGTATCCGAAGAATCCCGCAGCGCCAAACAATCGTATCACCCAGCGCATCTCCCTTGGCTCCATCTTGCGCATCGAAGCAATCTCGCGCACATCAAACTCGGTGATGTCGCAGACGCACTGTATCTCCACTCGGTCGCCAAGCAGCACTATGCGGCGGGGGATGGAGAGCACCATCAGTCCCACCAGAGCGGCCATAAACGACAGAAACCACGCCGAGAAGAAACCACCCGTGTAGAGCAGGTATAATGCTCCCGCGATGAGCAGCACGCCGATGAGCGTGAATGCCGTTGAGAGTTTTGTTCGGCGGTTGAAATTATAACTAAAGCTGCGTATCATTCTCCTGAGAGGCAATTATAGCCTCGGCAATAGTGATGTCCGAAGGCGTTGTAATCTTGATGTTTTCGCGCTCACCCTCGATGAGCGTAATTGTGTGACCCGCAGCCTCCATCACCGATGCGTCGTCGGTAAACGATGCCGAGAATGGCTGCTCGTAGGCCTTGCGCAGAGCCTCGGCAGAGAAGCATTGTGGGGTCTGTATCATTCGCAATTGCGAGCGGTCGATGATGCGTGAGCCCTCGCCCTCGACGATGCGGTAGGAGTCGGTGGGTGCAACGGCAGGGATGACTGCATCGTGCTCCTCGCACTCAAGCACCAGCTTGATGATGAGTTTCTTCGATACGAGTGGGCGCACACCATCGTGGATGGCGATGGTCTTGACCTCCTCGCCCAGAGCCTCGATGCCGTTCTTTACCGAGTGGAAACGCTCCGCTCCGCCCGTGGCAATCTTATGCTCGGCGATGTCGAAGCGGGCGGCTATGTTGCGCCACAACTCGATGTGCTCCGCTGGCAGCACCACCACAATCTGCGCCGCAGGCAACGCCTCGCGCATACGGTTGATAGTTCTGCCCAGAATAGGCATATTGCCCAGCATCATAAACTGCTTTGGCAGCGCAGCACCCATACGGCGTCCCGAGCCACCAGCCACAATCACTACTCCTGTCTTTGCCATATCAGTTTCTTTCCAAATCCGAGTCTGTTATCTGTAAGTTTCATAAAGTCCGCCTCGATGCGCCACAGAGTAAGGTCGGCAACTGCGGCGTAGGGGAAACTCTTGATGTAAGCCATCTTGTCGCCCTCCTTGGCGGGCATCACCGTGCCCGTAATCTGCAGACCCTGTACCTTGCCTACGGTGCGTGTCTCAAGCACTACCGATGCCGCTACGCGTGGGTTGGCTGACATCATCTCGCCGTGGCGTGTGGTTGAGTCTGTGGTAAAGACAAAAGCCTGCTCATCAGCGCGGTAGGCGAAGAATGCGTTGCAGCAGTAGGGTGCGCCATCGGGGGTCGCTGTGGCGAGCGTCAGCACATGGTGCTCGCCGATGAATGCTGCTATCTTCTCTAAATTCTCCATCTTACTTCTTCTTTTTTGTCTGCTTCTCCTCTTGTGGCTCGGCCTCCTGCGCAGGGGTGCTCTCGCTCACCGCGGGTGCTATGGTGACGCTGTCAAGTTGAGTGACAATCATATCGGGTGTAGCCGTGCCGTTGAGCTCTGCAATGATACGCTCACGAATATGCTCGAAGGCAGCTCTGTGCTCCTTCTTGATTGGCTCGGCAGGCTCTTGCGGAACCTTCAGAGGGTCGATGGCCACGCCATTTTTCCAGATGCGGTAGTCAAGGTGAGGACCGGTCGAGGTACCTGTGCTACCTACATAGCCAATCAGTTCGCCCTGTCTTACGCGTGAGCCCTGCTTGATGCCCTTGGCATAGCCCTTCAGGTGGAGATATCCAGTCATAAGATTGCCCGCGTGTTTGATTTTCAGCGTGTTTCCGCCTCCGCCACCCCAGCCTTTGAAGGTGACAACACCATCCGCCACGGCGTGTACTGGTGTGCCCGAAGGTGCGGCGTAGTCAACGCCCAGGTGAGGGCGATAGACGCGGTGCACGGGGTGAAGGCGTGCGCGCGAGAAGCGTGAACTGATGCGCGAGAACTTCAGAGGCGCTTTCAGCAACTGCTTGCGCAGCGAAGCACCATCCTGCTCCCAGTATTGTATCTTGTCATCCTGCTTGAATGGGATGGCGTAGATGTCCTTGCCAGCGTGGTTGAACTTCGCACCCCAGATGCGGCCAATGCCGACAAGGGTGGTGTCGATGAGTTTCTCATCGTAGATTACCGTGAAGTGGTCGCCCTTCTGGATGCCGAAGAAGTCGACAGTCCACTGGTAGATATCCTCAAGGTCGGCAGCCAGCGCATAGGGCAGGCTGTCGCGCATAATAGCGCCCCAGAGCGACGACTCGATGGTCGAAGAGCGCACCTGTCGGCGGATGGTTACATCCTTCTCGCCCTTGGTGATTGTGAGCGAGTCGTTCCTGAAGCCAAAGACAACATACTCCACAATATCCTTCTCGTAGACAAGGTAGTCGAGCTTGTCGCCTGCCACCGAGTCCTCGGCGATGAATGCCGTGTAGCGGCGGTCGGCACGAATCTGCTTCAGGGGGAAGATATCCTTCGCAGCCTTGTCCAGCTTGTCGATTGTAGAGCCCGAAACGCCATATTTCGAGAGAATCTGACCCATAGTCTCGCCCTTGCCGACCGAGTCGGTAAGGAGTTTGTAGTCGTCGGCTACGATGCCGAAAAGTATTGTTGGTTGCTTCTCGACCTCCTCGGTGGGTGTGATCTGAGAGCCGCCCCTGCACGCGGTGAGGGCGATAAAAAGCGATAGCGCAAGTGTGGTAAAAATTATTCTTTTCATAGTCACGCAAAAATACGCAAAATATCCCACAATTTGGAATCCTGGCAAGTTAAATGATGTGAAATAATTAAAAAAACGGCTAAATGGTTGTTTCCTAAATAATAAATGGTTATCTTTGACCAAATTGTATAGGTGCGCAATCGCGGTTGCGAGGTGGCATATAAAGGCAATTTGCCCTGATGATATGAAGTTAATACTCAAATTGATATCGTATATATACCGAATGGTGATCTCCATTCGCCATTGGTTGTTCGATTCTGGTATCCTGAAGAGCCATTCGTTCAAGACACCAGTCATCTGTGTGGGTAACATTACCGTGGGCGGTACGGGCAAGACACCGACTGCCGAGATGATTATCGAGAGTATGACCCCTTACTACCGTGTGGCACTCCTCTCGCGTGGCTACGGACGCCGCACGAAGGGTTATATGGAGGTGAAGGCGACCTCATCCTATCGTGATGTGGGTGATGAGCCGTTGCAGATAAAACTCAAGTACCCGGAGACTTTGGTTGTGGTGTGCGAGAAGAGAGTGGATGCCATCCGCAGAATCGAGGCGGAGCACCCCGAGATTAACCTCATCGTGATGGATGATGGCTTCCAGCACCGCTATGTAGACCCTCGCATCAATGTGATTATCATTGACTCTACGCGTTCAATCTTCGAGGATGACTTCCTGCCTGCGGGCTCGTTGCGTGATAAGGTGGAGGCTTTGGATAGAGCACATTATTTCATTGTGACGAAGTGCCCGCTCGGTATGTCACCGCTCGACCAGCGCATCTGGCGCAAGGGGTTGTTGAATTACGCTTATCAGCGCATCTACTTCACGCAGGTAGTGCCTACCGATGCGGTGTCGCCATTCTTCCCCGAGAGTACGCTGGAGAAGGGCTCGGAGGTGATTGTGATGTCGGGTATCGGTAATCCGAGAGCCTTTGTCAAGGGCGTGAAGCGAGAGTATAAGGTTGAGGCGAAGATGATTCTGCCCGACCATCACATCTATACGGTCAGCGACCTGAATCGTCTGGTGGAGTTGTTTGCAAAGTATCCAAATGCCAAGTTGCTGACAACCGAGAAGGATGCCGTGAAGTTGCGCCGCAGTAAGAAGGTGCCGGCGATTGTGCGCGAGAGGATGTTCTATCAGCCTTTGAAGATTGAGTTCCTCGAGGGCTCAGATCCCGATTTCTTCAGCACCCTGAAGGATGATTTGGATGGAAAGATTCATCTCGGCGACTTGAAAATTGATGGTGAAGAGTAAATTAAAAAAGAGTTAGATATGATTAACAAGGTAATTTTAGTAGGTAATGTAGGTATCGACCCCGAGGTGCGCACCACCGAGTCGGGTGTTAAGGTTGCGCGCGTGCGTCTGGCTACATCGGAGCGTTATGTGGACAAGCAGAGCGGCGAGCGCAAGGAGCTCACAGAGTGGCACACAATCACCCTTTGGCGTGGTTTGGCGGATATTGTTGACCGCTATGTTCACAAGGGCTCACAGCTCTATATTGAGGGTCGCCTCCGCACACGCGAGTGGGTTGACAAGGATCAGGTAAAGCGCTATACAACAGAGATTTTGGCTGATAATATGCAGCTTTTGGGTAGCCGTGGCGACAACAGCAATGCAGCGGCATCAGCTCCAGCGGCAGCACCTGCTGCTCCAGCATATCAGCAGCCAGCGCAGTCATATCAGGCACCAGCCGCACCTGCTGCTATCCCTACGCCACAGGAGGATCCAGATGACCTTCCATTTTAGTGGCCTAATGCGCTAAGGGGGGGCTTTGGATGTAAACCCTTTTGCGTAATAAAAGCAAAAAAAAAGTCGCTGCCCACGCAGCGACTTTTCTGTTTAATATAATAAGGTATAATCTCCTACTCCTCCTCGCGCTTGACGCACTCGATGCCGACGCGTTTCAGGAGGTTAAGACCATCCTCCGAACGGTAGTCGTCGAGATATACCACTCGCTTGATGCCCGCTTGGATAATCAACTTTGAACACTCGATGCAAGGCGCAGCGGTGATGTAGAGCGTTGCTCCATCGCAGTTGTTTGCGCTCTTGGCAACCTTTGTGATTGCATTCGCCTCGGCGTGCAGTACATAAGGCTTTGTCTTGCCCGTAACCTCATCCTCGCAGATGTTCTCAAAGCCCGATGGCGTACCGTTGTAACCATCCGAGATAATCATCTTATCCTTCACAATCAGCGCACCCACCTGACGGCGTACGCAGTATGAGTTCTCTGCCCAGATGCGCGCCATACGCAGGTAGCGCGAGTCCAATTGTCGAAGTTTCTCCTCCTCGTATCCCATTTTCAGAGAGTTTTAAGGGCGGAGCGAACCCCGCCCATATTATTACATATTCTTACCGTGACAGTGCTTGTACTTCTTGCCGCTACCGCAAGGGCAGAGGTCGTTACGACCCACCTTCTTCTCAACCTTGATTGGCGCTGGCTTTGACTTCTCGCCCTGACCTGCTGCCGCAGCTGCCGCCATACGAGATGCCTGAAGCTTGTTCACATCCACCTTCGCCTGCTGACGACGCTCCTGCTGAACGCTCTGTGGGTTGTTCTCGCGTGTTGGGATGTATGACTTGTTCAACACGGCAAGTGCATCGCGGTTAACCTTCTCGAGCATCTTCGAGAAGAGCTGGTATGACTCAAGCTTGTAGATAAGCAATGGATCCTTCTGCTCGTATGTTGCATTCTGTACGCTCTGGCGCAACTCATCCATCTCGCGCAAGTGCTCACGCCAAGCGTCGTCGATAGTTGTGAAGAGCACAATCTTCGAGAATGTCTTGTAAATCTCTGCGCCGTCGGTATCCTTGCAACGCTGCAACTCAACTGGCACATGGAAGCCCAGGTGACCATCGGTGATAGGGAAGTGGATGATGCGGTCCATCTGGTGCTCGTTGTCCTTGTAGATTGCCTCCATAGTTGTACGAACGGTGTCGGCAACAGCCTTCTGGCGGCGAGCAAAGAGTGTACGCATATCCTCTACAATCATCTCCACGAGCTGCGCTGGCTTTGCAGAGTTATAGGTAGCCTCATCGAATGATGGCTGGAGAGCCACCTCTCGGATAAGGTCATATACTGCATCCTCGTAAGCAACGCCATCGTGCTGCTGAACGAAGCCCTCGGCGTAGTCGTACATAATGTTGTTAAGGTCAATCTCAATCTGCTCTCCGTAGAGCGCGTGGCGACGACGAGTGTAGATAACCTCACGCTGTGAGTTCATCACATCATCATACTCCAGCAGGCGCTTACGCACACCGAAGTGGTTCTCCTCGACCTTCTTCTGCGCACGCTCGATGGCGTTGGTCATCATAGAAGCCTGAATAACCTCACCCTCCTGGATGCCCATACGGTCCATAATCGCAGCGATACGCTCCGAGCCGAACAGACGCATCAAGTTGTCCTCCAACGATACGAAGAACTGTGAAGAACCTGGGTCACCCTGACGACCGGCACGACCACGCAACTGGCGGTCAACGCGACGGCTCTCGTGTCGCTCAGTACCGATGATAGCCAAACCGCCCGCAGCCTTAGCCTCTGGCGAGAGCTTGATATCGGTACCACGACCCGCCATATTGGTTGCGATGGTTACCTGACCCACACGACCTGCCTCGGCAACAATCTGCGCCTCCAGCTGGTGCTGCTTTGCGTTCAGGACATTATGCTTGATGCCGCGCAACTTGAGCATACGGCTCAACAACTCTGAAATCTCGACTGAAGTAGTACCCACCAAAACAGGACGCTTTGCCTCCACAAGGCGTACAATCTCCTCAATCACGGCGTTGTACTTCTCGCGCATAGTCTTGTAAACCAAGTCCTCGCGGTCGTCGCGGATAACTGGTCGGTTTGTAGGAATCACAACAACATCCAACTTGTAGATGTTCCAGAACTCTGATGCCTCGGTCTCGGCAGTACCTGTCATACCGCCCAGCTTGTGGTACATACGGAAGTAGTTCTGCAGGGTGATGGTAGCGAATGTCTGCGTAGCAGCCTCCACCTTCACTCTCTCCTTTGCCTCGATAGCCTGATGCAGACCATCCGAGTAGCGGCGTCCGTCGAGGATACGACCTGTCTGCTCGTCGACAATCTTCACCTTGTTGTCCATCACCACATACTCCACATCCTTCTCGAACATTGAGTATGCCTTCAGGAGCTGGTTTACGGTGTGAACACGCTCCGACTTAACCGAGTAGTCGTTGATAATCTCATCCTTCTTCTGAGCCTTCTCCTCTGCCGACAGGTCGCTCTTCTCCAACTCAGCAACCTCGCTGCCGATGTCAGGCAACACGAAGAAACGCTCCTCGTTGAAGTACTTCGACAACACCTCGTGACCCTTGTCGGTGAGCTCCACAGAGTTCATCTTCTCGTCGATTACGAAATAGAGGTCGTCGGTAATCTCGTGCATACGGCGGTTGTTGTCCTGCATATAGACATTCTCAGTCTTCTGGAACTGAACCTTGATACCCTGCTCCGAGAGGAACTTGATGATAGGCTTATACTTTGGCAGACCCTTGTGCGCACGATAGAGCAGGATACCTCCCTCCTCAGGCTTGCCATCGGCGAAGAGCTTACGCGCCTCGGCAACCAGCGATGTCACAAAGTTCTTCTGCAAGTTGTAGAGGTGCTCGATTGATGGGCGGTAGTTCTCGAACATCTGGTCATCACCCTTTGGCACCGGACCTGAGATGATGAGTGGAGTACGAGCATCGTCAATCAATACCGAGTCGACCTCATCGACGATTGCGTAGTGGTGCTTGCGCTGTACCAGATCCTTTGGCGACGATGCCATATTGTCACGCAGGTAGTCGAAGCCGTACTCGTTGTTTGTACCGAATGTGATGTCGGCGAGGTATGCCTTGCGGCGAGCCTCCGAGTTTGGCTGGTGCTTGTCGATGCAGTCCACCGACAGACCGTGGAACTCATACATAGGACCCATCCACTCCGAGTCACGGCGTGCAAGGTAGTCGTTCACAGTCACCACATGCACACCCTTGCGTGCCAATGCGTTCAGGAAGACTGGCAATGTAGCCACCAGGGTCTTACCCTCACCGGTAGCCATCTCGGCAATCTTACCCTTGTGCAGAACAACACCACCGAAGAGCTGTACATCGTAGTGTACCATCTCCCACTTGATGTCGTTACCACCCGCAGTCCAGTGAGTAGCGTAGATAGCCTTGTCGCCCTCGATTGTCACGAAGTCCTTGTGGGCTGCCAGATTGCGGTCGAAGTCGTTTGCTGTAACCTCTACGACCTCGTTCTGGGTGAATCGGCGAGCTGTATCCTTCATAATGGCGAAAGCCTCGGGCAGAATCTCGTCGAGTTTCTGCTCAATCTTATCGTCAATGCGCTTCTTTGTTGTCTCGATATCCTTTGAGATCTTCTCCTTGTCAGCGAGCGATGTGTCGGCAAGCTCCAGCTTCGCCTTCTGCTCAACGATGTGTGCCTCATCGGCGGCGATGAACTCTGCAATCTGCTGCATCAAGGCAGCACTGCGTGCACGCAACTCATCGTTCGAGAGTTTCTCGATAGAAGGGTATACCTCCTTGATCTTCTGCACATAAGGCTCAATCTGCTTGCGGTCCTTGTCTGCTTTCGATCCGAAAATGAGTTTGATAATGTTGCTTAATATATCCATTTTGTCTTGCTTTATATTTCGTGGAAAAATTTCATCCTACAAAGATAATGATTTCTTTCTAATTTTCAAAATATTACGCCTCGCTTTTCTCCTCCGTGCTCTGCTTGAGAGACTCTATCGAAGCCAGTATATGTCGTCCGACGATACACTCCTCGCATCGCTGGTGGCGACAATACTCAAACGAGAGTTGCAGCAGCGCCTGACTGTCGAAGGCGGTTTGTGCTATCGGGCCATAACTTTTCCACTGCGCAATGATGGAATTGCTCTCGGCGGGAAGCCCCTCGAGCATCGAGATTGCACGGTTGCGCAGGGTGTCGTTGTTGATGTAGTCGCCATAGGCGTATTGCATCTGCGCCACGAGATTTATCGCCAGAAGGTCGGTCTTGGTGCGACCTATGCGCTTGGCTACGCTCTGCTGCTTGGCGGATGCGGGTGTGTAGTGATTTACCCAGTATGGCAATGATTCACAACTGAATAACTTATTGACATCCTCGCCCGTACGACACGCCAGCATACGGTCCATAATGTCGCTGGTGTGGGTCAGCAGGGTGGCAATCTGCGAGAGTCGCAGGATAGGGTGGTTGTTGGGGTAAATC
>JAFYOF010000067.1 GCA_017560305.1 Alistipes sp.
CTCATTCACGGATGTGGGGTGCAGACCCATCATCGGGCGGCACATATCGGGCGCAAGACGCGCAAGGTCGAACATCCTTTCATAACTCTCGCCATCAATGGCGGGTAGCAACAACCTCACAACCCCTCGCTCGCGGGCGCGCTCCAGCGCCTCACTACGGTCCAAATCAAACTCCTCGGCATAGAGGTGTGAGTGGGTATCTATCAATTTCATATCAGTTTCTCATACATTTTCCCAGGCAACTGACGCACCGCGCCCGAGAGTTCCAGATTCATCAACATCAGCGACAACTCGCCCAGCGACATACCGCTACGCTCGCGCAACACCTCAATCTCAACGGGGTCGCTGGCAAAGAGGGTCATAAACTGCGCCTCCTCATCCGTCAGCGGCAGCACTTCGCCCGCACTCTGCGGCATAACCTCGAAGCCCATCTCCCAACGGAGCTCCTCGACAATGTCGCGCGCCGAGAGTATTATCTGCGCCTTACGATTGTATATCAAGCGGTTGCATCCCATAGAATTGGCATCCACCGCCCTACCTGGCACAGCCATCACCGAGCGCGAGTAGCCATCAGCAAATGCCGCCGTAGAGAGCGAGCCTCCCGACTCTGGGCTCTCAACCACCACCGTACCCGCACACAAGCCCGCTATAAGACGGTTGCGAGGGATGAAGTAACGGCCATTCTGCTTGCACTGGGAGTTAAGTTCCGTAACCACCGCGCCACCATTTTCGACCATATCCTTCGCCAGACGCTCGTGCGCCGCAGGGGTCACATTAGGCAGCGTATTGGCAATCACGCCCACCGTCGTAGCGCCACACGCCAACGCCGCGCGGTGACACTCGCCATCCACGCCATACGCCAGTCCGCTCACCACCACCGCATCGGGCACAAGTTCGTGGAGTTCGCGCACCAACTTATCGCACATACGCTGACCATAGGGGCTAATCTTACGCGTGCCGACAAAGGCAACCAGACGGCCACTCAAAGCCTCGACATCGCCACGCACATAGAGCGCCATAGGGAAATCCTCAATCTCGCGCAGGAGCGAGGGGTAACGCTCGTCGTCGCAACCTAATGGGGTGATTTGATGATGTTTACAGTAGTTGAGTTCGTGCTCCGCCTCGGCGAAGCCACGCTTGAGAGTGATGCTTCGAGCGACATCCTCGCGCAACTGGGCACGCCCGACGAGTTCATCCACCGATGCAGCATAGACCGCCCTTGCCGACCCGAAACACTCGACAAGATAAGCAGCACCACGCGCACCCAACTGCGGCACGAAACTCAATGCGATACTCTCCAGAGGCATAGCCACTCGATTTTTGGATTAATACTATTATACAAAGATAGTTAAATTCGCCGAAAATGTGCAATTTGATGGGAATAATTTTCTTTCATTTTTACACTCCTCGCCCTTTAGGGCGTATCTTTGGAGGCGTAGCGCACTTCAGGCGCGCCACCCCCGCCCGCCTCCAAAGATAAACTATCATCAAAATAACAAAACAAAAAAAGAGGCCTCCCGCCCCTTTTCTTTGCTATCTTAATCGGTTTTTCAAAAACATTCTTCGCGCGAAACTCAAGAAGAAAATCACACCAAACAGATTGACCGCCCACGCGCCCCAGAAGGCCGAATGGTAGCCCCAATACTCGGCAAGCGCACCGCCAACCAAGATACCCAGGCCGATACCTATATCCCACGAAACCAGCAGAGTAGAGTTTGCCGTACCGCGTTGTTCGTGCGAGGCGAGGTTTATGAACATAGTCTGGAATGCGGGGAACATATGACCATTCCCCAAGCCGATAATCAGCGCCGCGCCGTAGTAACCCCACAGGTTATGCACCGCCGCAAAGAGCAGATAACCAAAGACCGACACCGACACGCCAAACGAGGCATTTTCCACCACCTTACCCCTGCGCAGCGAGCGGCTGCCAATCAGGCGCGAACATATCAGTCCGATGGACAAAATCATAAAGAACAAACCAGTGCCACCCGTAATGCCCAACTCCTCCTTGCCGTAGATGGCGATGTAGGTAGCAAGCACACCATAAGAGAATGAGTAGCAACACATTGCAATGCCAAGACTCCAGCCCTTCAACAGCAGGAAGCGGTCGAGCGAGAGTTTCTGTTTGTTGGCAACAACCTCCTTTTTCGGCAGTTTGAGTGTCGCGCTGATAATCATTCCGCTCATCGCGCAGAGAAACGCCAGCACAAAGAGCAAATCGTAACTCTCCCACGCCTGATAAATCGCCAGCGCCACCGTCGGTCCTATCGCCGTTGCGATGTTGTTGCTCAAGCCGTAGTAGCCTATGCCCTCGGCGCGGCGTGTGGGGTGCAGAACATCAATCGCCACCGTACTGTTCGCCACCGTCACCGCTCCAAACGGAAAGCCGTGCAGCGTACGCACTATGGCAAACAGAAGCACCGTACCCGCCACCAGATAGCCCGCAAAGAGGGTCATGAAGAAGAAGTAACTGACCAGCAGAACCGCCTTTCGAGGAAAACTATCGACAAAATAGCCGCTGAAAGGGCGCACGATAAGTGCCGTGAGCGTATATCCCGAGAGGACCATACCTATCAAATCCTTGTCGGCGTGAAAGACCTCCGACATATAGAGTGGCAGCAACGGCGTGAGCAGCATAAACGAGAAGAAAATCATAAAGTTGGAGACCCAAGCCTTTGTATAGTTTGAGTTCCACAGCCTCTCCTTCTGCTCTTTTGTCATCGTCTGTGCCATTTTTTTGCCTTTCTTTACTGCAAATATACAGCAAAACGGGTTAGGATATTCCGCCATAGGCGTAATATTTTTCACAAAATAGCGCCATTGCGAAAAAAATTGTAAATTTGCAGTAGAAACAAAAACCACAGGTTATGAGTGTAGCAGAATTTCTCTCAACTGAACATAAAACAGCCTTTTCAATCGAGGTGTTGCCTCCCATCAGAGGCAAGAGCATCGAGCAGGTCTTTAAGACTATCGACCGACTGATGCCCTTCGACCCAGCATATATCAATATCACCACCCACCGCACCGAGGTAAACTACCTCGATATGGGCGACGGCACTTTTGTGCGCGTGACAGAGCACACACGCCCAGGCACGGTGGCTATCGCCGCGACCCTGAAGGAGCGTTACGGCATTCCGACCGTTCCGCATATGATTTGCAGCGGCTTCTCGCGTACGGAACTTGAGAACGAGCTCATCGACCTTGAGTATCTGGGCATCACCGACCTTCTGGTGTTGCGTGGCGACCGCGCGCGTGGCGACAACCGCTTCATCCCTGCCGAGGGAGGACACACCCACGCCGTAGAGTTGTGCCGTCAGGTGGAGGAGTTCAACAACGGCAAGATGCTCAACGGCAAGGAGCACGAGCCCATCGGCAAGCGTTTCACCTTTGGCGTAGCGGGCTACCCCGAGAAGCACGAGGAGGCGATGAACATCGACCAGGACATCGCAAACCTCAAGGCGAAGGTGGAGACGGGCGCGCAGTATGTGGTGACGCAGATGTTCTTCGACAACAACCGCTACTTCGACTTCGTGAAGCGGTGCCGCGAGGCGGGCATTACGGTGCCCATCATCCCAGGCATCAAGCCTTTGACCTCGCTCACACAACAGTCGCTCCTGCCCAAGACATTCCACATCGACCTGCCCGAAGCACTCGCCAAGGAGTTCCGCCTCTGCAAGTCAAACGACGATGTGAAGGCGTTGGGTGTTGAGTGGGGCATCGCGCAGGCGCGAGAGCTGAAGGCGGCAAATGTGCCAAGCATACACTTCTACTCGATGAACGCATCAGCC
>JAFYOF010000068.1 GCA_017560305.1 Alistipes sp.
AACTTCAAAAGAGTCTTGAGGATTCTTTTGCGCCTTATCTGCTGGTGGATACAATGGTCTAAATCCGCATTTGGAGGAGGTATTGCTGTATCACAAAATCTTGCGTGCGCGTATGTGAGAACTTTTTAAGGGTTGACTATGTAAGGTATATAATGCGAATTATTTTATATCGACAGGAATTAAATTAGCATTTTTCTCATTATTTTTAGAATCCGTTTATATCAAATTCAGCAGTCCATTGTTGGCTATTTCCTATATTTTTCGTAACTTTATAAGAAAAAACATGGGATTATTTGAGGAATATAAGAATCATCCTGATAAGGCTGTTCGTGAAAGGGCAAACAATTGGAGCACAGCAATAGGCCTACAGGATGTAGATGGGCTTAATGTGTCTGGGGTTCTAATTCAACTTGCTCGGCAACAGATTGAAGGCAAGATTACGGCGGATGAAGTTACACGCAGGCTTAATGAGTATTATGGGCATAACAAATCTCATAGTTCAACTTATGAGATTGTTCCTCCTGACTCTAAAATGTACCAACAGATTAAAGAGGAAAATAAACTCCGACGACCTAAGATGTATGAATAAGACTATGGAAACTCCATTTATCTATGGCAGAATAGCGACCGACAAGAATTTCATTGACCGAGAGGCTGAGACAACCAACTTGGTTTGGAACTTCGTATCTCTGAGCAATACAATCATTATTGCTCCTCGTGGTTGGGGAAAGAGTTCGCTTGTGAATAAGGCTGCGAAGTTGGCAATGGAGCAGGATGGTAAGTTGCGAATTTGCCATATTGACCTTTTCAATGTGCGTAATGAGGAACACTTCTATTCGTTGCTTGTACAGAAAGTTATTGCTGCGACATCATTAAAGTGGGAAGAGGCAGTAGAGAGCGCAAAGAGTTTCTTTTCGCATCTTGTGCCAAAGATTTCGATTGGCAGTGATCCTACCAATGAAGTATCAATCGATTTTGATTGGGAAACTGTGAAACAGGATCCCGATGAAGTGCTTGACCTTGCCGAGAAGATTGCAAAGAAAAAGGGTCTTAAAATTGTCATTTGCGTTGATGAGTTTCAGAATATTGCGGAGTTCACAGATCCTGACTATTTCCAGAAGAAGTTGCGTTCGCATTGGCAGCAACACCAGAATGTCGCCTACTGCTTGTACGGCAGCAAACGCCATATGATGATGGAGGTGTTTACCAATTTATCAAAACCGTTTTACAAATTCGGAAATCTGATGTTCCTCAATAAGATTGATACGCCTTATCTTGTGGAGTTCTTTAATACTCGATTCTCGGATACAGGTAAGACAATTAATGAAGATGCAGCCAATCTGATTGTGAACCTTGTAGATAATCACCCTTACTACGCACAGCAGCTGGCACAGCAGTCGTGGTTGAGAACAAAGGATGTCTGCACGACAGAAATCGTTCGCGAAGCACACGCTGCATTGGTAGAGCAGTTGAGTTTGTTGTTTGTAACGATTACTGAGACCTTAACAACACAGCAGCTGAACTATCTTAAAGCCCTTATTGCAGGCGAAAAGGCAATCAGTTCTACTGATGTAATGCACCGTTACCAAATATCTTCTACAACTTCAATTGCTCGTTCAAAGGCGGCTCTAATCAAGAATGACATTTTGGATAACAAGGCTGGTGAGATTTCATTTCAAGATCCGATTTATGCCTATTGGTTAAAGACTGAATATTTTGCGAAATAAAGGAGCATCAACACTCTTAGTCGACAAAATTTGTATAAAGCAGTGTTATAATCGACGAAATTTGTCATTTCAATAAAAACGAAATCCGTATAATAGCTGTTTTTTTGTCGTTTGTTCTAAACCCTGAGTTTAGTATAAAAGAGTAAAATCAATCAAATAAAATCTGCTCTACGGAGATAACTTGAAATAATCCTTTGTGGAGCAGATATTTTATGCAATAACGAGAGCAAATCGCAGCCCAATAGCCTCCGCGAGTCGAATGAAGGTGGAAAGCGGTATTTCAACTTCACCTCGTTCGAACTTAGATATATAACGAGGGGTCGCACCTATCTTTTCGGCAAGTTGTCTCTGTGTAATACCTACAGATTTACGATGAGTCTTGACCATCTCTGTATAATACCATACATGTGACTTAGCATCAAACTCAATGCGTTTGGATGTGCCTTTTGCTCCATATTCTGCATTAAGGGTTTCGGCTATACAAGCCAAGTTATTTAATTTATTGATATCAAGTCTTTTTCTCATAGCATTACTTGCGTTCCTCTACAAAATCCAATTTAATCAATTGCCAAATCTTGCCTTGCAAGCATTTAGGATCAGGATCTGCATCAGCTGCCGAAAAGTTCGTTAATCCAGCTACACACTCTTCCTTAGACGCTCCATACGGATAACGCTCTTCATACAAAGAGAGCATTTGCTCTTCACTATAATGATTGCGTAGCATATGCAAATCCCAGAAATCTTTTTTGCGACCACCTCTTGATATTACATCCATTTTCATCGCGACAATATCATCTACGGAAGCCATACGAATTGTGTCAAGTTGCTCCATCGGACGAATAAATGGATCGGTATAAAACAAATCGACCTTTACATTATCATCTTTTGAGTTGCCGACTAAGTATGAAGTTCCAAAACCTACAACCTCACCGCAATCGCCCTGACAATATGAGAACTCTCTGCGAAGAATATCTTGCAGCAGTTGGAAATCCAATGAACCATACTCTGCATCGGTGAAGAGGTCTATATCATCAGACATACGATGGCCATAGCGTAACGACAACGAAGTACCACCAACTAATCTAAATGGTTTAAATTCATCTATCTCCATCAAATGCTCCAATGTAGAACGTAAAATTGGTTTGACGGTCTGGTATTGTAATTCTTTACGCTTCATAACCAAGATACTGTTTTATGTTTGCCTTAATATTGTTTTCAAATGGAGACTTCGCATTTAAATTGATGTTATCCAAGATAGCATCACGACCATAAAAACGAATAACCTCTTGTATCTCCTCCTCATTCCCTCGCTCAAATACACGATTGATTACATATCGGCTATGCGCTGTAAAGTCAATATTATCTATCTTTGTATCCCAAAATATTGTGGTGCGGAATTTTGTAAGGTCAGGGCGATGATTAGCTGATAGTTTACGCTTCTCCTCCGCAATGTCGTAGTACACTTGTAGAGTCATTAAGAAACCTTCCTCCAAACCGAGAGCCTGCTCAATACGAAGGGATAGAGGTGTATTCATTGATCTACGCCCACGAATAATGGCACTCAAAGTCTGTGGATGTTCACCGATAGACTCGGCAAACTGTCCACTTTTGAGCTTCCTATTACCCAACTCTCGCTGTAAAAAAAGACCTGGGTGCAATCCCTTGAGTATTTCAATCATTCTATTCATACCGCAAAAATAAACATTTTTGTTTAGAAAAACAAATTACGAGCCAAAAAGTATTGATACTCTGCAAAGGTTAAATTTGTTTTCGCTCTTTCGCAAAGTATCGGAGTATTTACTACATCTCAATATACTTACTTCCATCAAAGCCGCCAAGATGCTCACCATAGGATACATAGCCGAGTTGGTTGCTAACAATGCGTGTATTCCCGATGGTTGCCTCTTCGTTGGCGTGCGAGTGCCCGAAAATCCACACATCAATGCGACTATCTGCAATAAAGTTACCTAACTCGGTTGCAAAGGCACTATTAAGCAGGCTGCCTTTATGTTGTGGAGCCACGACTGACAACGATGGCAAATGATGGGTTACGACAACAATATGTTCTGCGGTGCTCTCTGCAACACTCTGTTTAATGAACGACAAACACTTATGATGCTCAGCATTAAAATCATCAGTGGTGAATCTACGACCTCCATACTGTATCTGTCTAAAGTCATTCATACCTCGACTGACAAAATACTCATCTTGTGGTGTAATATACGACCACAAAGTTGAGAGAATGAAGTCTGTATTATCAATGCGTACCACCTTGTTCTGATAGTAGTGTACATTAGGTCGTATTTCACGACTCCAACTATCCCCATATTCTAACACATCACCATTGCCATAAAATTCGTGATTGCCTGGCACCAACAACACTTCTCGATAATTTTCCGATGCCCATTTCCAAAACTTAATATTTGGCAATGTCTTATCACGCAAGCAACCTATATCACCAGCGAAAACTAACACATCGCCAGTAATCTCAAACGGCATACTATTTATAAACCTTGAATTATCTGACAACTCCAAATGTATGTCAGATGCGTATTGTATTCTCATAATCTTACCTCTTTTAACATTTTGTGTAAACCAATTCGTAGTCTTCTGCATTAGACTTGTTATCTAATATACCCTTTGCGAAATAGAACTTGTTGTACAGATATTGCTTGTCTTCAAAATCTTCTTCAAAGTCGTGAATAGTATCATTGTAATCATCAATATCCTTACTAATCTTATCGTACAACTCTACATTAGCCTTGAGTATGCGAGTTTCCAATTTTGCAATAGTCGCATTGTACTTCGCGATGGACTTCTTGTAACTTTCAATCTCCTCATTATAAAAGTCTATAACTCTATCGAGCAGCTCAGCGGTCAAAGTTTTTGGAGATGAGCTCCAAGGAAGAACATCTAATTCTCGGCTCGGAGTTGTGGAAAGATGAAATAACTCACAACCAAATGATTTGCGAACGATTCTATTATACTCTTCGGTTTCTCGAATGATTTTCATAATTTCATCATTAGATAAATTTTCCTTTCCGCTATTGGCTGGGTATTCTCTATACTCCAATAAAGGGGTATTCTTGTTTCTCAAATAAACAGTGGTATATTCACTCATAATAATTCTTATTTAGTACACATCACTGCGTGGTTAATAAATGATTCGTGAATTTCCATTGGACGGAAATGACGGAGAGGAAGAGCGTCACCAATGGGCATAAACAAAAATCGTTGAAAAGTTTGGGAGGGACTTTCCAACGATTCTTATCTATTCTGCTAACTCGGATATTTGCATCTATAATATCCTTGTTTGCGTATATTTAAATTGGATAGTATTCCTGATATTATCGAATGTCGAAATGCTTGAGACTGGAGCACACAGCACACCTTCAAAGCGTTTTGAGCCTCGATATACTTTTGTTGCTGTTATGTTCATTCTATTTTGCTGCATTTCGTTTCTATTGTTTCCAAATCGACTACAAAGATAGTTATTTTTCTTGTGAATCTTTCGTTTTAGAATAGATATTTTGGGCTACACGGCACAAATAGTCTCGCTCTTAATGCAAAAATACTAGTGATGCGATAAAATTCGCTTAACTATATTTATATGCTTAAGATTTAACAACTTATAAGCAATCTTTATTTTTTTGATTTGAAATTGATTGAGTAATTTTGCAGCCAAATCTGCAGAATTATGAATTTTGGCAAATATATCTT
>JAFYOF010000069.1 GCA_017560305.1 Alistipes sp.
AGCCATATCATTTACTGTTTGCTTAAGAGTAGGAATGTTGTTTTCAAAAAGTTTATTCTCGGCACTAACTCGGCTCATCAACTCCTGAATTGCCGTGGTATCGGTCATCGAGGCAACCTCGCTATGTACCTTCTCACAGAGTTGCTTCGAGGTATGGATAATGTTCTCGGCAGGGATAATACCTGCCTTCACAGCTGCCTGAGCATCGAAGTAGGTGCCGTCTCTGCCTGCCTCGCCATCCATAATGGAGCGTACATGCTCGGCTTTAAGCCCGAAGCGTTTGCGGTAGATGGTCTCAATCTGCTTGGTGAATGCCTTGACCATCGCCTTGGTATCTACATCCATATCCTCATCCGAAGGCATCATCGGGTTATGGATCATCAGGATTGCATAGTCGCGCATAAGTGAGCGTCTGCCTGCTGCCCAGATGATTGAGGCCATAGATGCTGCCACGCCCTCGATGACACACTCGGTATCTACCTTTGAGTTGGCAATGGTCGAGTATGTAGACATACCGTAGAGCACGCTACCACCTTCAGAATTAATAAGTACGCGTATGCACGAAGGACGAATGACATTCTCAAGGAAGTCAAACTCATCGTTAAAGCGCGATGTGTTCTCCTCGGTAACGCTACCGAAGAATCGAATCGTAGCGGGGGCATCTGCCTTAACCTCGCCGACTACATATTGAAGTGTATTGATATCCATTGGACTCTCTTTTGGATAAGAGTAGTAGTGTTAAAATAAAAAGGTTTATTCATCGTCAGGAATTTTATCCTCAACCTCAACAGACGGCTCAAAGCCCGTTGACTCATCGTAAGTTGGTGAGCTATGCTTACCGTGGTTATCGGTATCGTGCTGCGGAGCATCACTATGCTGCGTAAATGGTGGCATAACAAGATAGCGTTTTACCCAGTCGCGATACTTCCAAGCCGAGTACTCACGGAACCACACTTCATAGTCTATCCAATACGCCTGAAGCATATTGGTGGTAAGAGGCATATCGAAGTATGTAAGGTTGCATCGCTCATTGAGTGCCGGCTCTCGGTTCTTGGCATCTTGAATTGCTACATTCAATCGCTGGAAGACGATGAAGGGGTCACACTCTCGCTCCGCATCTGAGTTGTTGAGCGTGTTAAGAATGAAACGCACACGCATTGTTGCCCGTCCCTCACCAATACGCTGCTGTGCCACGAGGTAGCGTACATTGACAAAGTGTATGAAGACCGCAGGGAAGGCAATCTCATACTCTAAGTTCTCGCTACGGATAAGACGAGTGAACTGACCGTTGTCGATAGCGATAGTCTTAAACAGCGGTGGCGATGTAGGGTCATCGGGGTCTTCACGCACAGTGAGGATAGCACGACGCACGGCATCGTACATATTCACAAACGGGTTCTCCGACACCTTCTCGGGAACACTATCCACGGGAGGTATAGGCTCCTCAGTTTGCGGTTTGTTATGCTTATCTTTTATCATTTCGGAAATCCTTCAAAAATCATATCTACTAGGCTGTTGATGTGGTCTTCAATGTTGGGTGAGAAACCAATAAACTGACGATGTACTGGGCGGCGTGATGAGTATTGGTTCACGGTGTATAGTCCGAACTTCGGGTCGGTGTTATGCACCGCAGCGTAGTTCTTATACTTGCCTCGCTTCTTACCTCGCTTGCCTCGGATGTAGGAACTAACCTCCGTAGTCCAGATGTCGTAATGTGTGGTACGGCGAAAGCCTCCCTTGCCGTGCAGTTTACCGAACTCCAATGAACGACCACGCTCTCCCTTGATGCTTCTTGACAGCGTGCCGGTATCAACCATCGTGGGGTGAGTAAACTTCTTTCCCCACTTTGATGTGCGGGCGGGCCATTTACTGCCGTTGAAACCACCACGCTCAAAAGAGGATTGAAACTGCTGTTTGGCATATTCACCCGCCGCCGTAACAAAGTCCTGGGCATTGTAGAAGAGCTTGCTTCCTAACATTCGGTAGTTACCGTTTCGCCACTGGGCACAGAACTGATCAATCGTTATCTTGCTCATAGAACTTCGATTTTAGGCGTTTGACAATCTTCTGTACAAACTTTGGCAATGGCTTATCAAAGTAGCGGTGGGCATCTGTGAAGATTCTGCCGCCCGTTGCAAGACTCTCTCGGAATACCGGATCTACCATAGCCTTACACTTATCTATGCTCAAAGATGCTCTTACTCCAGCAAAGCCATTTGCAATAAGATAGCACCTGCATCCCCATTCAATGGGCGGTATCAACTCTGCCGGGAACTCCGACTTGCGGTACGACACACCTTCGAGTGAAAGGTGCCACGGGCGCACGCGCTCGTCCCCCTGCGTCATATATGTAATAACCGACTCGGCATTTACAGTCATCCACCACGCAGCCATCTTTGCTGCAAAGAGAACTTGCTCATTCTCTGCCTCGGCATAGGTGAGGTTATACTGCTCACAGATTGTTTCGTAGTCGAGCAAGGACAGCCCTACACGATAGTACATATCAACCGTCAGCTCAAAGTCTTCAAGGCTAAGTATCGAATGAAGATTCGAGCATTCTCAACTCATACCTTCCGCAAGACATTCGGCAGGTATGTTTACGAACTTATGAAACGCTCCCCGGAGGCTCTGGTGCTGCTGAACCAG
>JAFYOF010000070.1 GCA_017560305.1 Alistipes sp.
GGATTGGTTACTTAAGGGCGCACAACCTACCGATACTTGTCGAGCAATTCTCTCGTACAAGGGCGTTTTGTACAAGAAGCACCTCTTGGGTGGTGTAGCAAAGGGCGCATTCTCTGAGGCAGATGCAGAGGCAAAGTTCAACAAGTGGCTTGGTGAGAAGGAGAGCAAGATCGCCGCAAAGGTAAACAAGCTCGCAACTGACGCCAAGAACGCTGAGAAGGCTGCTTTGGCTGCTGAGACAAAGGTTAAGGAGGAGCGTGCTGCTGCTATCGCTGCTAAGGCTGCTGCTGCAACTGCAGAGGCAACTGAGGCTGAGACAGAGGAGCCAGCTGCAGAGTCAGCAGAGTAATCCGCTGTTGTGTTTCTTAACGCAGAATGGGGTGTCTAACAAAATGACACCCTTTTTTAGTATCGCTAACTAAGGTGGTCTACCCCACCGAAGCATAATATCACAGATTATGAAAGAAAACTTCACTGCCGTTGCCCGCGTGGGCAAACTTTTCGGACAGGCCGACACGGGAGGCGTGTCGGTGACTCTCTACACCACCTTCCCCGAGGATTTCAACCCCGAGGAGGATGCTCTGTTTGTGGAGATCAGCTCCCTGCCCGTGCCCCTCTACTGCGATAAGTTCGAGCGCCGTGGCGTCTCGGGCGCAAATGTCGAGTTTGCCGACTTCGACACACCCCGCCGTGCCGAGGAGCTCATCGGCAAGGAGTTGTATATGGAGCTGGAGGAGGAGCGTGACGACGACGAGTTCTATATGGAGGACCTCATCGGCTTCAGCGTCACCGCCGGCAAGTTGCGTGGCGAGATTGTCGACTTCTACGACAGCGAGCACAACCCACTCTTTGGCGTAGACTTCGGCGAGGGCGAGCGTCTTATCCCCGCTGCCGAGGAGTTCATCGCCGCCATCAACTTCGAGAAGCAGACCATCAAGATGGTATTGCCCGAGGGCTTGCTGGAGCTCTAATGCGGAATATAAGTATAAAGAAAAACCCGAGTCAAGCGACTCGGGTTTCTTGTTTTATGTTTTGAATGAGGTGTTTTTAAAACACCTTTTCAGGCAATTACTCCTCGATTGGAGACAATGGAGTAACAGGAGCCTCCTTTGGCTTAACCTCGTGAAGCTCAACCTTGAACTCCAACGCCTCGTTAGGACCGATCATACCGTTGCCAGCACCGCCCTGACCGTAAGCCAACTCAGATGGAATCCAGAGTGTGATCTGGCCACCTACGCCTACCAACTGAAGACCCTCAGTCCAGCCGCGGATAACGCCAGTCAATGGGAACTCGATAGACTCGCCGCGCTCGTAAGATGAGTCGAATACGAAACCATCGCGCAACTTACCCTCGTAGTCAACCTTAACGATATCGTTTGCAGTTGGCTTAACATTAGCGTCACCCTCGCGGTCGATGCGATAGAGCAAACCGCTCTCAGTCTTCTGTACGCCGCTCTTCTTCTCAAGGCTTGCCAACCAAGCGTCAGATGCCTCCTTGTTCTTGCGTGGCAATACATTGAGGAAGTAAGTCATCACATAGTTGTCAGCCTCGTCGCTTGCCAACTTTGAACCTGACTCAGAGTTGAACTCCTTGACAGCAGTTGCAAACCAGTAAGCCTGGATAGGAAGACGAGCACCACGGAAGCGAGCACCCATATCATAACCATAAGCGAATGATACGCTCTGACGCTCCTCCTCTGACTCGAATACATCCAACTGTGCGAGCAATGCCTGCTGCTGCATAACGAGTGAAATCTCAGATACAGTATCCAATGGGTTCTCAGCCAAGAACTTCTGGATGCGCTCTGGGCGCTTTGAAGTGAAGAACTCCTCGAGAATCTCGAGCTGTGCCTGGCACTTCTCGTCTGCATCGTACTCCTTGTCGAGAACCATTGAGCTCTCCAAAGCGTCAGCCAATACTGTCCAGTCGAACTTAATCTCAGGAACATTTACACGCATATCGTTGGCGAAGTTAACACCATAAGCGTAAGAGAGTGTGTCCAACTTTGACTTATCACCCTTCGATACGCCAAACTCGTTGGTCTTGCTACCGCAACCAACCATCACTGCTGCAGCAACTACAACAGCCAAAACTGAAATAAACTTTTTCATCTTTTTTGTTATTGTTTTTAGTTTGAAAATTTCTATCTGCGACGGCGCTTCACCTCGACGATCTGCACCTCATACTGCAACATCTCGTTAGGCTTGATGCCCTTCTCGCTGTCGCCCGCTGGACCGTATGCAAGCTTCGATGGTATCCACAGAGTCACCTTTCCGCCCTGACCTACCAGCTTGACACCCTCCGACAAACCATCGGGGAGCTTCATCAGCGTGGTGCGCAGCGTGTCGGGTCGCTCCGACGCAGGGTCAACCTCTACGCCCGCCATTGTTCGCACGGTATAGGTGAAGGCTACGGTGTCGCGTGGGTGGTTAGCCGTGTTGCTCATATTTCCCAACTCGCCCACCTTGTAGGTAAGTCCCGTACGCGTGCGGTTGATTGAGGCATCCGAGGCTGCAAGGTCGGTGAGGTACTGGTCCTCATACTTGCTCACGCGCTCATACACATCGTAATTCATATAAGAGAGCAGATACAACTTGCCATCTTCGAGCGAGATTTTCTCCTGACCGAGCATAGCATCCTCAACACCCGCCATCACCATCTCGGGGCGCAGGGTCGAGTCCATCTGCATAATGTTGTAAGCAATATTCATACCTATGACATAAGACAACGAGTCGGCGCTGTCTGCAAGTCGCCTGCTGCTGCTCGAAGCACCGCCACACGCCACCGCCAACATCGCAACCACGCTCACGACAAGGACAACTACTGAATATCTGCTAATCTTCATACTCCCAAATTTTTAACCACCTGGCACTCGCCAAAATGGAATTGCAAATATACCATTTATTTGAATATAAATTCCCGAAAAGGGGCAATTTATCTCGGCAAAGATACGAAAAATTCATTTTTTGCATATATTTGTATGTCAAAATCAACCTTTTCGCACTATGAAAGTAATCATCGACAACGCAATACCATACATCAAAGGGGTGCTTGAGCCATATGCCGAGGGACTCTATCGTGAGGGGCGCAGTTTTAGCAAGGAGGAGGTGAAAGATGCTGATATGCTGATTATTCGCACACGCACACGCTGCGACGAGACTCTTTTGGAGGACTCACGCGTGCGACTGATTTCAACGGCGACCATCGGCTTCGACCACATAGACCTCGACTACTGCTCACGCAACGGCATCAAGGTGACAACCGCCCAGGGGTGCAACGCTGCGGGCGTGCTGCAATGGGTGGCGGCGGCGCTGGCGATGCTCTCGGCAAGGGAGGGCTGGCGACCCGAGGAGCGCACATTGGGTATTGTCGGCGTAGGAAATGTGGGACGACTGGTGGAGCAGTACGCTCGTGCGTGGGGCTTCAGAGTTCTGCGCTGTGACCCGCCACGACTTGAGCGCGAGGGCGGCGACTTTCTGCCGATGGAAGAGGTTGTAGCACAAGCAGATATAATTACATTCCACACCCCGCTGGACAGCACCACTTTCCACCTGATTTCCGATGATGTCATCGCGCGGATGAAGCCCACGGCTACGCTGATTAACGCCTCGCGCGGCGAGGTTGCCGACACGGCGGCGCTGCTGAAGGCGGAGCAGACGCTGATGCTGGATGTGTGGGAGGGTGAGCCTGCGATTAGTGGTGACCTGCTGAAGAAGGCGCTGGTGACCACGCCCCACATTGCGGGTTACTCGGCGCAGGGCAAGGCGAATGCCACGGTGGCGGTGGTGAAGGCGGCGGCAGAACACTTCTCATTGCCGATTGAGGGTTGGTATCCCGCCGAGGTGCAGCCTGTGGAGCGCACGCCGATAAGTTGGGAGCAGATGTGCGCCACAATCACCTCGCACTGCGACCTTGCGGCAGAGAGCGCACAACTCAAAAGCAACCCCGACTCATTTGAGTCACTCCGCAATAATTACGCCTACCGAGAGGAGTATTTTTAGTATTTTTAAGTATTCCTTCGAGATAAAGAGAGGGCTGTCCAAAGTTTGGGCAGCCCTTGCTTTTGCTTTTTTCTAAAATTGTATAACGCCAATATCACCTTGTCTGGCAACTTTTATAGTGCTTTGTTGTATGGCACATACGGCGCATACATCGCATTGAGAGTCTCTGGCAGCCATACGCGGTAGCGGGTGCTCTTCTCCCAGGTGTTGCCCGCCGAGCCGAAGTCGCAGAGGCGTACTGGCAACTGCTCGCCGTGACCCTCCATATCAGCACCCAGCACCATCAGCGCCGAGTATGCCATCCACGCAAAGTCGGGCTTCTGGACTGGGGTCAACTCCACATATCCACCCGCCTGAACGATTGTCGAACTCTCGTCAACATCGCCATCATCGAAACGGCTGTCGCGCGCCAAAACCACGGGTCCTCGCATCAGCGCCTGATAGTTGTCCTGTCGCAGCACACGGCCACGCATATCAAGTTTCAGAGTCACCTTGTCGCCAGATTGCCAAGTGCGAGTGATTGCGTGCCAGCCGTGCATTGTGATGCTCTGCGCCTCGCCGTTCACCTCTACCGAGCAGTGGTCAAGCGCCACCCAAGCAGGGATACGCAGGGCGAGGGAGAAGTTCACGGGCTTCTTTGGCGAAACCTCCAGCTCAATCACATCACCCTCGGGGTAAGTTGTTCTCTGCGTGAGGTTTACAGGATTTTTACGCTTCGCATCAAGGTAGAGCGTTGCCTCCGATGCGGCGTAGAGATTCACCTGCACCAAGTTCTCGGCGGTATGATACATCGCCTTTGGAATAAGGGCGAAGGCACGAGGTCCGTTGGCGTTGCAGCAGTTGATATGCAGACCGCACTGCTCCTCGCCAGGCGAGCGCCAACCCTCTAGCGGGCTATACTTTGAAATCTGTCCCGCATCGCCACGCAACGAAGCCATCAGGGCATTGTACATCGTAAGTTCAATATGGTCGGCGAGCACCTGATTGTGGTTAATCTCCATCAGTCGCTCACAGAGCTGCATCCAGGTGAAGGTCACGCAGGTCTCCATCATATGGTAGGCGGGTTGCGTCTGGCGCTCCTTGCCGCCGTACCAGCACTCGAATGCTGCGCCCGAGCCAGCGATATTGATCTCGGTGTCGATGATGTTCTGCACGGTCTTTTCCACCGCCTCGAGCAATATCTCCTCGCCCGTAACCTTGTAGAGCTCCAGCAGACCTATGTAGCACGACATCATCTCATAAGCCTTCTGTCCATTCTCGGGCGAGAACCACTGCTTGGGGAATGGGAAGCGGGTCGCAACATCCACACCCTCAAGGGCTTTGCGGATGAGTTCAGGTCCATCGGGCTCCGAGAGGCGGCAGGCAATGTAGGTGGCGAAATCGAGATACTCCTTGCGAGATGTGCGGTTGTAGAGGTACATCACAGGCTCCAGCACCGAGCAGCTCGCCATACCGTGGTAGTTACCCGTTGAGATGATATCGACATCCTCCAGCTCGCCCATCAAGTGGTCAAGCACACGACACGCCGACTGCAACGCGCGCTTGTCGCCCGAGAGGTCGTACCACGCAACCAGACCGAGCATAGTGTATTTTCTGCCCCATATATCCCAACTCTTCAAGTGGTGGTCGTCACGATAGTTGCCGATGTAGCCATCGGGGGTCTGCGACGCCATCATAGCCTCAACGCTCTGGCGGATGATATCATACAGTTCGGGGTCGCGGTTGTAGCGGTAGGATGCTATTGCGCCCTGCACCCACTTGCCCCAAAACTCGCTCTGCCACGCCCAGGTCTCGGTGCGGTTGTTGAACGGAGCGACGATATGCTCCCAGTCCTGCGCCTTGACGCGGTGGGCGATGCAGTCGTCTATGCGTGAGCCCAGGTAGCCGCCAATCTTCACGCTCTCGACGGGTGAGTTTACGGCAATCTGCGCCTGCGCCAATGGCGTGAGCAGCGCAGCGAAAAGCGTCGCACAAAGGATGGTGTGGAGTAATCTTCTCATAGAGGTTGGTTGTTTATGGTTTTCCTTTTCAAAGTTAAGAAAAAATACCAATATAAAAAACGGTTGCCCTCGATTTTGGAGGACAACCGTAATACAAATTAGCCTTGTTAGACGGCTTCAACTACTTTGCTGGGCGCATAACAACCTTCACCATAGACTTCTCAGAAAGCAGACGCTTTGCCAATGCCTGAACATCAGCCGAAGTGATGTTGTTTACTGCTGGCTCATAGTCATCAACATAATTCACGCCGAAGTCGTAGTAAGTCTGCATTGTGCGTGACCACCAGCCGTTCTGCTCGATGTTCTTCTTGTGATCCTTCAACAAGAACTCGCGAGTCTTGTCCATATCCTCCTGAAGTGGACCCTCGGCAGCAATCTTCTCAATCTCGGCAATCACGATGTCGGTGAGCTCGTCAGCCATCTGCTCGTTGGTGTCGAACTGAATCTGAACGAGGTAGTGCTGTACTGGGTGAGTGTTCTGTGAGCCACGAACACCTACGCCGTAAGTACCACCCTTCTCCTCGCGGATTGACTTGAGGTAGCGGTTGCTGAGTGCCTGTGAGAGGAACTGAATTGTGAGTGAGTTCTTTACGGTGAACTTGCTCTCGCCGCTGAATGCCACGAATACAGATACCTTTGGCTGCTCCATCTTGGTAGTGAAGTCGTTTACAACATCGGTTGCAACGCGTACCTTATCGTCAACGAACTTGTTCGATGGCTTCTTCTGGGTTGGCAATGAGCCGATGTACTTCTCAACGAGTGGCTTCAACTCCTCGGGGCTCATATTACCGTAGATAGTGAAACGGAAGCCCTGTGCGTTGCTGTAAAGCTGTGAGTGGATGTCTGCCATACGCTCGAACTTGACTGTACTCAAGAGCTCTGGAGAGAGCTGCTGACGGCGGTAGTTGTCGCCGTAGAGGGTCTTCATACGCTCCTGCATTGCAATGAAGTCAGGGTTTGTGAGCTGGTTGGCGAGCATAGCATCGTAGCGGTTCATCAGCGTTGCGAAGTCCTCCTCGGTAAAGCGAGGCGCTGTGAATGTGAGGTACATCAACTGGAACATAGTCTCAGCATCCTTCAACGCTGCTGTACCCTCAACCGAGTGCTTGTAAGCACCTACGCCAGCGTGTACGCGTGCGTTCTTGCCCGAGAGCTGCTTGCGGAGGTCAGAAGCCGAGAACTTAGAGATACCCGACATTGACATCACTGTGCTCAAAATCTGTGCAGAGTAGTAATCCTCGTCAGCGAAGATAGCAGCACCACCATCAGCCACAGCCTCGAGGTTGATTGCGTCAGCCTCATAAGGGGTCTGCTTAACGATTACCTGAATGCCATTCTTCAAAGTCCACTCTGTTGTGCCGAGAACAGCGTTCTGCTTCTCCTTCTTTACTGGTGAGCCCTTCAAAACAACATCCTCAGAGATGAGTGGCTCCTTCTTTACATTATCCTCGAAAGGCTTGATGTCAGATGCAACAACCTCCTTCAGCGCTGCAACCAACTCCTCCTCGGTAGGAACAGCTACGCCCTCCTTCTTTGGTGAGTTGATGATGATTACAACATCCTTCAAAGGCTCGTAGAGCTGCTTAACAACCTGATTTACAACCTCGCAAGAGATGTTCTCGATGAGCTGCTTATCCAACTGATACTCAGTCTCGGCATCGTAGATAGGTGTGCCCTCGCGGAAGTTTGCGATGCACATCTCGGCGTAAACATCGTGCTCCTTGTCCTCGCGGCTGTTGTACTTCTGCTCGTTGTAAGAGAGCATATTGTTCTTCGAGCGCTCGAACTCGCCCTCGGTGAAGCCGTAGCGACGCATACGCTCCATCTCAACGAGCAGAGCCTTGTAGCCCTCCATAATCTTGCCATCCTGAGTTGCGCCAGAACCGCCTGTAATCTCCAATGTAGGGCAGATACCGAAGCCGCTACCAGCCTGAACACCAGCCTGAATGAATGGTGCGTTTGGCTTGCGTGAGATGTCGTTCAGACGCTCGTTAATCATATTTGAGATGTGGCTCTTCACCACCTCAATCATCTCATACTGCAAAGTGTTCTTGAACTGCTTTGGCATTGCCTGCGACTTGTAGACAATCTGGAACTGCGAGCGCTGCATCTCTGGGTCGGTAAAGATGCTCACGATAGGCTCATCGTTGCCTGGGACAACGATAACCTCCTTCTGCGCTGCGTCAGCCGCTGGAGCTGGGATATCGTCCATAATGGTCTTGATCTTCTGCTCAACCTGGTCTACATCGATATCACCTACCACAACAACTGTCTGGTAGTCGGTGCGATACCACTTGTTGTAGAAAGAGCGGATGTCGTCATAAGTAAAGTTCTGCAAGCCATCCAAGTGACCAATCAAGTTGCGCTCGGCGTAGAGAGTACCCTTACCCACAGCCTTCAGCATCTCGATTGTAGAGCGCCAAGAAGCGCTGTCGCGTGTACGCAACTCCTCCTTGATAACGCCACGCTCAGAGTCAATCTCCTCCTCCTCGAGGTTGATGAAGTGTGACCAGTCGTGAAGAATCATCAGCGTAGAGTCAACAACGCTCTCGCGTGCCACAGGAACATCGGTCATAAAGTACTGGGTCAAGTCCCAAGAGGTGAAGGCGTTGAGGTTTGCACCGAACTTAACACCAATCTTCTCGAGGTACTCAATCATAGTCTTCTCGGGATAGTTCTTTGTGCCGTTGAAGGCCATATGCTCAACGAAGTGAGCCAAGCCCTGCTGGTTGTCATCCTCCTGAATAGCACCCACATCGTGAACGATGTAGAAGTTGGCCATTCCCTTTGGCTTCTCGTTGTGACGAATGTAGTAGGTAAGTCCATTCTCGAGTTTACCCACGCGGATAGCCTTGTCAGCAGGGAGCTGCTGCATAGCGTCCATCTGGGCACTTACTGATGCCACGCCCAATGTAAACATTGCGACGATAGCAAAAATCATTCTCTTCATATTCAAATTTTTAATCGTTTTGTGTTTTCGTTTAGCGTTTTGCTCATCACGCCCGCCCGTGAGCGGTCATAATAGATGCAAATATACACACTTTTATGCAAAATTATTCATCCCAAGGAAAAAACTGCTTCTCCCACATCATATTAGTCGCCATTGGTGCGCAAAAAGCTACAAGGAGTGGTGAAAATTTATGAATTATTATTTGATTATCTTCGGCAGGCGTAACGCCTGTTTTACATTTTCCTTAATGAGGAATGAGTTTATCTAAAGTGGGTAGCGGGGGTGGCACAAAGTGCCATACCCACGAAGATACGCCTCGGCACGAGGCGTGTGAGGATTTCAGTTCAGCCTTTAGGCTGTATTTTCGGTGGCATAGTGACACTATGCCACCGAAAATAAACTCGCGACTAAATTTTTGATTTTATATGAATTTTATTATATTTGTAATTGGATTGCGGAATACGCATTCTTTTTGGTGGCATTTAGGCTATTGTTGTTGATAAGTAAAACGACCAAATTTATACTACAGGCAAGCAATAGGCACATTAAATGCTCACGCCATATGGCGTGGGTGTGCTTATGTCTGTATGGGTGCTTGGTCGTACCTTCTTATCAGTAAGCGTCATCCACGCTTCTTATTTTTATTTTAAGTTAAGCGGTTGTCATCATCAGCAGAAAGAAACTTCGTTTAACTTAAAATTATCTATTATGAACAAAGGTTGTTTGAATGTCATATGGCATTTTCCGTTATTTGGATTCATCACAGCCCTAATTTATGGATTAGGAGGCGTAATCTGGTGTTGTACTATTGTTTTTTACCCTATTGGTTTGGGTTATTTCCAAGTTTCAAAGTATTTATTCAGTCCTTTTACGACTGCTTTGGTCTCAAAAGATGACCTCAGATTGATAAGCGACAATGTAGAGGAATCATTAGGCTACTCTAAAATTATCGGCTTTTTATTTATCCCATTTGGAATTTTATCCGCATTGGGTGCTATCTTTCACATTGTATATTGTTGTGCCTCCCTCATAGGTATCCCTTGTGCATATGTATGGTTTAAGACATTACCATCATTATTCAATCCTACAAATAAGATATGTGTTCCGATTGAGGTAGCAAATGAGATTGAAAGAGTAAAGAGCGGGGATAAACTTGCTTCATACACTGGCAACAGTTCTTATAAGCAAACAATCCCTACGACATCTACCATTGCGGCATCTGCAAGCACTTCAACACCTATTGCAGTTTCATCAGGCAACCCTCTTTTGGATGAAGTAAGAGGTTATAGCGATGAGAGATTGAATGAAATTAGCCAAAATGCCGTAATGTACAATTCTTCGCTTGTAGAATTGTGCTCAAAAGAGATTGCAATTAGACAAGCAAGCGCAGAATTTATGGCAAAAGTCGAGGAGTTTAGTGATGAAAAACTCAAAGATATTCTTGCCAATACAACTCTTTACTCTGAAGAAATTATTTATTGTTGTAGAAAAGAATACAACAACCGACTTCAAGTTTTACAGGAGAAGAAGAGACAAGAAGAATTAATCCAACAAGAAAAAAGAGAGGCTGAATGGAAAAAGCAGCAACCGTATGTTATTGGTGCTGTGATTGTCGCCATTATTTTAATCTCGTTCTTGATATACAACAATCACCAGCAAGAGCAAAAGCGCATTGCTCAAGAGAAAGCAAGAATAGAAGCGCAAAGGGAGGCCGAGGAACAAGAAGCGAGAGAACGCATTTTGGCTCAAGAACGCAAAAAAGCACAAGAGGAAGCTGCTAAACAAAAAGCGGCAGAGAATGCACGAATTGCTGCGGAGAAAAAGAAAGAAGCAGAACGCATTGCTGCTGAAAAAGCAAGAATTGAGAAAGAAAGAATATTAAAAGACGCCCCTTATAGAAGAGAGGTTGGCGCATATTTGGTAGGCGAAATACACGCCGATAGAGGAATTGTCATTTGGGTTGACGACACCTACAAACACGGTATAACCTGTCTAAAGAAGGAACGAGGTGGTTCAAGAAACGAAATAATCGAATGGTGCGAATCATTGGGTAATGGATGGAGAGTCATCGGACCATATGAAGCCAACATTATTTATAAGAATAAGGCATTATGTAAAGAGTTCAAGTTCTTAGAAAGTTATATCTGGCACTATAAGAGTGCAGAATCATATTATTACACACATATATACTACGAAGGACGAGATAGATTTGGAAGTAGCGACCCGAGTGGTAGAGCGAGTGGATATGCAGTAAAAGAATTCTAAAATAAAGAAACCCTCAAATTTAATTTGAGGGTTTCTTTATTATTTTTCTACCACTAAAACTCTGAAGTGAAGTAGAAACGAATATCCTTAAAATTCTCCTGCGCGAGGGCAAGCGCATAACTTGTGTCGGCGAGGAATACATCGCGGCCGTGCTTGTCGACTGCCATATTCGAGTGCTTGCGACGCTTGAAGTCGGCGAGCTGCTCGGCATTGTCGCTCTCAATCCAGCAAGCCTTGTGGATGGAGATAGGCTCCCAGCGACACTTCGCACCATACTCGTGCTCAAGACGATACTGGATAACCTCAAACTGCAACTGACCCACTGTACCGATAATCTTACGGCCGTTAAGGTTGGATGTGAACAACTGCGCCACACCCTCATCCATCAACTGGTCAACGCCCTTTGCCAACTGCTTGAACTTCATTGGGTCGGCATTCTCGATGTAGCGGAACAACTCTGGCGAGAATGATGGGATACCCGTAAACTTGAGTTTCTCACCCTCGGTGAAGGTGTCGCCAATCTTGAATGTACCCGTATCGTGCAAGCCGACGATATCACCCGGGTAGGCGAAATCGATGACCGACTTCTTCTCCGCCATAAAGGCCGTAGGAGATGAGAACTTGAGCTGCTTGCCGCTGCGGACATGGAGGTAGTTCTTGTTACGCTCGAATGTACCCGAACATATCTTCATAAAGGCGATACGGTCGCGGTGGTTAGGGTCCATATTGGCGTGAATCTTAAAGACAAAACCCGACATCTTCGCCTCCGAAGGCTCTACATTGCGAGTCTCGGTGGTAGATGGGCGTGGTGATGGCGCGATGCGGATAAAGCACTCCAGAAGCTCACGCACACCGAAGTTATTCACAGCCGAGCCGAAGAATACTGGTGCCAACTTACCCTCGAGGTACGCCTCGCGGTCGAAGTCATCGTAGACAGCCTCCACCAAGTCGAGATTCTCGCGCAACTGGTCGGCATACTGCTTGGTAATGTAGCCATCGAGTTCGGGCGATGAGATGTCGCTGAAATCAACGGTAGAAGCATCGGCAGTCTGTCGCTCGTCGCTGGTGAAGAGCGAGAGGTTCTTCTCGTAGATGTTGTAAACACCCTTGAATGTGTCGCCGCTTGAGATTGGGAATGCCAATGGGCGCACGCGAATCTGCAACTCGCGCTCAACCTCGTCGAGCAGGTCGAATGGGTCCTTGCAGGGGCGGTCCAGCTTGTTGATGAAGACCATCACAGGCGTGTTGCGCATACGGCAGACATTCATCAGCTTGCGGGTCTGCGCCTCAACACCCTTCGCACCGTCAATCACGATGATTACCGAGTCAACGGCTGTGAGTGTGCGGTAGGTATCCTCGGCGAAGTCCTCGTGACCTGGGGTATCGAGGATGTTGATCTTCACATCCTTGTAGTTGAAACCCATCACGGATGTCGCCACCGAGATACCACGCTGACGCTCAATCTCCATAAAATCGGATGTCGCACCCTTCTTTATCTTATTACTCTTCACAGCACCCGCCACATGGATAGCACCACCGAACAAAAGCAACTTCTCGGTGAGCGTAGTCTTACCCGCATCAGGGTGTGCGATTACGGCAAATGTTCTTCGTTTTGTAATTTCGTCAATTAACGCCATACTTTTTTCCTATTTATTTTGCCCGCAAAGATACATATAAATAAAGTATAATTGCGTGTTACGCGTGGTTATTTTACCACTTTCACTCCCTTTGGCGCCTTAATCTTTGATATTATCTTGCCATCGGATGCCTTGCGGTGGGCGATTTCAATCTCGCCATAAGGTGTTGGGAAGCGTCCCTCAACCCATTCGAGGTTACCCAAGTGAGGCGTGATGCGCACCTTTTTGCAGCCTGACTCAAGAATCTCGACACCCAGAATATGCTGGCTCAACCACGCCGTAGGACCTGATGCCCAGCCGTGGCAGAAGCTGTGGCGGTAGCCCACATAGCAGTATGCACCCTTGTCGCGGTGGACATCCACCTTACCCTCGGGTACGAGTTCGTCGATGCGGGCGGCATTCTCCATCCAGTCGATGTCAAAGTCCTCCCAGAACGATGTTGCGCCGAGGTCGAGCATAGCGCCCCAGTAGTTGCGAATCATCTCCATCGCACCCTCGTAGTTTCCTGCCGCAGCCATCGCCTGAAGCATATAGTAGCCGTAGAATGTCGAGAAGCCGCGCACACCCTCCTGCGTAAGTATCTCATCGTTAGCCTTTTGAGCATCCATCAAGCCCGCAATGGTGAGCAGAGCCGCACCCTGCTTGTTTCCGGGCGCTGCCACCGCCTTGCCCGAACCCAGATAGGTCTTGCTGACGATTGGCGCTGCCGCCTTCATCTTCTCATACATCTGCTGACACTCCTTGGCCAGAGCATCCTCGCCCAAAATATTGCAGAGCTCGCTACCCGACTGCATCGCGATGAGCATCAGCGACTGCAAACCCGCGTGGATAGCCTCGGGATGGGCATTTGATGGCCAGTCGAGGAAACGGCTGTCAAGCTGCTCCACGCCTCGCTCATCCACCTTCGTGAAGAGCAACTTGAGCAGGTCAACGAGGTACTCCTTCTGCTGCTTGAGATACTCCAAATCGCCGTGGTGGTAGTACCAGTCGCGCTGGATGATTATCCACCATATAGAGTATGAACTGATGCCATTCATCCAGCCAGGCAGCTTCGTTGTCGCCTTCACCAAGTCAAGACTGCGAGGCACAACCTCGTTATTTCCAAACACATAGCTCACGGTCATCACCTCGGGATGAAGGTCACCCATCCACACCAATCGGTCGCGCTTGATGCCATCCCACAGATACTCCTGCATATTAAGATGAACGGTATAAGCGCCCGTTTGCCAAATCTTATTGAGGCGCTCGTCGCTTGAGCGGAATGCGCCGAGGTATGGAATATCACGCATATAGGAGATTGCGCGCACCTCCTTCAGATGGAGTTCGCGGTCATCATCCAGCACATCGATACGGGCAAAGCGGAAGCCCGAGTTACCCACCTCGCGCAGACCCAGCCAAGGCATAGTAAGCTCAAAGTCACGCACGGCGTGGTCGTTGGTAGCGCCGTTCTCCTTCGTGATGTCACACATAGCCTCGCTCGCCGACTCGCCGAAGCGGATACGCACACGCACGGGCGTATGGTCGCCAGGCATACCTGTGACAATCTGCAATGCGCCGTGCAACTCACGACCGAAGTCAAGCAGGATAGCGGGATGCTTCTCCTTGGTGCTGCGCATAACGCAGATGTGCGAGTTGGTAAGGTCGGCCTGACCCACACCCTCACGCAGGAGATATTCGGGATGCGTAATCTGCTCCTCCGCACCCATCCACACGATGCGCTTTGGCGTGATGTACTCCCTCACGCGAGGGTCGCGCTGCTGCGCCGCCACCATCTGGACACTCACCACCGCCAGCGAGAGAAGGATAATTCGGAATAAGTTCTTCATATTTAGCATAGTTTTGGTTTCTCACCCAAAGTTAATAATTTTTCCTTTGGCGCGGGGGCTCGGCGGCGGGAAAATTTGCAAAAATTGAGTTTTTTCACTAACTTGCGATAGGTTTTAAACATCCAACCACTATGAAACACCTCACCCGAAACCTCCTCGCCACGGCACTCAGCCTGCTTATGGCACTCTCCGCTTCGGCCCAACAGCGTTGCGACATCTTCTCAACGCCCACAACAACCGACATACCCTACCGCATTCCCGCCATCGCCGCCCTGCCAGATGGGCGACTGATCTGCGTTGCCGACTACCGCTACTCGCGCCAGGACATCGGCGTCAAGAAGGGCGGACGCATAGACCTTCACCTGCGCATCAGCGAGGACAACGGCCGCTCGTGGGGCGAGCCATTCCCCCTGGTCGAGGGCAAGGGCGCGGAGTCTGCAGACTTTATGAATGTTGGCTACGGCGACCCCTGCATAGTGGCCGACCGTGGGGGTAAGCGCGTGCTGGTGATGAGTTGTGCGGGCGATGTGGCATATATGCGTGGTCAGCGCGACCTGCATCAGTGCATCGCGCGTTTCTATAGCGAGGATGGCGGCAGAAGCTGGAGCTCGCCGACCGACATAGCCGAGCCGATATACTCGCTCTTCGACAATGGCAAGTACGGACCTGCACGCTCGATGTTCATCGCTTCGGGCAGAGTGGTGCAGAGCCGATATGTGAAGGCTGGCTGTTACTACCGCCTCTACTGCGCCGTGTTGCAGACCGTTGCCAATGGCGAGTGGATGAACTTTGTGCTCTACTCCGACGACTTCGGCTCATCGTGGAGCGTGCTGGGTGGCGTGGACAATGCGCCCATCCTCAAGGGTGCTGACGAGGCGAAGGTCGAGGAGCTGCCCAACGGCAACCTGCTCATCAGTTCGCGCACCAACAATGAGGGTCGCAACTTCAACATCTTCACCTTCTCCAACCTCAAGCGTGCCGAGGGTCAATGGGGCGAGATGGCGCACTCAAGCAAGCATAACGGCGGCGTACACTCCGACCGCAACGCCTGCAACGGCGAGTTGATGGTGCTGCCCGTAGTGCGCCGCAGCGACAACCGCGAGATGTATCTGCTGCTGCAATCGTTGCCGCTGGGTCCATATCGTGCGCGCGTGGGCATATATTATAAGGCGCTGGAGTCTGCAGACGACATCTCATCACCCGAGCGCATCGCCCAAAACTGGGAGGGAGTATTCAACGCATCGTCGCAGACCTCGGCATACTCCACTATGGCGTGGCAGTCGAACAACACACTGGGCTTCCTGCTTGAGGAGCGCGAACTCTACACCAACGATGGCGGCGGTTACACGATTGTGTACGACAACTACACCATCGAGCAGATAACCGACAACAAATATTCTTTCCTTGCCAAGGAGGGCAAGAAACTGCGAAAAAGGTATGAAATTCGCTAAAAAAGTCCCGCTTTTGGGGCAAAATGAGGTTTTTTTTAAGAAAAATTAAAAATTTTTGGCAAAAGTTTTGCAGAATAGAAAATAATGCCTACATTTGCACACCGTTTCGAAAGAAATTGGAGCCCAGATGGCGGAATCGGTAGACGCGCTGGTCTCAAACACCAGTAGGTTCACCCCTGTGCCGGTTCGACCCCGGCTCTGGGTACATAAAAAAAGTTGCCTCTTTAGCTCAGTTGGTAGAGCACGACACTCTTAATGTTGGGGTCCAGGGTTCGAGCCCCTGAGGGGGTACAACAGAAAGTCCGATGGTTTTTCCATCGGATTTTTTGTTTATATACATTCAGTAGGCGAGAACCCTGGCGAAGTCCCCCTTTACCAAAGGGGGAGTTAGGGGGAATGTCAATATCGAGCACACGACTGCGCTTTGCAGTAGCGCAGTCGAGCCCCTGAGGGGGTACTGAAAAGGAAGAACGAATGTTCTTCCTTTTTTTGTTTTTGCAAATAGGTTTGGTGGCGGAGCATTCGCTCTCATTCAACATAGGCGGCTAAAGGCATTATGAACAAGTTCATTGCCCTTAACCGCCCATATTGCATCTGCCAATGGCAGACGCCACCAACCCCCTACCCCACACAGCGGACTCGAATTAAGGAGGGTTACCTCGGTCGTGTTTCCCGCACCGCCACAAGTGGCGACTACGGCACGACCTCGGTGACGGCTTCGCCGTTCGAGCCCCATCAAAGGGCGCGAGAACCGTGGCGAAATACCACACCTTCCCCACAAAAAAACTCCTCGCCCTTTCTTTTTCCATAAAAAATCACTAACTTTACGGATAGAGTTATTCACGCAAAAATTCTGTAACTATGCGACCAATGGAGGAGATTAAAGATAGAATTCGCGGATGCCTGATGGCGGGTGCGGCGGGCGATGCGCTCGGCTATACGGTGGAGTTCGACCACCGAGATGAGATTCTCGCCACCTTCGGCGAGCAGGGCATCACGAAATTCAAACTCGACCCTCGAGGGATTGCCCTTATCAGCGACGACACGCAGATGACACTCTTCACCGCCAACGGCGAGCTGATGGGACTCACGCGTGGTTATATGCGAGGCATAGGCGGTACGCCCGAGCACTATGTGCAGTATGCCTATGAAGATTGGTACTACACCCAAAAAGGGAAGCCTCAAGAGGAGTACTACAGCTACACCTGGCTTTACCATCTGCCAGAATTGTGGTCGCGCCGTGCGCCTGGCGTCACCTGTCTTGACGCGTGCCGAAACATAATCAACCACCAGGAGGTACGCAACGACAGCAAGGGTTGCGGCGGAGTGATGCGTGTTGCACCGCTCGCATTGTATATGGCGGGACATAATGTACGAGAGGAGGGCATCCCCTACTCGCCCGAGGAACTTGCCGTGGCGGGTGGCGTGATTGCAGAGTGTACACACAAGCATCCGCTGGGCTACCTGCCCGCAGCGGCACTAACCAATCTGATCTACAACATCGTGCTCCTACCCACCGAGCAGGCGAAGCGCGACATCGACCGACTTGTTTGGGATAGCACATATATACTCGACAAAGCCTACCCCGAGGAGGAGTTCCGCGAGGCAAGAGATGAGATGCAGAGGCTATGCGACAAGGCTCTAAAACTTGCACACAGCGGCCTCTCGGATGCCGAGGCTATCCTCAAACTCGGCGAGGGATGGGTCGGCGAGGAGGCGTGGGCGATAGCAATCTTCTGCGTCGTGCGCCACATCAATAGCGTGGAGGATGCGATTATCACCTCGGTGAATCATAGCGGTGACAGCGACTCTACGGGTTCAATCACGGGAAACATTATGGGCGCTATCTACGGATATGAGCATATCAAGGAGCGCGACATCCTCTGCCCCGATGGTCACCGATTGGAGCAGACACTTGAACTCGCGGAGGTTATCCTCGCCATTGCAGATGACCTAGCAACGGGTTGCCCTATAGCGGCATATGAACCAATAGACACCCCCGAAAAGATACAATGGTATGTGCGCTACTGCAAGATGCTGCCCGAGGGTATCGGCGGCAGGAGATATCCCGAGGAATGGTATTAAACAAGAAAGGAGTCCGCTTATACAGACTCCTTTCTTGTTAGGCAATTTTCTTATTCGTAGACCTCGCCTGTAAGATAACTTATCGCGCGGCGGCCATCTGCGCCGAGGGAGAGCGAGAACTCATTGACAAAGAGGGCGATGTGCTTGTCGATTACATCATCCTCCAGTTCGCGGGCGTACATCTTCACATAGTCACGCGAAGCCATCGGGTTGGCGAAGGCATATTCGATACTGCGGCGCAGAACGCGCTCGACCTTACCCTTGAGTTCCTCGCCAAGTGACCTGCGCACCACGATGCCACCAAGCGGCAGAGGCAGGTCGGTCATACGCTCCCACTCCACACCGAGGTCGGCAACGAGTTCCAGATTACGGCGCTCATAGACAAAGCGACCCTCGTGAATGAGCACTCCGCCATCGAAATCACCGCGCTCCACAGCCTCGGCAATCTCCGAGAAGAGCATCGGCACACGCTCATCAATAAGCGGAAAGAGTCCCGACACCAGCGCATTCGCCGTGGTGTATTCGCCCGGCACAGCCACTCGTTTGAGCGCCCCCTGAAAGCCCTTGCGCTGCACCAGCAGAGGTCCGTTGCCCCTGCCGAGCGCCGCACCGCTGTCGAGCAGGGCGTACTCCTTGGTGATGGCAGGCAGAACGGCGCAACTGATCTTGCTCATATCCACCTCGCCAGCCATCGCGCCGCGATTCAACTCCTCAATATCGTGATACTCAACCTCAAACTCCAGCCCCTCGCAGTCCACCAGCCCGTGCACCAAGGCGTGGAACATAAAGGTATCATTGGGGCAGGGCGAGATTGCCAAACGCACTTTTGTCATTACAAATCAGATTTAAAATTATATCTTCCCGACTCAACCTGATAGAGCGCATAGCCCTCGCGCACGCCCACAGCGCGCACATTATCGTTAAGTTTCACCTTTGGCTTCTCGCCCGCGAATGGCACCCATACAATCGCGCGTGAGCCTACGGGCACATCGCACTGCATAGCGAACTTACCGCCCTTGCACTGCCACTTGATGTCCACATCGCCATAGGTTGTGCGATGGGTGTACTCAACCCAGTCCAGACCCTCAGGCAACGCCGGGCGCACCTGGAACGATGAGTAGCCCGCGCCGATAGCCTCCAAGCCCGCAAGGTCGCGGTAGAACCAGCCGATACCGCCGCCAAACATTGGATGGTTGTGCGAGTCTGCGCCATTCCACGCCTCCCAGGTGGTGGTAGCACCCTGCTCAATCCACCAGCCGAACGATGGGAAGTCGCGCTGGTTGATAATCTTATAAGCCAAATCCTTCAAGCCGTTGTCGCACAGCACCTCAAAGAGATGACGAGTGCCGACGATACCTGTGTCGAGGTGGTCGTTCACCTCGGCAATGTTTGCACGCAGAGCCTCAACAACCTTCGCCTTGCAGTCGGCAGGCACGCCGATGACAAGAGCCATAACATTGCTGCCGTACTTGCCATAAGAGCCCGTAGCAGGGTCGTAGAATACCCTATGGAATGCCGCAGCGGTGCGGTCACGCAACTGCGCAAGGCGCAAAGCGTCATCGTTCTTACCCAGCAAGGTCGCGGTCTTTGATGCGATATCGGAGCAGTACCAGAGGAAGAATGTGTGTACCAGCGCATTGCTTGGCAACACGCGAGGAGGCAACCAGTCGCCCAGATTCTTCCACTGCTGTGGGTCAGTAGACTCCATAATGCCACGCTCATCGACCCAGGTCTGCATCCACTCGATGTGGCGGCGCATTGCGTCGTAGTTCTCCTCCAGCACCTGCACATCGCCGTAGTGACGATAGAACTCCCACGGCATAATCTCGATGGCTGCACCCCAGCCTACACCACCGCCACAACCTGGCTGCCAAGGCGCGCCGTTAGGCACATAGCCGTCAGCCACCTGCGCACCGCGGATGTCACGAAGCCACTTGTTGTAGAAGGTCTGCGCCGCGAAGTTGTGCATCACGGTGACGCACGCCACCTGACCATCGCCCGTGTAAGCCGAGCGCTCGCGGTGAGGGCAGTCGCTGGCGATAGAGCCGTGCATATTGTCGAGCTGGCTGCGCTGCCAAATCTCGTTAATCTTGTTAATCAACTCATTAGAGGTCTTGAACTCGCCCGCGCGCTCCACGGCGGAGTTCACGGCGTGAGCCTCAACCTGCTCTGCCGAGAGGTTGTCGATACCCGAAATCTCGACCTCGGAAAATACAAACCAAGTGAAGCGGGCGTGGTAAGACTCGTCACCCGAGCCCTTGGCAATATAGATGTTGTCGCCGTTACCTGGCGACTCACTCAGATACTTGATTGAAATCTGCTGACCAGCCTCCGCCACGATGTTCTTCAGCGCAACCCAGCCCGACACCTCAACGGGGAATTTTATGCGAATGACACCATCCTCGCGCTCCTCAAACTCAACGGGAGCGAAGCGCTCGTTGATGCGGTCGGCAGGACCATTCTGCGGAATGAGTTTGCCGCAAGGCTTGTTTTTCAGCGCCACGGGCTGCCAAGCGGAGTCATCGTAAGCGGCTGTGCTCCAGCCATCGTGCTCAAGGCGAGCATCGTAGCACTCGCCATAATAAATCTGGTTGCGGGTGATTGCGCTACGCTCCGCGCGCCAGCTCTCGTCAGAGGCGATAACCTCGCGCGAGCCATCCTCATACTCCAACTCAATCTGACCGATGAAGCGAGGTGTGCCGTAGCCGAGCACCCAGTGGCGTGAAATATTGAAGAAACCATCGCCAAGAATCACACCGATGGCGTTGTCGCCCTCCTGCAACTTATCGGTAAAGTCGTGCGAGAGGTACAGAACGGTGTACTCCTCGAATGGGTCGGTCACAACGATGCCGCGCGTATTGAGCAGAGGTCGCGTAGTGTAGTTGGTCTGGTTTGGCGAGAGGTAATCCTCGCCCACGCGCTCGCCATTGAGGTAGAGTTCGTGGTAGCCCAGGCCAGTGCCGTAGTAGCGTGCCGACTTCAAGCCCTTCTTCACCGAAAACTCCTTGCGCAGAAGCGGTGCGGCGTCGAACTCCAGCGTGCCACGCACATCGTAGGACTCCTCGCCCTGCCAAGGTGCGCCAATCCACTTGCCCTGCCACTCATCCTCCGCAAGCATACCCATATGCCACTGCGCAGGCTCGCTCCAGGCCGAAGGCTCACCCTTCTCGTCCCAGACCATCACCTGCCAGAAATAAGAGGTGCGTGAGCGAAGAGGCTCGCCCGCATAGCGGATGAATGCCGACTCCGACGAGAGCACCTTGCCAGTGTCCCACACGGCATTATCGAAACCATCAGCAGAGGTTGCCACGCGGATGCGATAGGCTGTCTGCCGCACGCCCTGTTTGAGTCTGGGGTTTGAATTAATCCATTGGAAACGAGGGTTTTGCTTATCAAGCAAAGGACTTGACTCGTATTCACACTTCAAGTCTATTGGCGCTATAGTCGCCGCCACAGCCTGCAAGCAAGCCAGCAGCGCAGCCACCAACATCAAAGGAAAAGACTTTTTCATATCAGGTTAGTTTTAGGGAAGTTTTTCTACATAAGCGCCTAAGTCGCTAATCTCTTTTTCTACCGAACAATTCAACAAAGGTAGATTCCATTCATTTTCGCTTTTACTCTAACCTGTTCTGCAAAAGTTACAAGATGCGAAAATGTGGAATGACATTTATAATATATTCTCCGCCAGCCACTCGCCGAGGGCGCTGACAGCCTCCTTGATGCGCCACGCCGAACGGGGGTCATCAACATAGTTTGAGATGGCGCGCAGGTGGTAATACTCCTTAACACCCAGCGCCTCACACGCCGCCGCCACGGCAGCACCCTCCATCTGCTCGATGCAGGGGATATTGCCCGCCACTATAGGCAGCGACTCGCCCGTACGATTCACCGTAAGGCTCTGCACACAGTACAGCCCCTCGACTAAGGAGGAGCTGTACTCGATGCTATATTTCTCGGGCAGACCAGCCACCCTGTCACTCTCGACCTGCACCACCGCGCCGACCTCAACCCTGCGGTCGCACGCCCCCGCGATGCCACACAGCACCACGCGCCGAGGCTCGCGCCTCGCAATCGCCTGCGCCGCACGAGCACCCGCCTCGGCCATACCTACGCCAATAACCACAATCTGCTCGCGCAAATTGGGGCATAGGTCGCAGAACACCGCAGACTCCTCAAGGGTGGGGAACAAGTAGAGCGTCTTCATTTCATTTTTGGTTTTGATTGGACAACCGATTGAGCAACGGCCTACGCCTTGCCGACCATTGCCTCAACATCCTCAACGGTGATAGGAATGGTCTTGTCGCCGATAATCTTACAGCCTGTCTCGGTCACGATAAGGTCATCCTCGAGGCGGATACCACCGAAGTCACGGTACTCCTTGAGCTTCTCGTAGTTCACGATGCCCTTGTACTTGCCCTCTGCCTCCATCTTGTCGATAAGGGCTGGCACGAAGTAGATACCAGGCTCGTCAGAGAGCACTGTGCCAGGCATCAGGCGCCACCAAGCGCGTGTGATGCAGCAAGCCGAAGCCTTCGCGCGCTCCGCCAATGGCTCGAATGAGAATGAGCGCTCCCCGATATTCTCGCAGTCGTGAACATCCAAGCCGATGCCGTGACCCAAGCCGTGAGGCATAAATAGATATGCCGCACCCGCCGCCATAGCATCCTCAACAGAGCCACGCACCAAGTCCAAGCCCTTCAAGCCCTCAAGCAGGGTGCGAGATGACACATCCGAGAGTTCAGAATACATCATACCTGGGCGCAGAGCCTCTGCCGCAGCGTCGTGAGCCGCCAAAACGATGTTATAGATATCCTTCTGCTTCTGGGTGAACTTGCCGTTTACCGGGAATGTACGGGTGTGGTCCGACACATAGCCGTTCTGATGCTCGCCACCGGCGTCGCACAACAACAGACGACCCGACTCCATAATACCCGAGTGGTCGTGGTTGTGAAGCACCTCGCCGTGCTGCGAGAGGATGGTTGTAAAGGATGTGCCTGTGCCGTAGCGCAACGCCATACCATCAACGATAGCCGCCACCTCGTGCTCGGTGCGACCTGGGCGTGTGTGGAGCATTGCGGCGGTGTGCATCTGGTAGCCAATCTCGAAAGCCTCCTCCAGAGCAGCAATCTCCTCTGCCGACTTCTTCTCGCGCATCTCGGCAACAGCGAACAACAGGTCGATAGACTTGCGGGCGTGAAGCATAGAAGGTGCTATGCCGAGCAAATCCGAGAGCATCAACTTTGTCTCGCCACGATATGGAGGGAGGTAGTGCACCTCGCGACCCTTCATAATGGCTGCGGCGATGTCGCACTGCAACTGCGCCATAGGCTTCGAGCACTCGACACCCACCTGCTCGGCGAAGTCGGCGATGGTAGGCTGTGGACCCATCCAGATGATATCCTCAACGGTGAAGTCATCGCCGTAGAGTGTAGCCACGCCCGACTCGGCATCAACGACACCCACCAACGCAGGCACGCTGTGACCGAAGTAGTACATAAATGTAGAGTCCTGACGGAAGTGGTATGTATTGTTTGGGTAGTTGAGTGGTGACTCAACATTACCTGGGAGCAAAATCAATCCCTTGCCAACGCGACGGCACAACTCGGCACGACGCGCCATATAAATCTCTTTTGTGAACATAGTTATTTAGTTTTAAGTTTTTTATTTTCCCGTTTATTGTCGTTATAGCATTGTTCTTGTATAATTGTTTTCCATTCATCATCAGAAAGCACCGAAAACCCATATACTCTGATTGGTTGCGGAGGCATCTTTGCTTTCTGCCTTTCTATTCTTGCAATTTTCCGTTGCCACCTTCTCTGCTCTCTTAAGTCTGTTTTATACCGTTTTTCCCACTTTTGCATCTCCCTCTGCGAGATTGGTTGCAGTTCATATATTCTATAATACCTTTCAGCGACATTGAACGGCGTTGAAACATCGTGAATCAAAATCTTATCATCAGAACAATAGAAAATGTAATATTCCGAAAAGTCAAACTCTTTCTTTTGAAAAAAGGGATACACTTGTTCTAAATAGCCAATCGGGATTTTGTAAAATTGGTAGCCATATTCTACTTTATCCGCCTGAAACTTCACATACAACTCTCGCATTGAGTCTAATCGTTGACCCATAAAATATCTATACTCTCTTCGGGAGTCGTATACCCTCACTAATTTCCAATAAGGGTTGGACTCAATTACTCTACTTATTGCATCTCGCCCGAAATCCCCCGTTACACCCAAGCGTTGTCTAACAAATTGGTGGTAGTCTGACACAAGTTCTGCGACCTCCGCTGACAATGTCTGCGCTGAAACAAAAATTGGGAATAAAATGCCCAATATTGTAAATATTATATTTCGCATCGGTCGCATAACTACTATAATTTTCCTATCCCTACATTGACTCTCAATTATTATTTGTCATTTGACAAACATAGTTATTTAGTTTTAAGTTTTTATTCCTTTACTTTGCTTCCACTAAATTCTTTCTCTTCCCTGTCACTTCACTCTCTTCCTCAACCGAGAAGCATCAGAAGGTGAGGAATTTTCAGGCTTGCGAGGGAATTGAAACCGCAGCATACTGAAGCGTATGTGAGGATTTCAAGACCGAGCATAACGCCAAAATTACCGCCTTATGTGCTTCGTTAATGAGTGGCTTCTGAAGCGGGTACCATCTTATAAAGTTTATCACCTCGGCGCACCAACTCGGGCACCTTGATTGAGCAATATACTCCCTTGGGGATGTGCTGCACAACCTTTTCGTGAAGGGTCAGACCCTCTGCACGCTGCTCCACCACGCCTGTGGTCTCGCCCATCCACACAAGGCTCTCGCCCTCGTTGATGACATCCGCCTCGGTCAGGACCTCCGCCACGGAAATCTTCTTGAAGAAGTTGGTCACCTTGCCGACATATACCTTGCGCTCGGTTGCCGATGAGCCATAATGAGCCGTATGCTCCGCCATTGGGCGACCAGCATAGTAACCCTCCCAGAAACCACGGTTGAAGACTGTCAAGAGGCGCTCCTTGAGCGAAGCCGCCAGTTCGGGGGTGTACTCACCCGCCTCCATAGCCTTCAGCGCAGCGTCGTAACTCTCCACCACGCGCTTCACATACTCAGCGCCACGCGCTCTACCCTCAATCTTCAACACACGCACGCCCGCCAAGATAAACTTATCGAGGAAGTCGATTGTGCACAAATCCTTTGGCGAGAGGAGGTAGCGACCATCGGTTGCCAACTGATGACCCGACTGCTCGTCGGTGATGATATACTTGCGGCGGCAAATCTGTCGGCACGCGCCTCGGTTTGCCGAGCAGTGTGACTCGTGCTCGCTCAGGTAGCACTTGCCCGAGATAGCCATACACAACGCTCCGTGGGCAAACATCTCTATACGCAGACGCTCGCCGCGAGGACCACGCAGGTCACGCTCCTCAATCTGCTGGGAGATGTGGGCAATCTGCTCAAGGCTCAACTCGCGTGCCAGCACCACCACATCAGCCCACTGCGAGTAGAACTCCGCAGCCTCGATGTTGGAGATATTGCACTGGGTCGAGATATGCACCTCCATACCCACCTTGCGGCAATACATAATGGCGGCGACATCTGCCGCTATGACTGCGTCGATGCC
>JAFYOF010000071.1 GCA_017560305.1 Alistipes sp.
AAACTCAATTGCAGAGAGTGCTATTTTTAGAGTACGAGCATACGCTGTTAATTTCTCATAGAAACTTATGCGCCTTTCATCGTCACTCAATACCTCTCCATAAGCCTCCAAGTCGCCTTGGTTTTTAACCTCACGCAAAATGTCCCACACTTCGCTGTGGCGTTGTGGCAATTTTGCTACTTCGTCAGAAATGTCAGTATATGTACCCGCGAGGTCCTCCTGGTCAAACTCCGTGTATATTTCAAGGGCATCATTCAAATTGTTGAAAACTCCATAATAATCCACAATATATCCAAACTCCTTGTCATCGCACACACGATTTACACGCGCAATCGCCTGCAGCAGCGTGTGGTCTTTAAGTTTGCGATCGAGGTATAAAACAGTATTTTTCGGTTCGTCAAATCCAGTGAGCAACTTATCCACAACAATAATTATTTCGGGGTTGTTGCTGTTTTTGAAGCGACTGATAATATTTTGCTCATATTTTTTTGCAGTGCCGTGTTCGTCCATCATCTGTTTCCAAAAAGCCAACTCGGTATTAGAGGTCTCGCCAAATGCGACATCCTCTCCCTCGCGAGTATCAGGCGAGGTGATAAGCACCTCCGACGAAACGATTCCAATCTCATCGAGAAACTTCTTGTACATTATGGCTATTCTCTTTCTTGGAGCCACAAGCTGTGCCTTAAATTTCGAGCCTTGCCAATTCTTGCGGAAATGCTGCGATATATCCCACGCAATGGCATATACACGCTGCTCTGCCTGATTAACTTGGTCGGCACGGCTGAATTTCTTTTTCATATCGGCTCTCTGTGCATCAGTCATCCACTCGCATATACGGTCGAAATATCTATCAATAGAGTCGGCATGCACTTCCTGTGGTACCATACGACCTTCGTAAAGCAACGGCACGACAGCACCATCCTTTACCGCCTGATCCACCGTGTAAATAGGCTGAATAATGCCGCCGAATTTTGCTGCCGTACTCTTCTCCTTTTTCATCAAAGGTGTACCTGTCATCGCAATAAAGCAGGCATTAGGTAATGCCTTCTCCATCTTAATACCCATTTCACCATATTGACTACGATGCCCCTCGTCAATCAACACAAATATATTAGGGTCGGTGATAGGTGTTTTCAAACCCTTTACCGCAGCCTCAAATTTATTGATGATTGTTGTAATTACCGTCGCACTTGCTCCCTCCAATAACTTCACTAGGTTGCTTCCCGTTGTGGCATTATCTACACTCACTTGGCATTTGCGGAATGTAGTAGTAATCTGCCTATCAAGGTCAGTACGGTCCGTTACAAGGATTATTCGAGGGTTGCGAATCAACTTATCAAGTAGAATCGCTTGTGCCAGCAACACCATCGTCAGCGATTTGCCCGAGCCTTGCGTATGCCATATCACACCACCTCTTCGCTTGCCACCTTCGATGTTGCGCACTCGGCCCATCACCTTCTCAACGGCAAAAAATTGCTGATAGCGTGCCACTTTCTTAATGCCATCATCGTAGAGCGTAAAGCCATACATCAACCTCAATAGCCTCTCTGGGCGACACAAATTGTAGATATACGCATCTTGCATCGATGGTGTCAACGGTGCATCATATTTTTTCTCTATCCCAGCTCGTACATAGCTATATCGCTCGGCAAACATCTTTGGGTTGATACGCTTCTCGCTTACCTTTTCGGCTAATTTGTAACGATGCAACTCCTCGGCTGTTTTGTCTGCAAATTGTTCTGTCCACTTGCTCCAAAACTTCTCGGGCGTGGCTGTTGTTGCATAACTCGCTTCATTGACATTTGTCGCCAACAATAGTGCCGAATAGACATACAGCGAGCGTATGCCATCCTCCTTCTGGTTACGAAGATGTTGCGAAATAGCCTGTTTGAGCGAATCTTTTATGTCGGGACGCTTGCACTCTATCACACACAGCGGAATGCCATTCACAAACAACACAATATCGGGACGATATGTGTCACTCATTCCCGTACGACTCACTGCAAACTCCTCGGTAACGTGAAATGCATTGTTCTCGATATGTTTCCAATCGATATACTGCATCACATAACTCTTCTTGTCGCCATCGACAATCTGCTCAAGTGTTTTGCCCGCAGTCAAAAGGTCATACGCCACCTGCGAAGCGGTCATATAACCCTCTGCCATCGGTAGGTTGCGCAATGCCTCGATGCCCGCTGTTATGTTCTGTTCCGAGAATACGGTTGTGCGCTGCGAACTCACCTGCACGGTGTTGATTTTTGCCAACTGCTCACGCAATATCGGTTCCAACAACACATTGCTCGTGTTTCCGCCTCGCAACTCCATCGCCTCGGCAGGCGTCAGATAGGTGTAACCCACCTTCTCCAACATCATCAATGCCGGAATCTGACTAATATGGTCTTCTTTGAAGGAGAGTGTCATTATGGTTCTAAATTATATTTTACTCCATGTTGATCCAAAAAATCTTTGATAACATCAATATGCACACACCGTCCCAAATGGATAAATGAGTAATCATTGACTTTTTTCTTCTTGCCGTTAACTTTAATCTCTCTATCAACTTGATCAAAACCTAATGGCAGTGTAACTGTTTGAGATTGCATGCCATATAAAATTCCATTAGAATCAAATAACGGACCTCCACTTTGTCCTTTAAGACCTGGGGTACTTAATTCAATGCCAACGGTTGCTCCTTGATTGTTGGTGACTAATCTAGTCAATATCCCATCTATTGGGAATTTTGGAGAGCTTTCTCTGCCCATATCAGTCCATTCAATATCATCTGTATCTTTATTGTACTTATAATTGGTAAATTCTGGATATGGATACCCTAAACGACACATAGATTTTCCTTGTTTAGTTTGTCCTCCATCTTTTGCTAAAATAGGAAACTTATTACAAAATATTTTAGAAAAACCATTAAACTTGATAATAGCAAGATCTTCTGTCGGATGACATAAACATTGAAAATCGCTCATGCTATCTAACACGTCTATAAATCTATTCTGTAGATTTATAGTAGTCTCTCCTTTATGATACTGATATTTACCTTCTAGGCCTGCCAAAAGTTTTTTACGCTTATTATTTTGCGGTAGAGCATCTCTTTCTTGGCGGAATAATGCGTATTGCTCATTAATTTTGCCAGCAGGGACTATTAGGCCATCTATCACGTGTTTACATGTAATGGCATAACCTTCGTCATTTATGAGAATCATTGTTGCACATCCTGGTTCAATCTCATCACTACCATAATTTCGTAAAATTGAATGAATAGGACGGGTATATTCCGATGCAATTTCAATTGCTTTTACAAACATATTATTAAAGTTTTAAAGTTTCTTGAATTTTTACTCGTGTTATGCCGGTTAGGAGTTGTTGCATAAGGCCGCGTTTTTGGATGCGGAGGGCATCTAACTTTTTGCGGTGGATGGCTATCTCGTTGTCGGCTGTCGTCAGCACCTCGGCAATCGCTTTTTGTTCGGGTAGAGAAGGTAATTCAAACTCAATCCTCGCCAAATCTTTTTGATAAATATGAACAACAGAATGACCTTGTCCATATCTCCTCTTTTGAGCAATAGCAATAGGAGAATTTAATATATAAGACAGCACCAAACTATCTACTTCAATAGTCGGGTTGAAAATAATAATATCTCCTCCTGCATATGCTTTATCATTATCTATGAAGGCAACACATTTGCCTATATCCTCAAGCGTTTCGCCTGAACCTGCAAACAAAATCACACCCGATGATATTTGTTTACTTTCTCGTGCTGTTTCTTCATCAATATATGATGCAAAATTATTTATTACATAATTGTACTTCGTATATATCTCACCATAAGTTATGGCTTTACATCCACTTGAAGTAATTTTATCTTTGGGTACGCCTGCGCCTTTCTCAAATTTGCCTATCTCGCCGAGTTTGATTTTTTGCCAAGGGGTGGTAAAACCACTGAGGCGGACGCGGCCGGTGAGCAGGCGTTGCATAAGGGCACGCTTGCGCACTTCCAATCGTTCGATAAGTCGGCTCTGCTTCTCAATCGCCTCGTCCCACACGCCCAAAATCTCCGCAATCTTCCTCTGCTCCCCCATCGGCGGCACAGCAAGTTTGTATGGGATAATATGTTTATTATTTATCTGTGGAATAGTCGATGTATCTGCAATTTTATACAATTTCTCGAATGTGATTTTAAAATACAAATAATCTCCACAAACATATTCATTAGGGGTGATAGCCATCATATTGCTATCCATATACAAAGCACAATCGGCAATTCGAACTTTATTGTTTATAATTGCAGCACCTCGTTTTGGAAATATAATACTACCCTTAGGAATTGCACCCTTTTCATCATCCGAATACTCACGACTGAAAACTTGATATTTTTCACAGTTGTTCATATCCTCAACTTTAACATAAGGATATTTACCACTGCTTTGCAAGTTGTACAAGGAGGGACTTTCTCCGCTCGTGATAGACACAAGTTTTCCAAGAGTGGTAACCTCCCACTCCTGCGGAATTATTCCCACCGCCGAATCCTTATAGCCCGCGGGTATGTTATTTTTGGTTGTCATCGAGTTTGCTTAAACATTTTTGATATTCGCATATTATATATTTGCCTATGGCGTTAACTAGCTTAGTTAGCTGATAATCCGCTAATTGGCTACCATATCCAATTTTAGTCTTATATAAGATGTTAGATGGGGTAAAACCGGGGTATACGCATAAAATATATTCGAATTCTTTAAATTCGCAACTAATAGTATAACTTGTAGAATCTGTAGTCATTGCGGCAAAATAAATGATTTGAGAAAAGCGCCATTCCTCATTTTTTACACTTTTATAACTTTCTACAATTTCTCGAATCTTTTTCTTTGGCGATTCAACACCATTCTCTATAAGACCAATACTCTTTTCATTAAAAGATGATATTGTCAAGTTAAAAATAAAATAATCGATATTTGAGGCAATATTGTCAAGGATATTAGAATAGTTATCTATTAAAGCCATCTTAGCCAAATCCTCTGAATATCGTGGAGCATTTTTTAACTTAGCCTTAATAAGGCTCATTTGCTTTTTCCAATCATCTTTCTCCTCTATGCTCTCGCCTTTGGCAGCGCGAATTCGAATATCCAATGCCCTTTCAAGACAGCCCTTCATATACTCAACAAAAGGCTGAATTTGAGCCAGCTCTGCGTGTGCACCATCCGAAGGTGTAAGACCTACTGCAATATCGCTACGATTGAGGGCTGAAAGATATTTATCCTTATCATCACTACGCACAATTATCATAGGATAACCCGCACGCAGGAGAATAAAGTTCACCAGCAAACGAGCAATACGACCATTGCCATCCTCGAATGGGTGGATACGGATATAGCGATAGTGGAATAATGAGGCTAACTCGAGCGCAGATAGCCCACCAGACTCTACGGTAGAGTTATACCACCCTACCAAATCCGACATCAAGGCGGGAGTTTCTTCAGGGGAAGCATACTCAAATATCTCACCCGTAACTGTTTTTACAGAATTAGGACGTGTTTTATACTGACCTGCGTGGACTGTATATGTAGTTATACTTCCATCGGGCAACTCTTTTTGCACGGTATAATCCTCGCGTAGAAGAGTGCGATGTAACTCTCGAATGAAATACTCCGTAAGCGGGCGGTCAGTAGCTTGCGCCTCTTCCTGCATCATCTTTAGGCCGACATTGTGAGCTTTCATCTCCTCCAAGTCGTGCATTTTTGCATCACCATCGACTTTGCCGAACATCAAAAGCAACTCTGTTTGACCATAAGTTAGGGTATTTCCCTCGATATGATTAGAGTTGTAATTAAACTCCAACATAAACTTTTGGTCAATTTTATTCTGAACATCACTTGTTATTGGCTGCAATGACATCCATTCTTTGTACAAATTTTCAATACGGTTCATATTTATTCTTTATTTTATATTCCTAACTCTTTCAAATACTCTTTCATCTTGGCCTGCACGGCGGCGAGTTCGGCTTCGAGAGTGTCGATTTCCTGCTGAACGGCTACGATGTCGATTTCGGCCTCCTCCTCGTAGGTGTCTACATAGCGAGGAATATTGAGGTTGTAGTCGTTCTCCTCAATCTCTTTGCGAGTGGCTACATAGGCATATTTCTCCTCGGCTACGCCTGTGGGAAGTTTGCCGTCAGCAAATGCACGATAGGTAGAGACGATATGTTCAATATCGGCATCGCGCAAGCGGTTTTGGTTTTTGCCATTCTCGAACTCGCGGCTGGCATCGATAAAGAGCACATCGTCGCCTTTTTTCGCCTTATTGAAAATGGCGATAGTTGCAGGAATTCCTGTGCCATAGAAGAGGTTTGCGGGCAGGCCGATAACGGCTTCGAGAAGATTCTCCTCGACGGTCTGCTGGCGAATTTTACCCTCGCTCGCACCACGGAACAGCACACCGTGAGGGATAACAACGCCCACCTTACCGTGTTCGTTAGCAACCTCCAGCATATGGCTAATGAAAGCCCAATCGCCCTTGCTCTTGGGAGGTATGCCACGCCAGAAGCGGTTATATTGGTCATTTGGCGCCTCCTCCGCGCCCCACTTCTCCAAAGAGAAAGGAGGGTTTGCAACAACGGTGTCGAACTTCATCAGCGCATCGCCATCTTTGAGTTTGGGATTACGCAGGGTGTCGCCCCAGCGGATAACAGCGCTATCAAAGCCGTGCAGCAGCATATTCATCATAGCTAAAGCCCAAGTGCTGCCATTGAGTTCCTGACCGTAGAGCGAGAAGTTGTCAGAGCCAACCTCACGACCCGCCTTAATAAGCAGTGAGCCCGAGCCACAAGTTGGGTCGCAGATGCGAGAGCCGGGTGCACTCTTGGTGAGTTTAGCGAGGAGGGTTGAAACCTCCTTAGGCGTGAAGAACTCCCCCGCCTTCTTGCCTGCGTCACTTGCAAAGTGCTCTATAAGGAACATATAGGCATCGCCAATGACATCGTTATTGTCGAGATGCGACTCATCAAACTGCAATTTTTCATCGGCAAAATCCTCCAAGAGTTGTTTAAGGCGCACATTGCGATCCTTCACCTCACCGAGATTGCTACTATTGAAGCTGATGTTGCGGAAGATGCCGCTACCATCCTCGCTATTGAGCTTCTCTCGATTGGCATTCTCCAAATCGACAAGGGCAATATCAATCAACTCTCCAATGTTTATAGCATTGCGGTTGTCGTATAGGTAGTAGAACGAACTTGTTTCGGGAACTTGAAAACGCTCACGACGCATGGCGCGCTGCGCACGTTCCTCGTCGCCATCGTAACGCTCTAAATATTCTGCATATTTCGACTTATTGACATCGCTGACATACTTCAAAAAGAGCATCGTCAGAATGTAGTCTTTGTATTGGCTCGGATCAACTACACCGCGGAAGGTGTCGCAGGCTTTCCATACAACCTTGTTGATTTCGTCTTGGGTAATTTTTGTGCTCATTGCTATATATTTTTTATCATTTTATATTCTAAAATTCGTCTGCGTCTTTCTGCGATGGCTGCATATAATTGCTGTTCGCGTTTTTGAAGTTTTGAAAGTTCAACATACTTTTTTTGTTTCTCTATCGAAGGAATTGGAATTTCCAATTCTCCAAGCGTCGCCTTTGAGATAGACATTATAGACGTTCCACGAGCTTGGGTAGCTAAAGCGTTTTGTGTTGTCGGAAGATTGAGATACCACGCCACAAATTCGGGCAAAATGGCAGACTTATCGTACAGGCGTATTACCAAAAAAGATGGAGAAGCCACGCAATTTTGCTCAATCTCTGGAATAATTACACATATGTTGTTATTACCTTTGGAGGCGAGTAGTAGATCTCCCGTATTCAATAGATGCTTGGGATTGTCTATTGCAATCATAGGCTGTGGAATGTACAATACTCCAGTGTTGTCAAAATCACTTTGTTGCAAGTAAAGTGCATTCGGATTTGGGGTGTTTTTAGCAAATACTCCCGTTTGTATTGTCGCTATATCCTGTAATTTTATCATTGTCTTTAATTTTGCACTACAAAGATAAAAAGTTATAATCAAAACACAAAATTATTTATCGATAATCTTTCTACTAAATTTGGTTGTATAAGCCTTTCTTCACTATGTGAAGAAAATTTTTACAGCATTACTGAACTATATAGACATGATTTTTACATAGTGCAATACGAGAAAAATATCTAAATTGTATTTTATTAGGTATATTTTATTTCAATAGTAAAGGCTATAACACATTCGTTCCTTTTTAAGATAAGGATTTTTTTGAATTATCATTAACCGATCAATGGTTATATTCTAATCATAAAAACTTCATATCCACCCGACTTTGGAGGGTAGGATGCTGATAGGTAGTTTTGGGACGCCGAAAACATTTCGGGTGCCCCAAAACACAACTTGCTATGTTCGCTTGAACATAAATTTCCAGTGCCTGGAAATTACCCTACAGCAGCCTAAATTTTATTCAAATATCAGCATTGGTGCGTTGGTTATAAAACTTGTTGGTTTCTTGTTTATAACCAATAAGCAAATCAAGCAATAAAGAATGAGTGTAATCATTAGTGATTATAACAAGTAATGCAATCACTCAATCTTGCAATCTGCCAGGCTTATATTCATTCAATCTTACTGTCTTTCAATCACTCTTTCTGTAATTGGATTAGCGATTTACTTTCTAAAATACTGCTAATTATGCAATCTGATGACACCTAACGACACGTTATGTCGAGTTTGCAGATGGTGTTGTTTTTTGTTTTTACTTAGCACTTGGAAATCGAATGTTTAATGTAAAAATGAAATAGTTATGGAGATTA
>JAFYOF010000072.1 GCA_017560305.1 Alistipes sp.
AAGGAGGCAGGATGTCGCTATCCTTCTGGTCGGGACGCAACTCCGATGTAGGCTCCTTCTTGAGCACCTCCTCGGGGATGATGTCGCCAAACTTCTGATTGATATATCGCGCAAGGTCGTAAACCTCACTCTTGTAGAGGTCGCCCGTAGGTGAGAAAGCACCCGCAGTGTCACCATACAAGGTACACCAGCCGATGGCGTTCTCGCTCTTGTTCGATGAGTTCAGCAACACATATCCCTCCTTGTTCTGCAATGCCATCAGCAGCACGGTACGGATACGCGACTGGATGTTCTCCTCGGTAGAGTCGAACTCCGTGCCACCCACAACCGGCTTCAATGTATCGACGATTGACTTATACGCCTCGGTGATAGGCAGAACGCTGTACTCGATGCCAAGATTCTCGGCAAGACGCTTCGCATCCTCGACTGACTCATCTGATGAGAACTGCGAAGGCATCATCAAGCCCTTCACATTCTCCTTACCCAGCGCACCCACAGCCAGGCAGGCAACCACCGACGAGTCGATACCACCCGACAGACCCACACACGCCTTGGTGTAGCCGTTCTTGTGGAAGTAGTCCTTCACGCCCAGGCACGCCGCCTTGTAGACCATACGGGTGCGGTCGTTGTAGGATGTATAGGGGAGTGTAAATGACTCATTATCAGCCAAAGTGTCGTAAATCTGGAAATCCTCCTCGAAGCTCTTCATCAGCAGTTCGGTCTTACCCTCGCGGTTCATCACGCCCGATGTACCGTCGAATACGATGTCGCCCGAGCCGCCCACCTGATTGATGATGATGATATCGCGGTTCTCGGTGAATGCCAGACCACGCAACATCTCGGCGCGTGACGACAAAAGACCCTTGCCGTAGCGGCGTGAGTTGATGCTCACCACAAGGTCAGCCTCCTCCTCCAGCTCATTCAGGTGCGAGATATCGTCACCCACCAGGATGGCAATCTTCGCGCCGTAGACATCCAGCACCTTGTAGCCTTCGCCACCCACGATGAAGCCCATCTCACGGCGAGCCGAGATATACTGCTTCTCAACCACCTGCTCCACCTTACCGTGACGCAACACGGCGGCGGCGCTCACAGCACCACGCTCGGTGAGCAAAGGCGAGCCCACGATAGCCGTGATACGCACACACTCCTGAGCAATCTCCTCCAACGCCTCCTCACACAGAGTCAGGAAGGTGGTCTTTCTCAACAAATCATACGCTGGAGTACCACTCACAGCATACTCTGCAAACAACACTACATCAGCACCTTGCGACTGGGCCTTGCGCACAGCCTCCTTGATGCGTGCAACATTACCATCGATGTCGCCAATTGTGTAGTTTAATTGGGCAAGAGCAATCTTCATTTTTCGAATATATAGTTTTAATTTTTGTCGGTTCATTATGTCCCGCAAAGTTACACATTATTTTATAAACAAGGAAGATTATTACCTTTTATTTAATAAAAATCTTATCCCCACCCCATTTTCACCTCCCTAAACTCCCTAAACTCCCTAAACTCCCTAAACTCTCTAAATTCCCTAAACTCCCTACACTCCGCTACACTTGCTACACCCTGTAGCAACTGTAGCAACTGTAGCAACTGTAGCAACTGTAGCAACTGTAGCAACTGTAGCAAAGTTGCAAATGGCTGAACGATAGCGCAAAGTAAAATAATTTAACAAAATTACACTAAAACGAGTACCAAAGTTCAATTTCTGTATTATATTTGTGGCGTGAAACCTACCACTACTTCAGTGGGGTAAGACCAGTTTATTAACTACAAAATATTTTTACTATGTCCGAAAACAACTTTTACCAGCCCTGCCCACACAACACGGCTGACGCAGTAAATGACTGCACACAAGAGAATTACGCCGACATCCTCTCACCCGAGGAGTTGGCGGCATTGGCAGACCTCGAGGCTGAGTGCCGACCCGACTATGAGGCCGAACAAAAGGCCGTATGGGATGCCTACTTTGAAAAGGAGCGTGAGGCATTGCGTCAAAAATTTGAACCATACCTCCTCTCTGCCTATGACCAGATTCCGCCGATGATACCCGTAGTCAAGCGTCACGATTCACTCATCTGCTCGCAGGGTAACATCTCAGCGGTGGTGGGCGAGGCGAAGAGCAAGAAGACCTTTCTCTGCACCGCCATCGTAGGCTCGATGCTCGACATCAACGAGCGCAAACAATTTGGTATTCAACCAAATAGAGGTCGCATAGTGTGGATAGATACCGAGCAGTCGCGTGAACACATCCAGCGCTTGCTGTTCCGCATAAATGTGATGGGTAACATCCCCCACACCTCGCCCAATCCCTACATACGATTGCTTGCGGTGAGGGAGGAGAAACCACAGGAGCGACTCAACATAATGCGCTATGCCATAGAGTATTACAAACCTAAACTCGTTGTCATAGATGGCATTAGCGACCTTCTGAACAACCCTAACAATCTCGAGGAGAGTGAGGCGTTGGTATCGTCGCTGCTGACACTATCGTCTGACTACGGGTGTCACATTATGAGCGTACTTCACACCAACCCTAACTCCGACAAGGCGCGAGGTCACCTCGGCTCGACGCTGATGCGTAAGGCTGAAACGGTGGTCTATGTCCACAAAGCTGGCGACATATCGTATGTGGAGCCGCAGTTTTGTAGAAATATGCCCTTCGAGCGCTTCGCCTTCAGGGTCGAGGAGGCTGAGGATGCCGAGTTTCTGGACCCTGCGGTGGTGGGGCTGGGAGTACCCGTAGAGTGCCCCATCGAGGAGGTAGAGGAGAGCAAGAGGGAGGATGACTGCGTGAGGGTACTGCGCGAGTACTTCGGCGGAGTGGCAGAGCGTAAGTTGTTGTGTAACAAGTTGGAAGATATATTGGGAGTTACACCAAGCTACGCCCGCACCAAGGTCTGCCGAGCCATTGAACGAGGGCTGCTTATCGACCGCGACAGGACAATCACCATCGCCCCCGTGTGTTAGTTTTGCTACATCCGCTACACTTGCTACACTTGCTACACTTGCTACACTTGCTACACCTGCTACACTTGCTACACTTGCTACAAGGTGTAGCAACTGTAGCAGCACCCGTAACGCACCCGTAACGGGTGTTTTCCATTTACTTTGTTGCGCGAGAAAGTGTAATGACTATTCATTATCGAAATTATCTACTTTATTTTTTTAAGAAAAATAAATATCGTCATTCCACATTTTCGCATCCACCAACCATTGCAGTAGTTTATAAGAGTCTATGCGGAAATGATTGGAATCCTCCTTTGTTAATGATTCGGTCGCAAGAGTGATTGTTGTTGTGAAAAACTATAAGGTAGATCCCCATCGTCGGACATTGTCCTCCGGGGGATGACGATTTCATAATAACACTAAAGTATATAATTCCATTCATCATTATGTCGTCCGCAAAAATCAACCTTGAATTACCCTACCCCACACCCCACAACAAAAAAAAGGAGACCACCTTTCGGTAATCTCCTGTTTCTTAGTGATTTCGCTTAAGGACTACTCCTCGTCGCCAGCAACCATAATGCGGCCGCAGTACTCGCACACGATGAGCTTCTTGCCCTGGCGAACATCCACCTGACGCTGTGGAGGGATACGGTTGAAGCAACCACCACAAGCATCTCGCCTGATAGCAACCACAGCCAAGCCGTTGCGAACGCTACGACGAATGCGGTTGTAAGCAACCAACAGACGCTCGTCAATCTTCGACTGTGCCTTCTCGGCCTTAGCCTTCAATGCAGCCACCTGGTCAGCAGTCTCCGCCTCGATGCTCTCGAGCTCAGCCTTCTTTGCTGCGAGGTCCATACCGCGGTCAGCAACCACCGCCTCGGCGCTCTCCAACTGCGCCTTCTTGTTCTTGATACCAGCAGTGTACTCCTTCAGACGCTTCTCTGCAAGCTCAATCTCAAGCTCCTGATACTCAATCTCCTTGGTGATAGCATCATACTCGCGGTTGTTACGCACATTGTTCTGCTGCTCCTTGTAATGAGAGATCTGAATCTTTGCCTGATCAATCTCGCGCTTACGCTGCTTTGTGAGTGTGTTGAACTCCTCGATTTCGTTGTTGATGTGCTCGATACGAGTCTGCAAGCCCGCGAGCTCATCCTCCAAATCCTGTACCTCCAAAGGCAATTCACCCTTCACTTTGTTGATTTCGTCAATCTGAGAATCAATCTTCTGCAACTCATAGAGTGCCGAGATCTTCTCCTGCATCGAAAAATCGACTTCAGATGTCTTCTTCTGTGCCATATATATAAAATTTATTTTAGACGGTCTAAATCGCACCCCTGCACCCTCGGTGTCATATAAGAGACTGGGTTACGCGAGTGCACACTCTTGCGAATTGCAAAGATAGGTAATTTTTTTGATAAAATATCAAATAAAATCTGAATTGCGCAATATTCGCTCTCAAAATGACCCATATCGGCCAAAATTATTGCATTTTCATGCCGCATAAAGTCATTATACTTCAAATCGGCGGTCAAATAGATGTCTGCGCCCGACCTTTGCGCCTCGCCGATGAGCGAGCCTCCTGAGCCCGTGCAGATGGCAACGCGACCGATTTCGGGCTTCACAATGTCGCTATGACGCAACGCCCCAACCGAGAAAATCTGCATAACGCTCTGCATAAATTCCACGCTCTCCACCTTCTTTTCCAACTCGCCCACAACGCCAAATCCAGCACCCTCCTGCGTAGGTTGCATCACACGGATATTCTTCAATCCGAGCATCTGCGCCACACGCCAGCTCATACCATCGGCGGTGCTGTCCAGATTGGTGTGCGCCGCATAGAGCACTATGCCACGACGGATGGCCTGCTCAACGCATCGCTCGACATACGACGCCGAGTTAAATCGTTTAAGAGGCTGAAACACAATGGGATGGTGCGTGATAATCATATCACACCCCTCCTCCACCGCCTCGGCAATCACCTCCTCGGTGACATCCACCGCCAGCAGCGCCTTGCTGACCTCATCATCGGGGCGACCCACGATAAGACCCGCATTGTCATACGACTCCTGCAACCCCAGAGGAGCGAACTCCTCGATGGCGGCTGCTATTTCGCGCACCTTCATAGGCTAAAACAATGACTGTTCGTAGAATGGGAACAACTCCTTATCCTCCTCGTCAGACTTCTTGCGACGACGCACCACACGCTTTTTTGGCTGCTCAACCGCTGGCACAGACTCCTCTGCCGCCGCCTCTGTAGTTGGCTCTGCCTCAGGCTCTTCCGCAGTTGGCTCAGTAGTTGGCTCTGCCTCTGGAGCGCTCTCCTCAGCTGGAGTGTTCTCCTCCGCTGAAGCCTCAACCGCCTCAGCTGCCTCGGTAGTCTCTGCTGCTGCCGCCTCTACAGCCTCCTCGGTAGTCGCTGTCAAAGGTGCAGCCTCCTCAACCAACGCATCATCCTCAACCATCTGTGCCTCATCGCCCTCCTTGAGGTTTTCACGCACCTCAGCAAGCGTAGAGCGAACTCTCTGCAGGCGCTCCAGCAACTCAACCTCGCGTGCTATCTCCTTGTTTTTCACGCGCTTGAGCATAACATTTGCACCCTTGAGGGTCATACCACGCTCCTTCACCAAGTGGTAAATCTGCTTCAACTTCTCGACATCCTCGGGTGTGAAGAGTCGGTTTCCTTTCTTATTTCGGTCTGGCTTGAGACAATCAAACTGAGACTCCCAATGGCGAATCAACGCTGGTGTCACATCGAACATCTCGGCAACCTCGCCCATAGAATAGTAGAGTTTCTTTGCATTCATAGTATTATCGTTTTTCTATTTTAAAATTCTTAATGAGTTGGGGTACATATTATTCACTCGCGCCCCTATGCGCTTCACAAAGCCAAGCGGCAAGTCGTTGTGTACTATCAGGTTAAGTCCCTCCTTCATCTGCTCCAGCAGAAGGTCCTGCTTGCGCAAGAACTTCAGCGCATCCTCCTGCGCGACTGGGCAGTTCGGCAGAGCCTCGCGCCTGAGGTCAACATACAACGCCAGCGCTCCATCGGGCTTCAGCTTGCCCTTGAAAATCTGACCCATCGCCACGCCCGAGTAGATTACCGACACCACTCCCGACAGAGCCTCAATGTCAGCATAATGCTCTCTGCGACAACCATATATCATCTCGCCAGCGGAGAAGAACTTCATCGCCGCAGCATCCTTCACCCAGCGACCCAGCTCCTCTGCCGAGCGCTTGTCAACGGGCGCTATCAACTGCTTCTTCGACTTCAATGCACGGCGCTTTCCGCCGCCGCCACTCTTGCGTGCCACCGCCATAAACATACCCTCGCCCGAGAGCTTGTGAGGGAAGAAACGGAAGGTCTGGAACACACCCACACGACCCGTAACAACGCCCCACTCCTCGCTTGTTGGAATCTCCGCAACCGCCTCAAGCTCATCGCCATAGCGCTCCATAGCACGCTCAAGGATATTCTCGTCCTCGTCACGGTTGAATGTGCAGGTACTATACAGCAACACACCCCCACCACGCAGCGCCGCATAGGCATTCTGCAAAATCTCCCACTGACGCTCGGCACACATAGCCACATTGCCCTCGCTCCACTGCTCCTGCGCCTCGTCGAGCTTGCGGAACATACCCTCGCCCGAGCAGGGGGCATCCACCGCCACGGCGTCAAACCACTCCTCAACCTGCTGATAGCGAGACGAATCGTTGCAACTGATGACCATATTTCCTATGCCCCACTTGCGGGCATTGTCAGCCAGCACGGCGGCACGACCTCGGTTAATCTCGTTAGCCACCACCAGACCACTCTTGCCAACCAGCGTAGCATAGTGAGTGCTCTTGCCACCAGGTGCGGCACACATATCGAGGATGTACTTACCCTCGCACTCCGCCTCTCCGCCCAGCGCCTGCGACATTATGTAGCCCGCAAACTGCGAACTCGCCTCCTGCACATAGTACGCTCCCGCGTGGAAGTCGCCATCGAGTGTGAAACTTGGACGCTGGTCAAGCAGATAGCCCCACTTGCTCCACTCCACCTGACGCGCACCCCACTTCGGGCTCTGCACCTTATGCGGATTCAGGCGCACCGATGTGGTAGGCTCCTGCGCCAACGCCTCACACAGAGCCGTCGCCTCCGCCTCGCCCAGCTCGCGCACCATACGCTGAATAAACTTCTCTGGCAACTGCATCGCTACTTGTCCTGCTTAATCATCTCCTCCAACTGCGCACAAATCTTGTCCACCACCGCAGGGTCGGCAACAAAGTCGTCGGCATCCTTGTCGATGATGAGCACCTTACCCTTGTAGATGGTGTTAATCCAGTGCTCGTACTTCTCGTTCAGGCGGCTGAGGTACGCCTCGTCGATACCCATCTCATAGTCACGGCCACGATGCTTGATCTGCGCCACAAGCGTAGGGATGCTCGCACGCAGGTAAATCAGCACATCGGGCTGGGGGATGAGGTTTGTCGTGAGGTCAAATATCTTCATATATGTAGCATAGTCGCGCGAGGTCATCAACCCCATCTCCTGCAGGTTGCAGGCGAAGATGTGGGCATCCTCATAGATGGTGCGGTCCTGAAACACATTCTCATCGCCCGCCGAGAGCATATCCATCGTCTGACGGATACGACTGCCCAGGAACGAGATTTGCAACTGGAACGCCCAGCGACTCATATTGTTGTAAAAATCACCGATGTAGGGATTATCTGTCTCCTCATAGTAGGCCTTCGCCCCGTAACGCTGCGTCAGCAACTCTGTCAGCGTAGTCTTGCCACTACCGATATTTCCCGCAATTGCTACATACATAGTTTTTCTTGTTTTATTTCGTTTCCTGCCCCAAAGCAAACACCCAAGGGCTAATTAAAGAACTCTCCAATCTTTGCGATAGAGCCCGGCATTGAGAATACCACCACTCTGTCATACGCCTTCATCTTCGTGTCACCCACCGCGATAAAGACCTTGTCGCCACGCACGATACCGCCGATGATGACATCCTGCGGCAGACGCATATCCTTGATGAGCGACTTTGTCGCCGGCGAGTTTGGCTTGACGATGAACTCCAGCACCTCCGCCTCGCTACCCGACAGGCAACGGATAGCCTGCACATCGGTAGACATCGTGAAACGGAAGATGTTTGATGCTGTCACTCGCTTCTTGTTGATGATGGTGTCGATACCCACACGCTCCGCCATAGAGACATAATTGAGGTTTTCCACCTCGGCAATGACCTTCTTCACGCCCATACGCTTCGCCTGCATAGCCGCCAGAATGTTGGTCTCGCTACGACCCGTCACCGCCAAGAAGGCATCTGTCTGCGACAAGCCCTCCTCAATCATTGCGTCGAGGTTACGGCCATCCTCGTGGATGATGAGCGTCTTGTCCAGCTCCTCCGCCAGACGATAGGCCTTCTCGCCGTTGTACTCCACCATCTTGATATCCATATCATCCTGCAACTCAAGGGCCACCTGCACACCGATGCGCGAGCCACCCAGAATCATCAGGCTCTTCACCTCCACACTCTTCTGACCCGACAACTCCGTAACGCTGTGAGCCACATCCTTGCGGGCGATGACATATACCGAGTCACCCTCAAAGAACTCATCCTGACCGCTTGGGATAATAGTCTGCGAGCCTCGCGTGATAGCCACCACACGGAACTCCGAGATAGAACCATCCTCCGCCAAATCGACGAGCCTGCGACCAATCAGCGGCGAGGTGGGCTCCAGCTTAAAGACCACCAGCGAGAGCAAGCCGTTTGAAAAATCGACATAGTCGGTGGTAGAGGTGTGACCCAGCAGGTTTGCCACCTCACGCGCCGCCACCTGCTCGGGGTAGAACAGGTAGTCGATACCCATATCGATGAAGAGCTCCTTGTTGTTTGGCTCAAGGTACTCGTTGTTGTCGATACGCGCAATGGATTTCTTGGCACCCAACTGCTTCGCCATCACCGCCGAGAGAATGTTGCGGGTCTCCTCGTGGTTCACCGCAATAAAGAGGTCACAACGCCTCACACCCGCCTTGCGCAGCACGGCAAAAGTCGTCGTGTCGCCCTCCACAGTGATAAGGTCAGCAAGGCTCGAAAGCTCGTTCAACGCCTTTGCGTCCTGGTCAATCACCGTAATATCGTGACCATTACCACTCAGCATTCGCGCCAAGTAGCTACCCATCTCTCCAATTCCAGAAATAACTATTTTCATTCCTAAAGTCGTTTCTTCAGTTTCTACTCTGCTACACTCCTCATCCTGCGGATGACCCTCCGCCTTGACCTGCTTTTGCCCTGCCCTTTCACTTGCAATTCTTCCGGCGCTTTGGCTGGTGTCATTCGCCGTGAGCACAAGCAGGAGTTAGAGATGCACATTTCTTGCAAATTTAACTACAAATATATAACTTTGTTGGCAGAATTTCAACTTAATAACAAATTTTAATAGATAAAAGTAATGGCAGCAACACTTTCTACCATATTGATCGTCATCGGAATATCAATTCTCTGTGTGGGTTTGTTTTTCCTGGGTATGTCGCTCACGCAAATCTTTAAGGGTCACGACATAGACTCCGAGATTGCCACCAACAAGAATATGCAGCGCCTGGGCATCAAGTGCGCCGTTCAGGAGTCACGCGAGGATACGGGCACCGACTGCGCCGACCTCGGTTGCCACGGCAACTGCTCATCGTGCGACATCGACCACGACGAGGCTATACAGGCGAAGAAGTAGAATTCAAAATCAAAAATTAAGGTTGCTATGATGTAGCAACCTTTTTTATTAGTCAAAGAGATGCAAACACGGGCGCAGCCCGCATCTTCGGTGGCTCAATGCGCTGAGCGCATTGCCGCCCCCAGCCACCGAAGATGAATTGCCATTGCAAGAATAAACTAAATTTTCAATCCCTCCTCACCACCACCTGAAATTGCATAAGAAGACGATTTTTTAGGCGCAAGAAATCCGAGAAAGCGGAGTTTACTGGGCATAAATGAGCATTTCGAGGAATGATGCAACGAAGAAAATACCCTCTTTGACAATTTCCACAAACACACAAAAAAAACGGAATTATATACTTTAGTGTTGTTATCAAATCGTCATCCCCCGGAGGACAAAGTCCGACGATGGGGATCTACCTTATAGTTTCCCAAATAATCGCTCTTACGACCGAACTATTAACAAAGGAAGATTCCAATCATTTCCGCATAGACTCTTATAAACTACTGCAATGGTTGGTGGATGCGAAAATGTGGAATGACGATATTTATTTTTCTGTACAACACTAAAGTAGATAATTCCGAAAAAAAATACGGAACCCGAATGGATTCCG
>JAFYOF010000073.1 GCA_017560305.1 Alistipes sp.
AGAAATTGCTATAAGAAGAGGGTTTTCAAGGCTTGCGAAACTCGAAAAACCGCAGTTTACTGGGCGTAAATGAGGATTTTGAGAGTGAGCGTAACGCAGAAAACGCCTTATTATACAATTTCTTTTATTATCTGTATGGACTACATCATTCCGCCCATACCACCCTGTGGCATTGCTGGCATAGCAGGTGCATCAGACTTCTTCTCTGCCAATACGCACTCGGTTGTAAGGAACATCGATGCGATAGAAGCAGCGTTCTCCAACGCAACGCGAGATACCTTTGTTGGGTCGATGATACCCGCTGCAAGCATATCCTCATACTTGTCGTCACGAGCATTGTAACCCATTGAGCCCTCGCTCTCCTTAACCTTGTTCACAACAACTGAACCCTCGCCACCAGCGTTTGCTACGATCTGGCGCAATGGCTCCTCGATAGCACGCTTAACGATCTGGATACCTGTTGTCTGGTCCTCGTTAGCACCCTTGAGGTTCTCCAAAGCGGCAACGGCACGGATGTAAGCCACACCACCACCAGGAACGATACCCTCCTCAACTGCAGCGCGAGTAGCAGCCAAAGCGTCATCCACGCGGTCCTTCTTCTCCTTCATCTCCACCTCGGTAGCAGCACCTACATAGAGAACGGCAACACCGCCAGAGAGCTTAGCCAAGCGCTCCTGCAACTTCTCACGGTCGTAGTCAGACTTTGCAGACTCGATACCGCCACGAATCATAGCGATGCGTGCAGCAATAGCCTCCTTCTCGCCAGCGCCGTCAACGATAGTGGTAGTCTCCTTGTTCATCACTACCTTCTCAGCAGAACCCAACACATCGATTGTTGCGTCCTCGAGCTTCATACCCTTGTCAGCAGATACTACTGTACCGCCAGTGAGGATTGCGATATCCTCCAACATATCCTTACGACGATCACCGAAGCCTGGAGCCTTGCAAGCTGCAATCTTCAATGTACCACGCAACTTGTTCACTACGAGTGCAGACAAAGCCTCGCCATCAACATCCTCGGCGATGATTACGAGTGAGCGGCCGTTCTGTGCCACTGGCTCCAACACGCCCATAATCTCCTTCATTGTAGAGATCTTCTTGTCGGTGATGAGGATGAGTGGCTTCTCCAACTCTGCCTCCATCTTCTCGGTATCGGTCATAAAGTAAGCCGAGATATAACCACGGTCGAACTGCATACCCTCAACTACATCTACATGAGTCTCAGTACCCTTAGCCTCCTCAACTGTGATTACGCCCTCGTTGTTCACCTTCGCCATAGCCTCAGCGATGAGCTTACCGATAGCGTTGTCGTTGTTAGCCGAGATTGTTGCAACCTGCTCAATCTTTGAGATGTCGCTGCCAACCTCGTGTGAGAGCTTGCGGAGCTCGTCAACAACGATACCCACAGCCTTGTCCATACCGCGCTTGAGGTCCATTGGGTTTGCACCTGCAGTGACATTCTTCAAACCTACACCAATCAAAGCCTGAGCCAAAACGGTAGCGGTTGTTGTACCATCACCAGCGTCATCGTTGGTCTTTGATGCAACCTCCTTAACCATCTGTGCACCCATATTTGCAAATGGGTCCTCCAGCTCAATCTCCTTTGCTACGGTCACACCATCCTTTGTGATCTGTGGTGCGCCGAACTTCTTGTCGATAATCACATTACGACCCTTAGGGCCAAGTGTTACCTTAACGGCATTTGCCAATGCATCTACGCCCTCCTTCAAAAGGTCGCGTGCCTCTACATTATATTTAATCTCCTTTGCCATTTTCGTTTTAGTTTTAATGTTCTACACTTTGTGGAATTAGCAGATAGCGAGGATGTCGCTCTGCTTCATAATGAGGTAGTCGGTACCATCAACATTGATCTCGGTGCCAGCATACTTGCCGTAGAGAACTGTGTCGCCCTCCTTAACCTCCATCTTAACCTCTGCTGTGCCAGGACCTACGGCTACTACCTTACCCATAAGTGGCTTCTCTTTTGCTGTGTCTGGAATGAACAGACCGCCTGCGGTCTTCTCCTCCGCTGGATTTGGCAATACCAAAACGCGGTCTGAAAGTGGTTTAATTGTCATAGTGTTTATTGTTTTAGTTTATGTTTTCTTGTTTGGTGTCAATTCTTCTGCACACGCCAAATATATAAGCAAGCAGTGTGCCAAACCCGCGGTGGCATACAATTTTGACAAAACGCCCGCCGACGGGTGACAAAATGTCACACACCGCCCATTTTTTATGCCTTCCGTGGATTAATATGCCACACGGAATGCGAAGTTTGCAAAATTATTTCTAATTTTACACACTTTTTCGAGATTATTATGAAAAAAATATTGACACTCCTGATTTTTATTCTCTCTGTGGTGGCTTTTTCAGCCTCGGCGCAGAGCATTGATTACAATAACCTGGCACCCCACCCACGCATCCTTTTGACCAAGGGTGATGTGAGCAAGATGCGCGAACTGCCCTACAAGTCGGCTAACGCAAAGATTGTCAACGACAAGATTATGGCGCTGGCGGAGAGCTGGGTCGATGCCGAGGCGGTGAAGTACGACAAGTCGGAGGGCGACCTCTCGGCGGCCTCACGCGAGGCGCTGCGACGCGTCTTCTACCTCTCGTATGCCCACGCGATGACCGACGATATGCGCTATGTGGCGGCAGCCGAGCGCGAGATGATGGCGGTAAGCGCCTTCGAGGATTGGAATCCGTCACATTTTTCCGATGTGGCAGAGTTTACTATGGCTCTCTCAATCGGTTACGACTGGCTCTATCGTCGCCTCTCGGTACGCTCACGCAGCATCATCGGCACAGCCATCTATGAGAAAGGTCTGCTCGCCACCGAGAGCGAGAATGCCGAGTTCATCAACTCTACCGATGTAAACAATCAGGTCTGCTGCGCAGGTATCATCTACGGTGCGCTGGCTACACTTGAGCGCTCGCCAGAGTACTGCAAGTCGCTCATCGACAAGTGTCTGGGCTCAAACAAGCAGGCTATGAAGATATATGCTCCCGATGGAGCGCACCCCGAGGGTTACGACTCCTGGAGCATCAGCACAGGCTTCGAGACCCTGCTGGTGGCGGCTCTGGAGTCATCACTCGGCACCGATGCGGGCATCACCTCGCAGAACGGATTTATGCAGACCGCCACCTTTATCAATCAGATAGTAGCCCCCTCGGGCAAGGTGTTCAACTACGGCAACTGCTCAAGCGAGGAGGCGCAGAGCCAGATTGCAAAGTATTGGTTTGCGGGTAAGTTAAGCGACCCATCACTTATCACCATCGACGAGAAGTTGCTCGGCGAGGGTAAGTTCTCAACCGACAACCTCCTTCCAGCATATATGATCTGGTGCTGCAACCAGGAGTTCAAGGAGGCACATCCATCAAGCGAGAAGGGTTGGCAGAGCAAGGGTGCAACCCCTCTGTTCATCTACCGCAGCGGCTGGAACAAGGGCGACGACTACTTCGCAATCAAGGGCGGCTCGGTGCAGGGCGCAGAGTCACACGCGGATGGCGGCTCATTCATCTATGAACTTAACGGCGTGCGCTGGGCAATCGACCCAGGCGTCAAGGGCGACAACGCCGCAAGCGCCGAGTGGCATAACACCATCACATTCAACGGTCAGCCTCACCGCGCGGGAGGTAAGGCGGAGATTGTCGGCAGCGACATCACCCACCGCGAGAAGAGCGCCGAGGTGGACCTCTCTCCACTCTTCACCGACCACGCACGCAGCGTGAAGCGTCAGGCGCACCTCGACAAGAAGAACAACCTCACCATCACCGATATCGTGGAGGACATCTCACAGCCAGCCGTTATGGAGTGGCGAATGGCGACAAATGCCACAGCGGAGATTGTATCGCCACAAATCATTATGCTCCAGCAGGATGGCCAGACCCTCTACCTGAAGGTCAAGAGCCGCGCAAGAACCGAGGCGAAGATTTGGAAGGCCGAGAACGGCATCACCCGCGTGGGCTTCGTGGTGGAGTTGAAGGCTGGCGAGGGTCAGAGCGTCGAGGTTGCGATGACTGAGGTGAAGCCTAATGTGGTGTCACGCCTGAAGAGTTTCAACATCAAGAATATCAATCTCAAGCAGGTATTGCAGAAAAAATAACACGCGGTCTATGAAGAGAGCATCGTTCATTTTTATCGCGGTATTGTGTACCATTCTGTGCGCCACATCGTGCAGCAGTACACGCCGCAGCAAGGTAAAGTTCCACTCGCTCGGCGTCGAAGCATTCTCAAAGTTCATCCAGCAGGATGATGTCTATCTGGTGGATGTGCGCACCCCCGAGGAGCACGCAGCGGGCTCGATTGAGGGCACCGACGAGAATCTCAATGTGCGCAGCGCCGATTTCTTCAAGGAGTTCAAGCGACTGCCACAGGACAAAACCATCGCTCTGTATTGCAAGGGCGGCGGTCGCAGCAAGCAGGTTGCGGGCGTGCTGGCGGGCAACGGCTATCGTGTTGTGGAGCTCTCGGTGGGCTATGATGGCTGGGTAAAACACCACGCCGAGCAGCAGGAAAAGTAGGCAAAAACGATGTTTTTGCGTTTTCTTGAAAGATTTTTGTTTATAAATTTGGAAAAATGCAATAAACCCCCTATATTTGCACCCGATTTGAGTAATCAAGTCAACATGGTGGATGTAGCTCAGTCGGTTAGAGTAGAGGATTGTGGTTCCTAAGGTCGTGGGTTCGAATCCCATCTTCCACCCCACAAGCAGACGCAAGGTTAATAACCTTGCGTTTTTTTGTTGTATATGTTTCCCGTCTGCAAGCAGCCAGAAACACCACAACAAAAAAATCAACGCCTTCGGCGTTCTGCTTGTTTGTGTAAGAGGAAAATTGTGGAGGGTTGCGAGGATGGAATTATATTCTTTCTTCAAAGGTATCCTCGCTTCGGCTTCGCCGTTCAAATCCCATCTTCCACCCATAGAACAAGCAAGAAGGTGTCGAGAAATCGACACCTTTTGTTTTTATCACATCACCGCAAATTTATTTGCAGGGGGAGGGGGTGAAAACAAAATGGTTGCGTAGCAACTTCTTGCTTAGTGATATGGAAGTGCCCCTGCGGCGAGCAGAAGGGAAAGGCGTCAACGAAGCAGACCCGAGTCTGCGCAGTAGCCAATCCCATCTTTCAATAATATCAAAAGAAATTCTATCTTACTTATCCCAAATGCAGAGTTTGCACCCTCTATTCTCGCAAGAATATTACGCGAATATAAATTCCCATAGACCATCACCCCACACCCCAAAACAAAAAAATAGGAAAAACCTTTCGATTTTTTCCTATTTTTTTTAACTACCTTTATACTAATTTCCAAAAACAGAATTCTCTATCTCGCATAATTCACCTTGCCATTTTTGTATTGCCATCATCTTTTTTATGTCTTTTGGCGTAGGATTTTCTAATTGAATAATTCGCTCATACTCATATTTAAACAATGCCCAAAAAACTATTTTCTTATAACTACACAAATTTATATCTCGCCGAGAAACAGAACCTCTTGTTATGTAATTTTCTGCATAGCAAGTTAAGCAAATGTTTATGAATGGACACTCTACACAACACTTATCAGCTGATTCTGCTCTCTCTTTCATTACCATTGTTTCAAACTCCTTAGATATTTTCTCTCCGCAAACCGACGGGAAACACATATGACAAGGGTAGTATTTCTTTGTATGAAAGTCATATGCTTGCATTTGACCTACATTACAATGACTTGAAAAATTTCTTTCTGCTATGGTCCATGATATGTCATATCCAAACAATTCACATGGTACGATATGTGGATTTTTTAGGTAAAATTCAATTAGTTCATTTAGCTGATAGTAAAATTCTTGTATTAAATTGCGATTTGACCAATCAGTCATCAATGCAAATCTAGAGAATATGTATTGAAATCCAACAGTATGCAAAAATTTTATATTGTCAGCAACATAAGGCAATGTTTGTGGAGTAATAGTCATGTTTACTCTTATATCAGGCCATGTACGCGCAAAAAATTCTATATCAATTAAGTCAAAAGAATTTGGTCTATTAATGTCATTTGACTGCTTTTTGCCATCCAAACTTAATTTTAAAATAATTTTTCTCGATTCGCATATAACCATTCTTGCATTTCACCATGGATTAATGTTCCATTTGTTGTTATATGAATCCGATAAAATTCTGGTAATTTTTCACTCCAAAGACTTTCACATAACTGCTTAATTTTCTGGAATGACAGAAATGGTTCTCCCCCATGGAGTTTTATTTTTGTTCCATACTCAGTCTTGACTCTAAGCATTTCTTTTAATATAGAGATTGCCTCATCTACATTAAACTCAACATTTTTTTTATCTTTTTCATAGCAATATATACACTTCAAATTGCAGTTCAGATTTGTTGAAATGTATACTTTTCTACTATAAACATAATTGACGCCCATGAGAATTATTCATATAAACACACTATGGACTAAATAAATTAGCTCATAGACAAAAATATGGTAAAATTTATTTCGTTTGATTCCTATCCAAATGGGATTGTCATACAACCACCCATATATTTAACATCATTAGAATCCTTTGCCAGAGACTTAGTTTTATTTTTTTTTAACCAGGATTCGACTTTTTGAGGATTAATCTCAAATTGTTTTTTCACTACATTCTTATTCATAGAATGTCTCATTGTGTAATCTTTTTTATTCATAATGTGAAGTTATTAGGTTTTTCCTTCTACAAAATTACAAAAACAATTTACATTATCAAATGAAATCATTAACTATTTCGAGTGGCAAAAGATAGTGAATATGGCTTATTGGTCAAAAATAGTACATAAAATCGGGACAAACGGTTGATTTTCTTATATTTGGACTATTTGAGTTAGAAATGGATAAAAAGTTTGCCCAAAATGTGGGCATCGCACCCTCGTCAGACACGGCTACAACGGGGG
>JAFYOF010000074.1 GCA_017560305.1 Alistipes sp.
ATCTCGTCGATGTGTCAGCAGGCATCGTCGTTCGCTGCGTGGAGTGCCCTCTATCGCAAGATTACGGGTTGGGAGATTGAACTGTCGTCATCATCCGACCAGAGCATAAAGGAGATTTTGGCCTACCAGAAGACCGAGGCAAATCAGGAGTTCTGCAAGTTCGTGCGCCGCAACTACTACAACTGGATAAACAAGCGCGTGGAGGATTTGGACGAGATTCCAGTGATGTCGCACACGCTGATGCGTAAGCGCATCTTCCCCGAGGTGGACAAGCACGAAAAGACCACGCTGCTGCTCATCGACAATTTTCGCTACGACCAGTGGCGCGTGATTAGTTCGCTTCTGCGCGGCTACTATGATGTGGATGTCGATGACCTCTACTGCGCCATCCTGCCTACGGCGACGCAGTACGCCCGCAACGCTATTTTCGCAGGCTTGATGCCTCTGGCGATTGATAAGCTGATGCCTAACAAGTGGCTCAACGATAACGAGGAGGGCGGCAAGAATCAGTATGAGGATGAGTTCCTGCGCCGACAGATGCAGTCGTGCGGCAAGGACTACAAGTGGACATTCGATAAGTTGGTGCGTCCCGAGGCGGGTAGAAAGTTGATTGACAACATCAACCGCTTGTATGATGCTGATTTCTCGGTGATTGTCTATAACTTCCTCGACATCCTCTCGCACGCCCGCACCGAGACCGACATCATCCGCGAACTTACCGAGGATGAGGCGTCGTTCCGCTCGCTCACGCGTTCTTGGTTTGAGTATTCCGATTTGTTTACCATCCTGAAGTTACTCTCGGAGCGTGGTCACACGGTGATTATCACCTCCGACCACGGCACCATCCGCGTGGATAACCCAGTGAAGGTGACGGGCGACAGAGATACATCGCCAAACCTGCGTTACAAGACGGGTCGCAACCTGCAGTACAACTCGCGCGAGGTCTATGAGGTGACTCGCCCCGAGGATATTCAGTTGCCCCGCATCAACCTCTCGTCAAGTTACATCTTTGCCTACAACTCCGACTTCTTGGTCTATAACAACGACGCCAATAAGTTTATCCGCTACTACCGCAACACCTTCCAGCACGGCGGTATTTCGATGGAGGAGATGCTGGTGCCATACATTGTGTTGAAACCTAAAAAGTAATTGATAATGAAGAATATAACAATAGAGTCGCTCGCGCAGTTGGATGAGGTTGCGCAGTTGATAATCGATGAGTTGCAGGGGCGCAGCGTGGTGCTCTTCCGTGGAGGTATGGGTGCAGGCAAGACTACGCTCATCAGTCGCATCGTGGCGTTGCTTGGCGCTGACGATACGGTCACCTCGCCTACATTTGCGCTGGTAAATCAGTATGAGGGTCTGAAGCACCGCATATATCACTTTGATTTCTATCGTATTAACCGCATTGAGGAGGTCTTTGACTTCGGTTATGAGGAGTACTTCTACTCGGGCGATTTGTGCCTTGTGGAGTGGCCCGAGATGATTGAGGCGTTGATTCCCGATGATGCTATGGTCGTGAAAATCGAGGTTGGCGACAACGACGAGCGCATCTTTGAGATAGAGTAAAGGGACAAATAAATGGCGAAAAATATTGAAAGGCAGGCTCTTGATTTGGTGGAGTCTGCTTTTTTTATTAAATTTGCGCCCTTGTGAGATAAACTCACAAAACGAAGATGAAGATAATTAAAAGTTTTTGATATGAAATTTGTAAAGAATTTTTTGCTTTTGTTTGTTGCGGCCATCTCATCGGTGATGGCGTTTGCGCAACCTGTTGAGCCTGTGGCTTGGAGCTCTTCTGTTGAGCAGATTGCCCAGGGCGAGTATCGTATCGTCGTGAAGGCGAACATCGAGCAGGGCTGGCACATCTACGACCTCGGTCCATACGAGGGTGGTCCTATGGCTACTGCATTTACATTCGAGCCTGCTGATTATGAGTTGGTTGGCGGTATCGAGGCGCAGGGCGAGCTGGTGCGTCACTATGACGACATCTACGAGATGGAGATTGGCTACTATGAGGGTGAGGTTGTCTTCTCTCAGGTGGTAAAGAGCTCTGGCGCAAAGATTGTTGCGGCGGTTGAGTATATGGCTTGCAACGACGAGAACTGCATCACAGCTGACACCGATTTCACATTCAATGTAGGTGAAATCAGCGAGGCAGCACCTGCCGAGAGCAGCAATGGCGCAATCTGGGGCTACATCCTCAGCGCAGTGGGTTGGGCGTTGGTAGCATTGCTCACACCTTGCGTGTTCCCTATGATTCCTATGACCGTGTCATTCTTCCTGAAGGGCTCGGGCAGCGTGGCGCAGGGTCGTTTCCGCGCGTTGATGTATGGTCTGTTTATCGTGGTGCTCTACACATTGCCTATCGGCATCATCATCTTCCTTACCTGGTTGATTGGTGGCGATGCGGTTACGGCAGACATCTTCAACTGGATTTCAACTCACTGGTTGCCAAACATCTTGTTCTTCATCGTCTTTATGGTCTTCGCGGCATCGTTCTTCGGTGCATTTGAGATTGTGTTGCCCGAGAAGTTGGTGAACAACAGCGATGCAAAGGCCGACAAGGGTGGCTTGGCTGGTATCTTCTTTATGGCGCTCACATTGGTGCTGGTGTCATTCTCTTGCACTGGTCCAATCATCGGCTCGGCTCTTATCCAATCGACATCGGGCGAGGTGTGGACTCCAATCATCACGATGTTGGCATTCTCGGTAGTCTTTGCATTGCCATTCACACTCTTCGCCTTGTTCCCATCGTGGCTCAAGCAGTTGCCAAAGAGCGGTGGCTGGTTGAACTCTGTGAAGGTTGTGCTGGGTTTTGTTGAGTTGGCACTCGGTTTGAAGTTCTTGAGCGTGGCTGACCAGACCTACCACTGGGGTCTGCTCGACAGAGAGGTTTACCTCGCTATCTGGATTGCAATCTTCTTCCTGTTGGGTCTTTACCTGTTGGGTAAGTTGAAGTTCAAGCACGACAGCGATATGCCTTATCTGTCGGTTACACGATTGGTATTCGCGATTGCATCGTTCGCTTTCGTTGTATATATGTTGCCAGGTATGTGGGGCGCACCATTGCGTGCATTGTCGGGCTATATGCCACCTATCCAGTCGCAGGACTTTGTGATGGGTGCGGGCTCTGCTACGGCTGCTCCAGCGTCGGAGGCGAAGGCTTCGGGCGTTAAGTATGGCGATGTGTTGGAGTTGCCACACGGCTTGGATGGCTTCTTCGATTTGGAAGAGGCGAAGGCTTATGCTGCGGAGGTTGGCAAGCCATTGTTCCTCGACTTCACTGGTCACGGCTGCGTGAACTGCCGTGAGATGGAGGCTCGTGTGTGGTCTGACCCACGCGTGCTGGAGTTGCTTCGCAATGAGTATGTTATCGTGGCTTTGTATGCTGACGATAAGCTCAAGGTTGCCGAGGAGGACTGGGTGACAACCGAGTCGGGCAAGGTACTCAAGACCTTGGGTAAGATTAACTCACACTATGCCTTGAAGACCTATGGCGTGAATGCGCAGCCATACTATGTGTTGGTGGATGACAACGGCTCTACACTCGCTGACCGCAGCTACGATTTGGATGTTGAGGGCTTCATCGCCTTCCTGAAGAAGGGTGTTGAGGATTATAAGGCAAACTAACTCTTAAAAGATAAAGAATTATGGGATTGGAGAAATATGAGTCAAAACAGCAGCAGATTCGCAAGTCTGCTTCGCGCATCTTCCCATTCATCAGCCGTTTCGATATGCTCACCCCAGCCCTTCAGGACAAGGTGGAGGAGTGGAACGCTACGGAGGACAGCTGCTCATTCAAGGTCAAGGGCTTTACCGTGGCGCTGAAGATTGTTGAGCGTGTTGAGAACAAGCACATCAAGATTACGGGCGATGATAAGAACGGTGTACCTGTTGATTTCTCGTTCTGGATTCAGTTGCACGAGGTGGCGGAGAACGACACCCGCATCCGTATGGTGTTGCACGCCGAGCTCAATATGATGATGCGAATGATGATTGGCTCGAAGATTCAGGGCGGTCTGGATAAGGCTGTTGAGGGTCTGGCAACTGCGTTCAACCAGATGCCTTATTAAAATAGGGAAGTTATTTTGGCTCAAAGGTTAATAATTAAGAATATTTAAGAAAAAAAATTGTTTTTAATTTGCTAATCGTCAAAAATGTAGTACATTTGCAGACCCAAAGTAACAAAATGTTTAACAAGAAATAATGTATAACTATGACAAAGGCTGATATCGTTAACGAAATCTCAAAGGATCTTGGCTTGGAGAAGCGCTTGGTGCTTGAGGTTGTAGAGGCTTTTATGGACAATGTTCGCAACTCTCTTATCGAGAATAACCCTGTTTACCTTCGTGGTTTCGGTAGCTTCATCACAAAGAAGCGTGCAACAAAGGTAGCTCGTAATATCTCAAAGAATACAACAATTGTTATTCCAGAGCACAACATCCCAGCATTCAAGCCTGCAAAGAGCTTCGTAGCAAAGGTAAAGTAAAACATTAATTATTTAAATTATACAACTATGCCAAACGGAAAAAAGCACAAGCGTCATAAGATGGCTACGCACAAGCGTAAGAAGCGTCTTCGCAAGAACCGTCACAAGAAGAAGTAATGACGGAAGCTAATTGATTAGCAAGTAGGTAAGATTGAAAGCTAAAGGGTCGAATGCCCTTTAGCTTTACCTATTTTTAATAAAACAGAATTTCAGTAATGAATCGAGAATTAGTAATAAATGTTACCCCCAGCGAAATCTCTATCGCCCTGTGTGAAGACAAGGTGCTTGTGGAGTTGAGCAAGGAGCAGTGTCAGACGGGTTTTTCCGTTGGTGACATCTATCTGGGCAAGGTACGCAAGATTATGCCAGGACTGAATGCGGCATTCGTGAATATCGGTCACGAGAAGGACGCCTTCATCCACTATCTCGATTTGGGAAGTCAATTCTCGTCACTGCAACGAGTTGTCGATAGTCACCAGCCAGGAAAGCGTGGAGTAAAGGTCGAGACGATGAAGCTCGAGCCTGCAATTGAGAAACAGGGCAAGTTGGCATCCTATCTGCAAGTGGGGCAGACCATAATGGTGCAGATTGCCAAGGAGGCTATCTCGACAAAGGGTCCGCGATTGACATCGGACATCTCGCTTGCTGGTCGTAATGTGGTTCTCGTGCCATTCTCGACCAAGATTTCAATCTCACAGAAGATTCGTTCAAACGAGACAAAGAAACGACTGCGTCGCATCGCCGCGGCAGTCCTTCCCAAGAATTTCGGCGTAATCATACGCACCGCAGCAGCCGAAGCTCAGGACCACGACATCGAGCAGGATATCCTCTCGCTGGTAGAGCGCTGGAACAAGGCTGTGGGTAACATACGCAAGAATCAGGCTCCCGCTCTGTTGATGAGCGAGATGAGTAGAGCCAACACCATAATCCGCGATAGCCTAAATTCGACCTTCTCGCAAATCACGGTCAATGACGAGGCGATGTATCGTGAGATTAAAAACTATATAAAAGTTATCGACCCCCAGTTGGAGAAGAT
>JAFYOF010000075.1 GCA_017560305.1 Alistipes sp.
AAATGTCCTAATCTGTCAGCTTCGAAGAGCGTCAATTAAAAAAGTGGGCGGCTTGTCACCGCCCGAATCTATGCGGTCATTTTATAATCTGTGTTTGCGTATGTAATAAAAGAATAGGTGGCAAGCATCGGCAGCGTTGTCATCCGTAGGCACATAACCATACTTTTTGCAGGTTTCTACCATCTTGGACTTTGTCGCGTGCCCATCGCCCGTTGCCCACTTCTTGAGTGCAGCAGGGTTCACAAACTCTGGCTCGGGCAGGTTCAGCTCATCGCAGACCTCCAACAGCACGCCACGCAACTCTGACAATCGTCTGAGGTCGTAGAAGTGGCGGTTGATGCTCACATCCTCGGCTACAATCTGTTTTATGTCGTACTTGCGGATAAAGTCGATAAGCAGCGTGCGAAATGAGCCATGCATCTTATTGTCGTTGCGCCGTCGGCTCTCGGTGAGATTCCAAGTACCTGCCTCGTGCTTCGAGAAGTACCCGCAGTGAGTAGCAATATCCAAGGCGAGGATATCGTCGTGCTTTAGTGCCTTATTCTCCGATGCGTGATTCTCCATTCTCCTTCGTTATTACAAGTTTGTGCGGATAACCTTCGGCTACATTGCCGTGCGAAACTACGAGGACAGTGCCACCCAGAGCGTTCAGAGCATCGAACATCGATGATAGTCCTGCTTCATCTACTGCTTCGAGTATCTCGTCAAGCACCAACAGGTCCAATCCCTTCTCATCATCGCAGTTGGCATTGACAAGCTTCTGCATTGCCAGAATTGTTGCGAGATTCACTCGTGCCGCTTCGCCCGCGGAGAACTTTCCGAATGAGCCACAATCAACTCCATCACGCAACAGTGAGATAGAGATCTTCTCTCGCACCTTACCGCTTTTGAGCAGCGTGTAACCATCAAAGCGAATACGGATATCGCTGCCGATACCTATCAGGAACTCGTTGGTGATACGGCTGAGAGCCTCAATCTTAGTGTTTGCAAGGTAGGTCTTGAACTGCACGAAACGCTCTCGCTGCACCTCCAAGGCTCGTACCTTATCATCAACCTCAAACTTACGCTTGGCGGTCTCCATCGAGCGTTGCTTCTCCTGCTCCAATGTTTTGCGCAGCGATAGTGTGAGGTCCTCGGCGGCCATCTCATTTACCTCACGGATTGTCTCCTGCAAGGTCTCTATGGCACACTCTGCAGAGCGAATATCCTCTACGATTTTGCGACGCTCACGGCTGAGTGTTGCATTACGCTCATCAATGTTTCCGAAGAACTCGTCAAAAGCTTTGCGACGGATGCTTTCTATCTCATCCTGCATTACTGCAACCTCAGCCTTCGTGCGCTTACGGTTGTGCTCCGCACGCTCCACCTCGCTTGTAGCACTGCATACTCCTCGCTCGTGGTCCGAGAGTTCCTGCTCCCAGCGTGAACGGTCGCTATCTAAGGTGCGACGCTCGCTGTTGAGTTTGCTCTGTTGCATTTCTGCCTCCTCCGAAGAGTTCTGCTCGGCTTCGATATTGCCGTTAACCTCTGATAACTGCTGATGGCGGAGACGAAGTTCCTTGGTTCCTGCCTCGATGTCGAAGTTTGGCTGTGCTACCAAGAACTCGTGGCCACACTTCGGACAGGTGATTGAGCCTGCCAACTTATTTGAGAGTTCGTCAATACCCGCAGAGATTACTCGGCGCTTGCGTCTTAGCTCTTCAAGGCGTGAAGCGAGGTTGCGAAGTGTCTTATCGATCTCCTGCAAGCGGGTACTGTACTCCTCGCACTTGTCGCCATAGTGCGTAACGAAGTCGGTGTACTGAACCTTAAACTTCTCAAAGGCGTCGTACTTCTCCTTCAATACCGCTTCGGCGTGATTTACCGAGGCATCGAGGTTTTCAAGAGAAGACTGAGCAAGCAATAAATCCTCCTTCTTGAGTCTTAGCGTGTGATTCCAGTCTGTTCGGCGAGCATCAGGTAACAGTGTCATCACAGCATCGATAGCCTTCAAGCACTCCTCCAAAGAGGTGTCCGATGACTCCAATGCCTGCAACTCTTTGTCTGCCTTATCCACCTCTGCGATAGTTGCATCTATACCGGTTAGAGTCTCCTTGTGGGTGCGGATATACTCACGCTTTGAGGCAATTGTCTCCTCTAACTCGGCGATGCGTGTCTCACGGCTGCGGCCACGCTCTTCACCTGCTGCAACCTCCTTGGCAATCTGCTCCTGAAGCATCTCGATACGACCATCGATGCCAGCAAGTTCGAGGTCTATCTTCTGCTGCTCACTGCTGAGCGGCTCGATATCCTCCTCGACACGGGCGATAGCCTCATCGACCAAGATGCCGTTGGAGAAGCGGTTGATAATCTCCTTCTTCTCCTTATCCGACGAGGACAAGAAATCCTCGTAGCGATATTTAGATAGGATAAAGTTGTTGAGCAACTCCTCGCGTGTAATGCCCAACTTCTCCAAGATATACTTGTTGTAGGCATCTACAGAGTGCTGAACAGCCTCGTCAGTTGTTACGAGTTCGCCTCCTCGATAGAGTTTGCAGGCAACTGTCGATGCACCCTTGCGAGGTATCGAGCGAGCAATGATTAGTTCCTCATTCGATGCGTTATTTGCCAGGTGCAGAATGATGCGGCACTGCTCGGCGGCATCGTTGATAATCTCCTCGGTGCGTATCTTACGCAGCGGGCTACCTGTGAGTCCTACGGCCATACACTCCAAGAGAGCTGACTTCCCGGCACCGTTCGATTGCTGGGAGTCATTGTCCTTATTATTGCCAAAAATCAGTGTCGTTACTCCCTGTTGCAGCGTATAAGCCAGCGAACGGAAGGCACACAGATTTTCGGCCTCTATACTCTTTAATTTCCACATTGTCCTTCGATTTTAGATAAATACTCCAATCCGATTGCTACATCGTCAATCTGTTTCTCGCGGCAGAACTCCTCGTAGGTCTCGCGGATGCGGTGGCTGTCGAACTTCTCAAAGAGCGAAGAGGCTGCAACCTCTAACATCTCCTCATCATCGGCAATAAGTTCCACCTTTGTGGCTCCTGCATCAAGCAGAGCAGCTTTATCCACCGACTTTATAGCAGCCTGCGGGGCGTGAACACGAACTTTCACTTTGTATCTGCCATCGGCATCAATCTCCCTGAGTTCATCCATTAGGTGAAGACCGGCACGCTCTGCCGCAACATCAATCACTCGGTAGCGGGTGTTCGCCTGGTTCTTGACAAACTCGTGAGAACCATCAGTATAGATTACCGTGTAGCCCTTCTCCTCATCTTCGCCGAAGTTGTGCTGACGCGATGAACCGATATATTCTATATTTGGCGCTATTGTATTCCTATTGTGATAATGCCCAACAAGAACTTTATTCCATTTCGAAAATAGTTTGGCTGGCAATTCTGTATCAGTCGCATCTCCAAGTCCTCCTCGAATACCTTCGTGAATAATAAGGATTCTGAATGCTTTTGTGCCGTCGAACATAATATTTTCCAGTTCTTCCAGTTTCTGCACGAAGGAACCTTGTTCAGGGAAATATGATATTAGTCCGATTTGAACATTCTTAGTAATTGGGAACTTAAGATAAGTATCAACGACAATAACATTACTAAATGAATCGAAGACATTACAATAACCTCTTGGTGACTCTTGATTCACTTTACAGTGATTGCCGTTTATCATAACTATCTCTATTCCTGCCTCTCTACACTCTTCAAGCACATCGTGGATAGCCAATAAAATATCTAATGTTTGTGCAGCACGACTAAGCACTAAATCTCCTGCAAAGAATATGTATTTAATATTCTTCTCTTGACAAATTGAGATTGCTTCGTGCATATTGAGCTTGAAGGCTTCTACGGTATCTTTGCCACAATGCGTATCCGCCAAGACCATTGCCACTGGATATGCATCTATATTTTTACTCATATCAGTCTGTCATATCTATTTTATAGTTAATCATTGCTTGATATAAGTCAGGAGAGATTCGCCCTTTATATTTTTCAGCAACAGCACATATCCGAGCCTCCTTAGCCTTTTTATAAGCGTCAAATGCCTCTTCAATGGTTCTGTAACGACCTAGAAACACGGTCTTACCAGTTCCATCGTGCATACTTGCTTTATACCTATTGCGTCTCTTTTCGTAATGAACACCTTGTGGTGTATCACCCCGATGATTTGTTCTCCTGACAAACAATTTATTGATTTCGGGAGGGACAAACACACACATATCTGGAGCATATAATTTATTCCCCTTATGGAGAATATCTTTGTCTAAATGCCAACCATCTTCTCTATATGGAGCTGTATCATAAAAGCGAGCAAAATTTTGGAAATCATGCCACTCTTCACATACAATACAGCCAATATATGAAGGCTCTTTAAGATGAAATTCGTGGGAATAGCATCTTTGAAACATACTTGCCCATACTTTATAAATTCTTGAGTAAGAGGTTGGACTATATGCACCAACTGAATGAGTCGTTCGTCTCATATACCCATTAGGGTTCCGACGTTTGGCCATACAGATAATGGTGTACAGGCAGCTTACCTACCTGCACACCACATTTATGTTATCTGCGGCGGCGTGGACGCTCTTCGGCCTGCTCCTCATCATCACTCTCTGTCTCCGCCTCCTCTTCGGGCTTTGGGCCCTCCAACTCGCGCTCAATCATATCAAGCAACTCACGGTTAGAGGTAGAGCGGGTAATGCGGATAGGCAGACGCTCCTGGTCGATATAGCCACGGATCATAGCACGGAGCTCCTGACCCTCCTCGGTCTTATCTCCAAGACCTTCGGCCTGCAACTCCTCGAAGCGTTCAAAGAGATCATCGAGCGAGAGTGCTCCTGAGCCATTCTGCTCATTCTCCTTGTTATCCTTCGAGCGACGGTCAAACGAGAACTCTGAGGTGTCATCCTTAGGCAACTCTGCGGCGAGGGTTGCGATGACCTCCTTCATTTCATCGCTCTCCATAAGGTTCATACCATAGAGCGTGTCGCTCTGCTTAAGGAACTCCACGGTAGCGCCGAGGTGATAGCGTGTGTAGCGGTAGATAACTTCGGGAATGCGGGGCGCTGCAAGCAGTGCAGTAAGCTCCTCACGGCTGAGAGGCAA
>JAFYOF010000076.1 GCA_017560305.1 Alistipes sp.
AAGTCAGAACAGCCGTCAAAGATGGTACTCATACTGAGGGCCAACTCTTGAAGGTTAAGTATATCATCCGAATAGGTGTATCGTCCACCCGTTTCTGCTACATATTCTTTCATTATTTCGTGTTCTTATTTGGTTCGTACTCCTCTTCATCAATTTTAATCAGGTAGGTCTTACCGGCAATCTTATAGGTATTCACGACATACGAGAGCATATAGACCATATCTTGTGGCGGTATCTTAATGGGTGGCACGCACACCATAAAACTGACCTTGTTTATGAGTTTCTCCTCGACATATCGGTAGAATGGTCTAGGCTTCTCATCCTCGCTTGTGGCGGTGATAGACTCGCCATTGTACCACACCGTGCAGGGTCGCATATACTCGGTATTCTCGTGGTAGAGATCCACGCCGACACTCTCGCTCTCCTTGATGAAGATTCTATCTCGGCTATCCTTGAAATACTTCGAGAATTTGTAGTTCAGAAACCACTCAAAGTAGATAACCTGTGAGGTCATTCGTGCCTCGATATGTTTCTCACGGGCAAAGGAGCGGAACCACTCATTGATGCTTTGCAGGGGACAGAGAGCACTCTGCACAAAGAGTATAAACCGTCGGCCCGCAAGGTAGTGCGGAACGAGACGGTTCACTAACTTATCTATGGGCAGCTTATATCTACTCATGGTTCTCCACTTTAAGAATTATAGCCTCACGGAACGAAGGCAAGTCTGCCTCCTCATCCTTTCCCGAAGACTCCTTCAAATAGCCCGATGCGGTATAGGTCATGCGCTGCACACGCTGCATAGGCTGGATATTTCCATCCGTGTCGTGGCAAGCGATAAACACTCCCTGCTCCGGAGTAGCTGACTCATCGATAAAGACATCCGTAACATGCTCAGCCTTACGAATAGCATCAGTAAGGCGAGAAACATAGACTGCCGCATCAAACTCGATGTTCATCACATACTCCTTGAGTTGAACCTCAATAGCGTCGTACATCTCTGACTCGGGAATAGCGCCATCGTAGAAAACCGTAAGGCGTGGGATAAGAACATCGCCCTTGGTGGAGATGACCTCAACACGGGTACCTGCAAACTTCAACTTGCCGATGTAGGCATTGATAGGCACAAGTTCCTCGGCAGGGATAGCTTCAAGGTTGCCCTTTGTGCCTGTCGCTACCTTCAAGATTAGTTTGCTGTCGATATTCTGGTCATCGGTGCTCTCAACATACGAAACCTGTGTGATGATTCTCTTTGTCTCATCCACTGCGGCATAACCAAAGGCAAGACCATCTTCACGAACTATCAGCTCATCGCCCTGTTGGTATTGCAACAGAGCATTGGCATAGTAATTTGGTGTACCGTTGATACGTCCATTTATTGCTTCGGTGATATCCACAGCGAAGACATCGAGTAGTGTTTCAAAACTGTAAATCACAGCGGCTACAACCCAGAGGATGCCGTTCATCACGGACATCTTCGAGTCGCTCTTAAACTCCGAGAGTTCGAGGCGTTTGTTGCGCTCCGCAACGGCTGCGTTGTATATATCTTTTATCGTTCTACTCATACAGAATACTCCTTGTCGTTAATGATAAATTTCCACTTGCCACCCTCATTCCAGCTCTCCTCGTGAGTGATCACCCATATCGCTTCCATACCCGAAGTGATAATGTAGCGACCTGTATCTGCATTGCGTGCAGGCTCCTGATAGACTCCCGTAGGTACTGCTGTGAGGGTTACTTCGCAGTTCCTACGATTTCCGTACCTCTCAACCATAGCGATAAGCCACTCATCAAGCACCGTAGGTTTTATGCGTGCATCGGTGAGGTTTAGTTGCATCAGTTCTCGACACTCAACAAGTGGTTTAAGGTTGCCACAAGAAAGCCCCGAAAGGTTGAGCGAGTAGATACCCGTAACCATTTGCAGACTATCGAGCGTAAGTGTTGCATCCTTAATGGTCAACTCCTCGATAGGCAGAGGTCGCAGGATAACAACCGAATTTGGTTTGAGTCCGCTCCAATCCACCTGTTTGAAGTAGGCATCGGTAAACCAGCGTATGCGGCGTCGTTTA
>JAFYOF010000077.1 GCA_017560305.1 Alistipes sp.
ATGATTGAGGAGGGTCAGCACCGTGAGGAGATTATCAATGCGGGCTTCGACGCCGAGGTGGTTGAGAAGATTCACACTATGGTGATGCAGAATGTCAAGAAGCGTTACCAGTATCCACCCGTGTTGCGTCTGTCGACCTGCTCGTTCCGCCACGAGTGTCTCTTCCCATTGGTGAACAAGTACGGTTATTAACGCTTTAGGAGGCTCTCTCGATGGCTCAAATCAAGCATAGCGGCGAGGTGGTGGGCATCTGTGGCGACACTGTGAAGGTGCGATTGACCGTGAGCAGTGCTTGCAGCGGCTGCCACGCAAAGGCGGTGTGCGGAGTGGACGAGAGCGCAGAGAAGATAGTTGAGATTAGTGGTGTGGAGGCTGCCGAGTACTCGGTTGGCGAGGTTGTCGAGGTGGCTCTGCAAAGTAACTCTATGGGTGCTATGGCGGTCGTATTGACCTATGTAGTGCCCTTTTTCGTGCTGGCACTTGTGCTTGTTGTGGCCTCGGCGATGGGGCTTGGGGAGGGCATTGCGGCACTGGCGGCTCTGGGCAGCGTGGTGGTCTACTACCTTGTGCTCTACGGGTTGCGTGACAGGGTGAAGCAAACAATAAAATTCATAATAATAAAACAAACAAAATGACGGTATTATTATCTACAATCCTCACTTTGAGTGTGTTAGGTATTCTCTCGGCTGTGATTCTGTACTTCGTTGCACAGAAGTTCAAGGTCGAGGAGGACCCTCGCATCGATGAGGTGGAGAAGATGTTGCCTGGTGCAAACTGCGGTGGTTGTGGTTTTGCGGGTTGTCGTGGTATGGCCGACGCGTTGGTCGCAAATGACGACATCTCTGCACTCTATTGCCCTGTGGCTGGTGCCGAGACAATGAAAGGGATTGCATCTTACCTTGGTAAGGTAGCACCCGAGAAGGAGCCTGCGGTGGCGACTGTACGCTGTGGTGGCGTATGTGCAAAGCGTCCTCGCACAAACGAGTACAACGGCACGAAGAGCTGTGCTATGGCGGCGGCATTCTATGTGGGTGAGACCGCGTGTGCTTATGGTTGCCTGGGCTATGGCGACTGCGTCGAGGCGTGTCCTTTCGATGCCATCAAGGTAAACCCTGAGACAGGCATTGCCGAGGTTGATGCCGAGAAGTGTACCGCTTGTGGTGCCTGCGTGAAGGCGTGTCCAAAGCGCATCATCGAGCTTCGCAAGAAGTGGCCAAAGAACCGTGCGGTATATGTAAGTTGCGTGTCAAAGGACAAGGGTGCTGTGACGATGAAGGCCTGCAAGGCGGGTTGTATCGGTTGTGGCAAGTGTGCAAAGGTGTGTGCTTTCGACGCCATCAAGATTGAGGCGGGCGTGGCATATATCGACTCGCAGAAGTGTAAGTTGTGCCGCAAGTGCGTGAACGAGTGTCCTACGGGCGCTATCGTGCTGAAGGGTATGGACCCACTGCCAAAGGAGCCAAAGACCCCTGCTGCAAAGCCAGCAGCAGCGCCAGCTGCCGAGCCAAAGAAGGTTGAGCCAAAGGCCGAGGCGGCAAAGAACGAGAGTGTAAACGAGCAGAAATAAGTTCAATAGATGAAGACATTTCCAATAGGCGGAGTCCATCCGTCGGATAATAAAAAATGGAGTTGCCAGAAGCCTATCGAGCCTCTGGAACTTCCCGACATTGTCAATATTCCGCTTGCACAGCACATTGGTGCGCCCGCTACGGCTGTCGTGGCGAAGGGCGACAAGGTTTTGACAGGTCAGCTCATAGCCGAGGCTACGGGCTTTATGTCGGCAAACATCCACGCGCCAATCTCTGGTACGGTGTCGGCAGTGGATATGCAACTCAATGCGCAGGGCTTGCGCCAGATGATGATTACCATCAAGCGCGAGGGCGACGAGTGGATGCCCGAGATTGACCGCTCGAAGGAGATTGTACGCGAGTGCAACCTTGAGTCGGCCGAGATTATCGCAAAGATTAAGGCTGCGGGTATCGTAGGTATGGGTGGTGCGACATTCCCAACCCATGTGAAGCTCTCTGTGCCCGATGGCTGCAAGGCCGAGTATCTGATTATCAACGGCGTAGAGTGTGAGCCATACCTCACTTCCGACCACCGCACAATGCTTGAGCGTGGTGAGGAGTTGCTCGTCGGTGTTGAGATTTTGAAGCGTGCGCTCAAGGTCGAGAAGGCTATCGTGGGCGTCGAGAATAACAAGCCCGATGTCATTGCATCGTTGCGTAAGATTGTCGCAGAGAAGTCATTTGATGTAGTCATCGAGCCCCTGAAGGTGCAGTACCCACAGGGTGGCGAGAAGCAGTTGATTGCCGCCATCACGGGTCGTGAGGTGCCACCACCTCCAGGCTTGCCAATCCATGTTGGCGCTGTGGTTTGCAACGCATCTACTACCGTTGCGGTCTATGAGGCTGTGCAGAAGAACAAGCCACTCATTGAGCGTGTTGTGACTATCACGGGTAAGGAGCTCAAGGAGCCACGCAACCTGCTCACTCGTATGGGTACGCCAATCTCTACATTGGTTGAGAAGGCTGGCGGTCTGCCAGAGGGTGATGTGAAGGTCGTAAATGGTGGTCCTATGATGGGTCGCGCTATGGTATGCCTCGACTCACCAGTTACGAAGGGTTGCTCGGGCGTGTCGGTTTATAGCGGCTCGGAGGCTCACCGCGTGGAGCCAAGCGCTTGTATCAAGTGCGCGAAGTGCGTCTCGGCTTGTCCAATGTCGCTGGAGCCTTACCTTATCTCAAAGCTTGCGAAGAAGCAGATGTGGGAGCGTTTGGAGGAGGAGCATATCACCGACTGTATCGAGTGTGGCTGCTGCCAGTTCACCTGCCCTGCGGGTATCGCTCTGTTGGATTATGTGCGTATGGGTAAGCAGACTGTGATGGGTATCATCCGTGCTCGCGCTGCCGCTAATGCACCTAAAAAGTAACGGTTAAAAAGAGAAAATTATGGCAAATAAATTTATTGTTGCTACGGCTCCACATATGCACAGCCCTATGTCGACGCAGTCGCTTATGCGCGATGTGTTGATTGCGCTTGTGCCAGCCTTTGCGGTCTCGTTGGTCGTGTGTGGCGTTGACGCTCTGCGTGTTATGGCTATCGCTGTTGCCAGCTGCGTTGCGGTGGAGTACCTGATTCAGAAGTTTTTGTTTGGCGGTAAGCAGACCGTGTCGAACCTCTCGGCAGTCGTTACGGGTGTGTTGCTGGCGTTCAACCTCCCAGCCAATATCGCTTGGTGGATTGTCGTTGTCGGTGCGGTGGTTGCTATCGGCGTTGCGAAGATGACCTTCGGCGGCTTGGGTCGCAACCCATTCAACCCTGCGTTGGTGGGTCGTGTGTTCCTGCTCATCGCCTACCCAGTGCAGATGACATCGTTCCCAAAGCCAGTTTCGGCTAACTATATCGACGCCTTTGCGGGTGCTACCCCTCTGGCTGCGTTGAAGTCGAAGGCAATTGCGGCGGGTGATGCTAACCTGCTGGATATGTTTGCTGGTATGATGCCGGGCTCTATGGGTGAGATTGCCGCTGCGGCTCTGCTCGTGGGTGGTATCTATATGATTTGGCGCAAGGTTATCACCTGGCACATCCCCGTGGCTGTGCTCGGCTCGATGGCGGTGTTTGCTTTCGTAGTAGCCTTGGCGCAGGGTGGTGTGAGCGCACTCCTCTATGAGTTGCCAGCGTTCCACCTGTTGGCTGGTGGTGCTATGCTTGGTGCTATCTTTATGGCAACCGACTATGTGACCTCGCCAATGACGCCAAAGGGTATGATTATATATGGTATCGGTATCGGTGTGATTACGATGGTCATCCGTCTGTGGGGTGCTTATCCCGAGGGTATGTCATTCGCAATCCTGCTGATGAATGCCGTTGCACCATTGATCAATAAGTATGTTAAACCACGCCGTTTCGGTATGATGACTAAAAAGTAGGAGGGCAGAGTATGAAGAGTACACTTTTTAATATGGTGGCTGTGTTGTTCACCATCACCCTCATCGCTTCGGCGGGCGTGGGCGCAGTGAATATGATTACCGAGCAGCCTATCGCTGAGGCTAAGCAGGCAGCAACAACTGCGGCACTTGCAAATGTGTTGCCAGCCTTTGATGATAACTCGGTGTCGGAGCAGGAGATTGATGGTCTGCCAATCAAGGTCTACACCGCAACAAGCGGCGAGGCAGTGGTGGGCTATGCTGTTGAGACCCTGACAAAGAGCGGTTTCGGCGGCTCTATCCGCCTGATGGTGGGTTTCTTACCAGATGGTAATATCTACAATGTGAATGTGCTTGAGCAGGCTGAGACTCCTGGCTTGGGCTCGAAGATGTGTGACGAGGGCAACGCCCTTATCTCAAGCATCAAGGATAAGAATGTTTTTACTATCGAGTTCAAGGTCAAGAAGGATGGTGGCGAGTTGGATGCTCTGACTGCTGCTACAATCTCTTCGCGTGCTTACTACGACGCCGTGGCTCGTGCCAAGGAGGCTTACCTGGTTGCCAGCGGCAAGAAGCAGTGGGCAGATGGCGTATCAGGCGCAACAACAACTGAAAACAATGAGGGCGAGGCAGCCCAGGAAGGAGGCAAAGATGAATAAGTTGCAGATTGTTTTGAGCGGCATTTTGAAGAATAACCCAACCTTCGTGCTGGTCTTGGGTATGTGTCCTACGCTGGGTACAACCACTTCGGCTATCAACGGTATGGGTATGGGTGTCGCTACGATGGCGGTGTTGATTATGTCAAACCTCGTTATCTCGCTCATCAAGAATTTCATTCCCGACAAGGTTCGCATCCCTGCCTTCATCGTGGTTATCGCATCATTCGTGACCATCATCCAGATGCTTATGCAGGCCTATGTTCCTTCGCTCTACGCATCACTCGGTGTGTTCATTCCGCTGATTGTTGTGAACTGTATCATCCTGGGTCGTGCCGAGGCGTTTGCATCAAAGAACGGCGCTCTGGACTCAATCCTCGATGGTGTGGGTATCGGTATCGGCTTTACACTCTCGCTCACAGCCATCGGTGCGGTGCGTGAGGTGCTCGGCAGCGGCGCAATCTTCGGTTATTCGTTGGGTATCTCGGACTATATGCCTTTGGTGTTTGTCCTTGCGCCAGGTGCGTTCCTTGTGCTCGGCTACCTGATGGTTTTGTTTAACAAATTAGCAAAGAAGTAGTTATGGAACTTTCATATTTCGCAATTATCATTGGCGCCATCTTCGTGAACAATGTCGTGCTGGCGCAGTTCCTCGGCATCTGCCCATTCTTGGGTGTGTCGTCAAAGGTTGATACTTCGCTGGGTATGGGTGCTGCCGTAACCTTCGTTATGGCGCTTACATCAATTGTGGCGTGGGCTATCCAGACCTACATCCTCGTGCCTCTGCACATCGAGTATATGCAGACCATCGTCTTTATCCTGGTCATCGCGGCTCTGGTGCAGATGGTTGAGATTGTGCTCAAGAAGGTGTCGCCATCTTTGTATCAGGCGCTTGGTATCTTCCTTCCACTTATCACCACTAACTGTGCGGTGCTTGGTGTGGCTATCCTGATGATTCAGAAGGAGTTCAACCTCTTGCAGAGCTTCGCTTACTCAGTTGCTACCGCAGTTGGTTTTGCCCTTGCACTCGTAATCTTCGCAGGTATCCGCGAGCGTCTTGACCTCGACGATATGCCAAAGGCGATGAAGGGTATTCCTATTGCCCTTATTACTGCGGCTATACTTGCGATGGCGTTTATGGGTTTCTCTGGACTTGTATAAGAAAAAGCGACAAAAAAAGGCGAATTTCTGCGTTACGCTCGTTTGTGAAATGCTCATTTACACATCAGTAAACTCCGCTTTCACAAACTTCGCAAGCCTTGAACTTCATCCTTTTTAGTCACTTTTAGGTTATCAGTTAAGGTTGGTTGGTTTTATCCTGCCAACCTTTTTTATAAGTTCTGCTTATAGTAAGTTCAATTCTTTTGATTGGTTTTATGGTTTTTCGGCGAAAAGATGTACTACTTTTGTATCAAAGAAAAACGAATATTAACACTTAAAACCTTTATACTATGAAAAAGCACAGATGTATTCCTTGCGGTTGGATTTATGACCCTGCTAAGGGTGACCCAGATAACGGCGTAGCGCCAGGCACTCCATTCGAGGAGCTTCCAGAAGATTGGTCTTGCCCAATTTGCGGAGCAGACAAGGAATCGTTTGAGGAACTGTAGAAGCCGTCTAGCAAGGTGATTTTGGTGTTACACTTGCCCTCGAAATCCTCATTTACCCCCAGTAAACTGCGGTTTCTCGGTCTGCGCGTGCCTAAAAATCCCTCTTGCTATACAACTTCTGCGAATAGAGTTGGTGGGTTGTCCTTTCGGGCAACCCTTTTTTCTTCCCCTCACGGGTTGCTTATGAGATAATCTTTTGCTATATTTGTGTAAACTAATCGAGATGAATATGAAAAGATTAATCGTGTGCATCATCGCCACAATGACCCTCACTTCGTTGTCGGCGCAGACCAATCCGTGCGCAACATTCTTTTGTGCAGATTTCAATCAGGGTAAGATTTTTGAGTTCAAGGATGGCAAGATTGTGTGGGAGCATCGTGCCCCAATCTCAAATGATTTGTGGGTGCTCAAGAACGGCAACCGCCTCTTCACTACGGGTCACGGCGTGCTGGAGGTGACCGAGCAGAAGGATACCGTTTTCTACTACCACTCGCCCGAGAGCGAGATATTCGCCTGCCAGCGCCTAAAGAACGGCAACACATTCGTAGGTGAGTGCACCTCGGGACGACTGCTTGAGGTGAACAAGAAGGGCGAGATTGTCAAGGAGGTGAACATCGGTCCTGGCGACCCATACTTTATGCGTAATGCCCGCCGACTCGACAACGGCAACTACCTGATAGCCCACTACGGCGGTAAGCGTGTTGCGGTGTACGACAAGAAGGGTCGCATCGTGTGGGAGGCACCCATCGCAGGTGGCGCTCACTCGGTCGCTTGCCTGAAGAATGGTCACATCGTGGTGGCATCTACCGACAAGGCTCAAGACCCAAAAATCACCGAGTTCGACAAGAAGGGAAATATCGTATGGGAGTTGTCAAATGCCGACCTTGAGGGCAACCCAATGCAGTTTATGTCGGGTTTCCAGTATCTGCCCGAGAGCGACTCGTTCCTGCTTACCAACTGGAAGGGTCACAATATGGCATCCGGTGTGCCGCTCATCCTGTGGGTAAGCCGCGACAAGAAGATTCTCGGCACAATGCCCGCCCACGAGCGTTTGGTAACTGTGGCATCTATCTTTGTGGAGGGTAGTTCTACAAGGTTTAACCACTAATAAACCTCTAATAGAAATAAGAAAGGCGACCCGAAAAGGTCGCCTGACTTTTTATATATAAAGGTAAAACCCTTACTCTGGCTTAACCAGCGAGAGGTACAACTCGTCGAGCTGCGACTGGTCGATAACCGATGGAGCATCCAACATCACATCGCGACCCGCATTGTTCTTTGGGAATGCGATGTAGTCGCGGATAGACTCCGAGCCACCGAACAATGAGCACAAACGGTCGAAACCGAACGCCAAACCACCGTGAGGAGGCGCACCGAACTTAAACGCGTTCATCAGGAAGCCGAACTGCTCCTGTGCCTTCTCTGGGGTGAAGCCCAAAATCTTGAAGATGAGTGCCTGCAACTGTGCATCGTGGATACGGATTGAACCGCCACCAATCTCTGTACCGTTACATACGAAGTCGTAAGCGTTGGCGCGTACACGACCTGGGTCGCTCTCAAGATACTGAACATCCTCTGGCTTTGGTGATGTGAATGGGTGGTGCATAGCGTAGTAGCGCTCTGTCTCGTCGTCCCACTCGAACATTGGGAAGTCCACAATCCACAATGGAGCGAACTTCTTTGGGTCACGCAAGCCGAGCAACTCACCCACATGCAGACGCAATGCGCAGAGCTGAGTGAGAGCCTTGAACTTCTTGCCGCACAAAACCAGCATCAAGTCGCCATTCTGTGCCTCCATACGCTCGGCGATAGCCTGCAAATCCTCTGGTGAGAAGAACTTGTCGATTGATGACTTGAGGTTGCCCTGCTCATCCTTGCGAATCCATACCAGGCCCTTTGCACCCACCTGTGGACGCTTCACATACTCTGTGAGGGCGTCAATCTGCTTGCGAGTGTAGCCCGCGCAGCCTGTTGCCGCAAAACCTACAACATACTCTGCATCGTCAAACACTGGGAATGAGTGGCCGTGTGCCAGGTCGGTGATGTCGTGGAACTCCATACCGAAACGCAAGTCTGGCTTGTCTGAACCATACTTCTCCATAGCCTCAATCCAAGGCATACGCTGGAATGGCTCGTTGAACTCGATGTTCATCACATCCTTGAACATATACTTTGCCCAGCCCTCGAAAATCTGCAATACATCCTCCTGCTCAACGAATGACATCTCGCAGTCGATCTGTGTAAACTCTGGCTGACGGTCAGCACGAAGGTCCTCATCGCGGAAGCAACGCACAATCTGGAAGTAGCGGTCGTAACCTGCCACCATCAGGAGCTGCTTCAAGGTCTGTGGTGACTGTGGAAGGGCGTAGAACTGGTTAGGGTTCATACGGCTTGGTACCACAAAGTCACGCGCACCCTCTGGAGTAGAGCCCACCAGGTAAGGGGTCTCAATCTCGAGGAATCCCTCCTTGTCGAGGAATGTGCGGATAGCAATCGCCATACGATGACGAAGCTCCATATTACGCTGCAAAGGTGGACGACGAAGGTCGAGGTAGCGGTACTTCATACGAAGGTCATCGCCACCGTCTGAGTTCTCCTCGATAGTGAATGGAGGTGTCTGCGCCTCGTTGAGGATCTTCACCTCCTGAGCAGCAACCTCGATATCGCCCGTAGGCATCTTTGGGTTCTTTGATGAACGCTCGATAACATTACCCGTTACCTGAAGAACGAACTCACGACCCAACTTCTGAGCAGCCTCACGAGCCTGCTCTGGAGAGTTCTCCTCCACAACAATCTGTGTGATGCCGTAGCGGTCACGCAGGTCGATGAATGTCATCGCACCCAGGTTACGCACCTTCTGCACCCAACCAGCGAGTGTTACGCTCTGACCGATGTTCGCGCTGCGCAACTCGCCACAAGTATGACTTCTATACATTTTATTTCGTTTTTTAGTTTGTTCCTAATATGCAAAGATAGTAATTTTTGCACAATGTGAAATCCAAATTCGCCTATATTTGCTCTTTGTGGCGCGAGAGGGCAAAAAATTTGTTTATTTTCGCCGATTTTGCTAATTTCGCTCTGTTAAAAAACACAGGAATGGAGAAAAATAGCATCGAAACGGATAAAAAGTTTATGAGTATGGCAATAGATGAGGCACGCCTTGCGTTAAAGGAGAAAGAGGTGCCCATCGGAGCTGTTGTCGTGTGTCAGGGTAGGGTGATTGGCCGAGGCCATAATCTGGTGGAGACGCTCTGTGATGCTACGGCTCACGCCGAGATGCAGTCCATTACGGCTGCGGCGGCTATGCTTGGCGGCAAGTACCTGAAGGGTTGTACATTGTATGTGACAGTCGAGCCTTGCATAATGTGTGCGGGAGCGCTGGCGTGGAGCCAGATTGACAGGATTGTCTATGGCGCAGCCGACCCAAAACGAGGCTACACCACCGTGCAGGGCAGAATACTTCACCCCAAGACCGAGGTGCTGAGCGGTGTGTTGCAGGAGGAGTGTGAGCAGTTGATGAAGGATTTTTTCAAGTCCTTGAGATAATTTTGCCATAAATATGTAATAGTGCGCGAGTTAAATTTTGCAGTAATGAAAAAATAGTCTAACTTTGCCACTCGAAATTAACAAAGGGAATAATTTAATAACCTATAAACAATTTAATTAACTCAAAATTATGAAAAAGTTTGTTTTGATGGTAGTTGCGGTTTTGGGCTTTTCATTTGCTCAGGCGCAGAGCGTAGTGGAGACCTACAACGAGGCTTCTAAGGCTGTTCAGGCTAAGGATTTCGCAAAGGCTGCTAAGCTTTACGAGACAGTTATCGCTGATGGCTCTGAGGAGGAGGACGCGACTATCGTTGGTTGTGTGAAGAACGCAAAGAACAACCTCCCAGTAATGTATGTTTACATGGGTAAGTTGGCTGCAGGTGCTGCAACAAAGTTGGAGGATGCAGAGGCTAAGGATGCAAAGTTCGCTGAGGCTATCAAGGCTTTGGAGACTGCTGTTGCTAAGGCAAAGTCTTACCGCAATACAAAGGCTCAGGCTACTGCTACAACTACTATCGCTCAGGTTTACCAGACTCACGGTGGTGGTTACTTCAACAATGGTGACTATGCAAAGGCTATCGAGATCTTCTCGAAGGGTTACGCTGCAAACAACAAGAATACTGACCTCGCTATGATGCTCGCAGAGAGCTACTTCAAGTCAAACAAGTACGCTGAGGGCGTGAAGATTTGCTCTGAGGTTGCTGCTTTGCCAAGCCCAAAGTACGATGCAGCTATCGCTACTGCAAAGGCAAAGATGGGTCAGTACACAAACAACAAGATTGCTGAGTTGCAGAAGGCTAACGACTTCGACGGCATCATCGCTATGTCAGAGCAGATTGCTGACAAGGCTCTTGCACAGAAGGTTTTGGTTCAGGCTTACTTCTTGAAGAAGGACTACGCAAAGGTAATCGAGATCGGTGAGGCTGCAGCTGCATTGCAGACTGACGACGAGAGCAAGAGCGCAGTTTACTTCAACCTCGGTTCTGCTTACAACGCAAAGGAGAACAAGGCGAAGGCTATCGAGTGCTTGAACAAGGTTACAGTTGAGCCATACGCAACACCAGCGAAGGCTGCCGTAGCAGAGTTGTCAAAGTAATTTTAGCTTACTTGCAAAATAAAACCCGCATCCTTTAGGTGCGGGTTTTTTCTTTTCGTGTGGTTGCCTATCGCAACGAGGTGAGTTGCTTTACGGCGTCGTTGAACGACTTTGCGCCGAGCAGGCTCTCCAGCGTAAGGTGCATACGGTAGCGCCAGTAGTGGTTAGGGTCGGCGGGGATGTTGATGCGCTCGCCCTCGGGGTTTTTCTGGCGCAACTTCTCGTCAATGGCCATCCAGTCCTGCAATGGCAGAATGGCAAGGATTGAGTTCGAGAGCATCTCGCGCTCGATAATCTTGTGCGCCGTAGCACCCGAGCAGACCGCCTCTGCCTCGCCCTCCATACCAAGCACCTCGCTCCAGTATTGCTGTGTCAGGGCGCTATCCTCCTGCCACCATCCGCGGATGTTCGACATATCGTGAGTAGAGGTCGCTGCCACCGAGAGGTAGGGGTAACGGCTTGTGTCGCCGAAGTTTACGCCCATCTGCTTTGGCATTCGCTCAATCTCAAGTGAGAGTATTCGCTCCTGATTCATCACCTCGGGTACGCACGCAGGAATCATTCCCAAATCCTCGCCGCAGGTGAGCATCTTTGTTGTAGACATCAACGCTGGCAGACGCTTCAGCGCGCACTCTCTCCAGAAGTCGTTGTGACGATGGTAGAAGAACTCCTCGTGCAACTGCATATATCTCTGCTGCTGGCTCTCGGTCAGGCTCTTGAACGCCTCGGTCTTGTAGCCCTCGATGCGTGGCGTGTAGCCGCCCTCGGGGTAGGGGACAAAGAGCGCATCGGTCGAGGTGTAGTCCGCCTCGTCGTATGTTGGAAGGTCAAGCGTCAAGCCACACTGGGCAATCTCCTGCTTGGTGTAGGGGCGCGAAGGGTAGAAGTGACCCAGAATAGCGCTCTGCGCCTGGCGTGGCACCTCCCAGATGCGGAAGAAACCGAGGATGTGGTCGATGCGGTAGGCGTCGAAGTAACGCGCCATCTTCTCCAGTCGGCGCTGCCACCACTTATATCCATCCTCCGCCATCTTTGCCCAATTATATGTCGGGAAACCCCAGTTCTGACCATCGGCGGCAAAGGCATC
>JAFYOF010000078.1 GCA_017560305.1 Alistipes sp.
TAAACGACGCCGCATACGCTGGTTTACCGATGCCTACTTCAAACAGGTGGATTGGAGCGGACTCAAACCAAATTCGGTTGTTATCCTGCGACCTCTGCCTATCGAGGAGTTGACCATTAAGGATGCAACACTTACGCTCGACAGTCTGCAAATGGTTCCGGGTATCTACTCGCTCAACCTTTCGGGGCTTTCTTGTGGCAACCTTAAACCACTTGTTGAGTGTCGAGAACTGATGCAACTAAACCTCACCGATGCACGCATAAAACCTACGGTGCTGGATGAGTGGCTTATCGCTATGGTTGAGAGGTACGGCAATCGAAGGAACTGCGAAGTAACCCTTACAGCAGTACCTACGGGAATCTATCAGGAGCCTGCCCGCAATGCAGATACAGGCAAATACATTATCACTACGGGTATGGAGGCAATATGGGTTATTACCCACGAGGAGAGTTGGAATGAGGGTGGCAAGTGGAAGTTTATCATTAACGATAAGGAGTATTCGGTATGAGTAGAACGATAAAAGATATATACAACGCAGCCGTTACGGAGCGTAACAAGCGTCTCGAACTCTCGGAGTTTAAGAGCGACTCGAAGATGTCAGTTATGAATGGCATCCTCTGGGTTGTAGCCGCTGTGATTTACAGCTTTGAGACGCTCCTTGATGTCTTTGCTGTTGATATTACAGAGGCTATCAATGGGCGTATCAACGGCACACCAAACTACTATGCCAATGCTCTGTTGCAGTATCAGCAAGGCGATGAGTTAATAGTAAGAGAAGATGGTCTTGCCTTTGGTTATGCCGCAGTGGATGAGACAAAGAGAATCATCACACAGGTATCGTATGTTGAGAGCACCGATGACCAGAATATCGACAGCAAACTAATCTTGAAGGTAGCGACAGGTACAAAGGGCAACCTTGAGGCTATCCCTGCCGAGGAACTTGTACCTATCAATGCCTACATCGGCAAGTTGAAGTTTGCAGGCACTCGTGTTGAGGTAATCTCCACAAAAGGTGATGTCCTTATTCCGCGCCTTACGGTTTTCTATGATGGCGCTATCCCCGAGTCAGAGATGTATGACGCTATCGAAGTTCAACTCAAGGAGTATGTGATGAACATCGAGTTTGATGCGGCAGTCTATGTTTCTCGCCTTACTGATGCTATTCGTAAGGCTGAGCATGTTACGGATGTCTTCATCGATGAGTCAGCCACTCCGGAGCAGGGAGTGTTTATCGCTTGCCACGACACGGATGGAAATATCCAGCCTATGCAGCGTGTACAGCGCATGACCTATACCGCATCTGGCTATTTGAAAGAGTCTTCGGGAAAGGATGAGGAGGCCGACTTGCCATCATTCCGTGAGGCTATAATCCTTAAAGTGGAGAACCATGAGTAGATATAAACTGCCCATAGATAAGTTAGTGAACCGTCTCGTTCCGCACTACCTTGCGGGGCGACGGTTTATACTCTTTGTGCAGAGCGCTCTTTATCCCATGCAAAGCATCAATGAGTGGTTCCGCTCCTTTGCCCGTGAGAAGCATATCGAGGCGCGAATGACCTCACAGGTTATCTACTTTGAGTGGTTCCTGAACTACAAGTTCTCGAAGTATTTCAAGGATAGCCGAGATAGTATCTTTATCAAGGAGAGCGAGAGTGTAGGCGTGGATCTATACCACGAGAATGCCGAGTATATGCGCCCCTGCACGGTGTGGTACAATGGCGAATCCATCACCGCCACAAGCGAGGATGAGAAGCCCAGACCATTCTACCGATATGTCGAGGAGAAACTCATAAACAAGGTCAGCTTTATGGTCTGCGTGCCACCCATTAAGATACCGCCACAGGACCTGGTCTATATGCTCTCGTATGTCGTGAATACCTATAAGATAGCCGGTAAGACCTACCTGATTAAGATTGACACTGAGGAGTACGAACCAAATAAGAACACGAAATAATGAAAGAATATGTAGCAGAAACGGGTGGACGATACACCTATTCGGATGATATACTTAACCTTCAAGAGTTGTCCCTCAGTATGAGTACCATCTTTGACGGCTGTTCGGACTTTATCATTTCGGGCTGTGCCGTTGAGGGTTCTACTATCTCGCCAGGTTATGTGTGGCTTGGTGGTAAGGTACGCCGCTTTGAAGGCGTTACAGATGCCGTCTTCCCATACTATATCTACGAGAGCAATCGCCACGAGTCGGTCGTTTATGCCAACGAGGTCAACAAGCGTGGTCGCACCTGCTACCTCTGTGCTGCGGGTAAGACTATCCCTACACCCACAGATCCCGTTACGGGCAAGATTCCTGCGGCTATCGAGGTCAGGGCCGACTATGCCCCTCGCTTTATCGATAAGTTCTTTGGGCGTTATGCTGTACTGCTCGAAACTCCGTTCCAGCGCCAAACCATCAAGAAGGATTTGGTGCTGGCAGGTCAGTTTACTGCCAACAAGGAGATAAACTCAAAGACGGCAGTTTCTGTCAGTGGCGAGAATGGCTACTCGCTCAAAGGTATCGTCAAGAGCGATGGTAATGCCTCACTCGGCGCTTACCTCAATGGTCTTTTGGTCAATGAGATTGTAATCCGCACCGATGGCACCTTCTCCTTTATGAAACAAGGCAAGGAGTTGGCACGAGTTACGGGTGATGGTATCTCGTATGGTACATCGCTCAGCGATAATTCCCGTATCGGCGCAATCCATATTCAGGGCTGTGATATCTACAATACTCAGGATGTTACCGATGAAGGTGCAGTGCGCATCAACTACTATGGTGTAGAGGGTGGCGGCACGAAGTTCCGAGACTTTGCCGTCTACGATGGCAAACTATCTCTGACTCCAATATTCAAAGTTGTAGGCAAGAGTGCTACGGCACAGGTGAATGGACTCTTCTCGGTAAATAGTGCAGGACGAGGCATCGACCTCTGCAACACCGCCTACACAAAGGATGACACCAAACTACTCAATACACTCTCGTGGAAGGATAGCGCCGGAGCGGTGATTGCTACTGTGGGCTTTGATACGACAGATAGTTATCGCTTTGTAGTTCGCAATGCGTTAGGCGATATTGTTATTGCCCCTCTCGGCTCGGTGGATATCATCGGCACACTCAAGGTCAATGGCAAGTCTGTTGCTGACACCTATGTTACTGTTACTACATACACAAGTGGTATGAATGGCAAAGTAGACAAGGTTGATGGCAAGCAGCTCTCTACCGAGGACTTTACTACCGAATACAAGCGAAAACTCGATGCTATCTCTACGGGTGGTATTACCGAAGGCGGTACAGGCTATGTAACATCTGGTGCTGTAGCAGAAGCATTGAAGACAAAACTCTCAGTCGACCAGAACCTACGTGATGTTGTGGATAAGGGAGCAGCCCGCACTGCCCTCGATGTCTACTCCAAGCCTGAATCCCAGGAGGTATTCTTGCAGATTTCGGAGGGCTTGCAGGAACTTGTACGCCTTACAGCAGATGAGGTCAATAACCTTACACCGGAGCAGGCACAAGCACTCAAGGCAGAGCGTCAAGCGGCTGTGCGTGCTACGCTTGATGCCGAGAAAGGTGGTACTGGCGAACAGAAACTCACCAAAACATCTAACCTCAGCGACCTTGCGGATAAAAGCAAGGCTCGTAAGAACCTCGAAGTATACTCTAAGAACGAGGTTGACGGTATGATGGCGGGTAAACTCGGTACTGATTCGGCATATCAAGGTGTTGTCTTCACACCCGAGTTCAGAGACAAGCTTATCAATATTGAGACCGGCTCATTTGCCTATGTAGATGCCGATGGCAAGTCGCATACGCAGGTCGAGGGATATGTTATGACCTCGGCAGTAGTCAAAGAACTCAAGAAGAAGGCAAACTGGTTGCTTGATGGTTACAATGCCACCGAGCTTGCTACCATAGCCAAGAATTTGGAGTTCTATGCCAAGAGCGTTGCCGATGGTCGCTTTGCCCGTATGGAGAATCTTTTCCAGGACTATATCACATACCTCGTAGGTCAGGGCAACAGCACCACACAGGCTCAACAGATACTGCGTGAGAAGTTGAACCTGCTCTCGAAAGATGAGATTGTCAAGGACTACCTACGCAAAGATGCTAAACTCACTGACCTTGTTTTGGGCACTACCGAGGCACAGCGTCAGGTA
>JAFYOF010000079.1 GCA_017560305.1 Alistipes sp.
AGAAAATGCAGATAAAGAAAAACTTGAAATAAAACTAATTAACCTATTAAACTTTAATCAGATGAAAAGATTATTCTCTTATGCTATCGTTGTGATGGCAGCCGCAGTGATGGCAGGCTTCACAGGTTGCGCTGGAAGCAAAAAGGTGGGATTGCAGCTCTATTCTGTACATCAGGATATGGGCGATGTGGCAGCGTCGTTGCAGAAGGTGGCTGATGCCGGCTACAATGTGGTGGAGACTCTGGGCAGCCCAAACTGCTTCGGTATGCCTGCAGATGAGTTCCGCAAGTTGTGTAACGACAAGGGATTGCAGATTATCTCTACCCACACCTCAATCGGTATGGATGACCCAAATGCTATGCAGAAGTGGCACGAGGTATTCGCTGGTTTGAAGACTATGGGCGCAAGCTATTGCGTTATCCCAGGTTTCAACCTCGGTCGTAACCTCGAGGAGTTGAAGGCTGTGTGCAACTATTTCAACGAGGTTGGTAAGATTGGTAAGGAGTACGGCATCAAGCTCGGCTACCACAACCACTCACACGAGTACAACGAGATGGAGGGTCAGGTAATGTGGGAGTATATGATTGAGAACACCGACCCTGATTTGGTATTCTTCCAGATGGATGTTTACTGGACAACTCGCGGTGGCAAGGACCCAGTTGAGTACCTCAAGAAGTATCCAAAGCGCATCCATATGCTCCACATCAAGGATGAACTGGTAATCGGCGACAGCGGCAAGATTGACTTCGAGGCTATCTTCAAGCAGTTCTACAAGAACGGCTGGAAAGACTATGTTGTAGAGCAGGAGATGCCATACGACCGCAACTCATCTCGCGAGCAGAATTTCGAGCGTATGTGGGACGGCGTAGCCAAGTCGGCAGCATACCTGAACAATGCAAAGTTTGTTAAGTAATAAAAAGTTGTTATTGTATCAGAATTTTATTAACTTTGCCAAGATTTAGAAACTTTAACTCAATTAATTATATTAAAACACTATGAAAGAGGCTATTGCTATTCTCACAGGTGGCGGTCCAGCACCAGGTATGAACACTGTAGTTGGTTCAGTTGCCAAGACATTCCTTGCAAAGGGTTATCGTGTAATCGGTTTGCACTATGGTTATTCAGGTCTTTTCAACTCAAACCCTCGTCACGAGGATTTGGACTTCGTAAAGGCTGACTTCATCTTCAATCAGGGTGGTTCTTACCTCACTATGAGCCGCTTCAAGCCAACTGACAAGGACTTCGAGGAGAATTTCAATCTTACATTCTTCCAGGAGAACAATGTTAAGTTGCTCGTGACTGTTGGTGGTGATGACACTGCTTCAACAGCTAACCGCATTGCGAAGTTCCTCGAGGCGAAGAACTATCCAATCGCTAACATCCATGTTCCAAAGACAATCGACAACGACCTTCCATTGCCAGCAGGTTCACCAACATTTGGTTACCAGTCAGCTAAGGAGGGTGGTACAGTTATCGGTCGCGCAGTTTACAACGACGCTCGCACTTCAGCTAACTGGTTCGTAGTAGCAGCTATGGGTCGCTCGGCAGGTCACTTGGCATTCGGTATCGGTTCTGCTTGCCACTACCCTATGATCGTTATCCCAGAGATGTTCAACAAGACTGAGATCACAGTTGAGAAGATCGTTAACTTGGTAGTTTCTTCTATCATCAAGCGTAAGATTATGGGTCTTGACTATGGTGTTGCAATGATTTCTGAGGGTGTATTCCACTCACTCTCTGACGAGGAGATCCGCAACTCAGGTATCCACTTCACTTACGACGACCACGGTCACCCAGAGCTAGGTAAGGTATCGAAGGCTAACATCTTCAACGAGTTGTTGGAGAACAAGCTCAAGGAGCTCGGTTTGAAGGTTAAGTCTCGTCCAGTAGAGATCGGTTACGAGGTTCGTTGCCAGACTCCAATCGCTTACGACTTGGTATACTGCTCTGAGCTCGGTATGGGCGTTTACAAGCTCTTCTCAGAGGGTAAGACTGGTTGCATGGTTTACATCTCACAGGATGGTTTCGTATCTCCACTCTACTTGAAGGATTTGCAGGATCCTACAACTGGCAAGATTCCACCACGCTTGGTTAACATCGAGTCAGACAAGATCCAGCAGGTTATCAACAACCTCTTGCACTATGTGACAGAGGCTGACTATGAGGCTGCAAAGGCTTATGTTGCTAACCCAGAGGCTTACGACTTCAAGAAGATCTTGAACTGGTAGTCTATCGCTTGCAAGGCGCACCGCAAGGGCGTCGCACACAAGCAACCAATATCAGGGCTGTTGAACATTGTTCAGCAGCCTTTTTTGTATTAAGGCGGTAGGTTGAGTTTATTTATCTTCGATGGATGGGCGGGCGTAACGCCTGTTTTCCATTACCTCGCCTACTAATGAATAAATCTGCGAGGATGGGTGATGCGTCATTGCGAGAAACCAAATGTTTCGTGACAATCTATAAAATCCCATTAAGACACATTATATTACTATTGTTCACAAAATCGGTCTAAAAGTAAAATATTCGGCAGCGCAATGGGAACAAATGGGCAATTTTCATTATCTTTGTTGGATAATAACATCTTGCGAAAACAGAGGATAAACAAAATAAAATACAAATGGAAATTTCTACTTATAATACATTTCTGGTGGTGATGGCAGTGATTGCCCTCTTCGTCTTTATTGCGCTCTTTTTCTTTGAGGCGGGATATGGCTATCTGTTCGACCGCCGCTATGGCAAACCCATCCCAAACAAGGTGGGCTGGGTGCTGATGGAGTCGCCCGTATTCATCGCTATGTGCATTCTGTGGGGTCTCTCACCCCGTCAATGGGAGGTTGCTCCGCTGGTGCTTTTTGCACTTTTTCAGGCACACTACTTCCAGCGTTCATTCATCTTTCCGCTGCTGATGCGTGGCGAATCGAAGATGCCGTTGGGAATTGTGCTGATGGGTGCTACATTCAACACACTGAACGCACTGATGCAGGGTGGCTGGATTTTCTACTTCGCACCCGAGGGTTACTATGCTGACTGGTTCTCAAAACCATATATCTGGATTGGCGGTGCCATTTTCCTTGCAGGTATGGCTATCAACCTCCACTCCGATTACATCATCCGCAACCTGCGCAAGCCTGGTGACAAGCGCCACTACATCCCAAAGGGAGGTATGTTCCGCTTCGTTTCATCGGCAAACTACTTCGGCGAGCTGACCGAGTGGATAGGCTTCGCTATAGCCTCAATGTCGTGGTCGGGCGTGGTCTTCGCTTGGTGGACATTTGCCAACCTCGCACCCCGCTCAGCATCGCTCTACAAGCGCTATGAGAAGGAGTTCGGTGAGGAGTTCACTAGCCTAAAGCGCAAGCGCATCATCCCATTCATCTATTAGACAACTATTTAACTGCCCAATACTATGAAAGATATCAAGGATTCAAAACTCTTTACACCATATAAGATGGGTCCCGTCACCCTGCGCAACCGCACAATCCGTTCTGCTGCGTTTGAGTCGATGGGCAAGGACTTTGCGCCCACACAGGCGTTGAAGGATTACCACACCAGCGTTGCCCGTGGCGGCATCGGTATGACAACCTTGGCTTATGCCTCGGTCAACCGCAGCGGTATCTCATTCAACTCGCAGCTCTGGTTGCGTGACGAGATTGTACCACAACTGCGCGATATCACCGACTCAATCCACAACGAGGGCGCTGCCGCAGGTATCCAGATTGGTCACTGCGGAAATATGACCCACTGGGAGACCGCTGGTTGCTTCCCCGTGTCGGCGTCCAACGGCTTCAACATCTACTCCCCCACCTTCCACCGCCGCCTCAAGCCTGCGGAGTTGAAGGAGTTTGCAAAGGATTTCGGTCAGGCGGTTGTGACTGCTCACGAGGCGGGCTTCGACAGCGTGGAGGTACACGCAGGTCACGGCTACCTCATCTCGCAGTTCCTCTCACCCTGGACAAACCGACGCAGAGACGAGTTCGGAGGCTCACTTGAGAATCGTATGCGATTTATGAATATGTGCCTCGAGGAGGTTATGGAGCAGGCTGCGCGCCACAATATGGCTGTGCTGGTGAAGCACAATATGGAGGATGGCTTCAAGGGTGGCATCCAGATTGACGAGTCGATTGAGATTGCCAAGCAGATTGAGTCATTCGGCGTTCACGGCATCGTACTCTCATCGGGCTTCGTTTCGCGTGCTCCGATGGCTGTAATGCGTGGCAGAATCCCAACAAAGACTATGGGTTATTATATGGGCTGGAACGAGTGGATGCAGAAGATTGTGGTGTCATTGTTCGGTCAATGGATGATCAAGCAGTATGACTTTGAGGAGTGCTTCTTCCTTGAGAACGCCAAGAAGTTCCGCGCTGCGTTGAAGGGTCCGTTGGTATATGTGGGCGGTCTCGTGTCGCGTGAGGGTATTGAGAAGGTGCTCGACGAGGGCTTCGAGATGGTGCAGATGGCACGCGCACTGATTAACGACCCAGCTTTTGTGAACAAGATGCTGGAGGGTGACCTTTCGACACGCTCGGGCTGCGACCACAAGGATTACTGCATCGCAAGAATGTACTCTGTTGATATGAAGTGTTGTCACCACTGCGACAACCTGCCAAAGGTCATCCGTAAAGAACTTAACTTGTAGGCGATGAAGAGAGGTCAGGTTACTTTAGGCTCGAAGAACGCTCTGGTTACGGGCGCTTCGAAGGGTATAGGTCGCGAGTATGCGTTGCAACTTGCGGCGCTGGGTTATAATATATTGATGGTTGCATCGGGCAAGGAGGAGCTGGAGGCTACGGCAGCCGAGGTTGCGGCTACGCAGCCAGGCGTATGGGTCAAGTATCTTGTCAAGGACTTGGCGAGCCTAACAGCTGCCGAGGAGATGTTCGCCTACACCGAGGCGGAGGGTATCAAGGTAGATATCCTCGTCAACAACGCAGGCATCTTCTCATTCTGCGACATCCTTTCAACACCCATCGAGCGCATCCAGCGAATGATTTACCTCCACGACATCACCTCGACACTTATGTGCCGACTTTATGCTGCCGATATGATTTCGCGTGACGGAGGTCGCATCCTCAATATGTCATCCTTCTCAATATGGATGCCCTACCCTGGTCTGTCGCTCTATAGCGCCAGCAAGGCATACCTGAAGAGTTTCTCTGTGGCATTCGCAAAGGAGGTGAAGGATAAGGGCGTGAGCGTCACAGCCATCTGCCCCGCAGGCATCGCCACCGACCTTTACGGTCTCTCACCAAAGTTGCAGCGCTTCGGCGTGAGAACGGGCATCCTGATGACCCCAAAGAGTTGCGCGCGCCGCTCGCTGAATGGTATGTTCCGAGGTCAGCGATGCAAGGTGCCCGACTGGTGGTTCCGTCTCTTCATCCCCATCTGCCAGCTTGTGCGTGGTCCATTGATGCGCTGGTTGAGAAATTTCACTATGCAATTCCAGAAATAGAGAACGCATTCGGGTGGCAAATGCCGCCCGAACGCGTTTCAATGGTAGGCCAAGCAGGCCACCCTGCTCGCTATTGCCCTTTGCGAATGGCGAGGTCAAGCAGGCGTAAGGCGACAGAGCGAACCACCTGATAGCCGTTGCGTGCTGCGGACGCCACATCGTAGATTGTCTCCAACCGCTTGTCGATGTAGTCGATTCTTTCACGCACCCACAGCAGATAGATCAGCCACGCCACCACGAGCAGCAACACCGCCACAATCAGGGTGGCAATCCACGCGTGACCTATAATCTCGGTCAGCGCCACCACCGCCGCTGCGACAAGCATCAGCACCGCCATCAGCAGCGCGACTCCAAAACATATCAATGGCAACATAACGCTCGGCATCATAGTTGTTTAACCCTGTCTACACACGCCCACGCCTACTACTTCTCGTCCTTGCAGTGACAACGCATCTTGTCGGCCTCCTCCTCGACATAATCGCGAATCTTGGAGCGCAACTCTGCGCCCGACTGAGGAGTTGTGAGCATAGCGGCTACCGAGCCTACCAATAAGCCTCCGAGAAATGAAACGAGGCTGCAAATACCTGTACTTTTCATAATATTATAGTATTAATTCACCCAACAGAGTTGCAAATTACGCGCCACGGTGTTATATTTGAGCAATGAACCAGAAAAAAAATATCACCGTTGCCTTCACAGGTCACCGCTCATACAACGGCAGCGCCGATGAGCGACTCGCTGCGCTGCTGGAAGAACTCTACGGGCGTGGCTACCGCCGTTTCCTTACGGGTATGGCGTGGGGCTTCGACCTTGCGGCGGCAGAGGCGGTGATACGCCTTAAGCAGAGCCACGAGGATGTGCAGTTAATAGCCATCGAAC
>JAFYOF010000080.1 GCA_017560305.1 Alistipes sp.
GAACTCAATCAGGTCAATCGTCTGCCTATGCACTCATCATTCAAGGTCTTTTCGTCGGAGGATGAGGCTATGGGCGCATATTGCGACCTTGGTAACCCCTACCGCCTCTCGCTCAACGGCACCTGGCGCTTTAACTGGGTGGAGAATGCCGACCAGCGTCCAACGGACTTTTTTGCCGTGGAATACAACGACAAGGGTTGGAACAACATCGAGGTGCCAGGAATGTGGGAACTCAACGGCTACGGCGACCCCATTTATCTCAATATCGGCTATGCGTGGCGCGGCAACTTCCGTAACGACCCGCCCAATGTACCTGTTGAGCAGAACCATGTAGGCTCCTACCGCCGCACATTCACCATTCCGCAGGAGTGGATAGGCAGAGATATCATCCTCAACATCGGCTCGGCGACTTCGAATGTCTATGTGTGGGTCAATGGCAAGTGGGTTGGCTACTCAGAGGATAGCAAGCTCGGTGCAGCCTTCGACCTTACCAAGTATGTAAAGGCGGGCGAGAACACTATCGCACTGCAAATCTTCCGCTGGTGCGACGGCACATACCTTGAGGATCAGGACTTTTGGCGCTTTAGCGGCATCGCACGCGAGGTATATCTCGAGGCTCGCCACAAGAGCCGTCTGGAGGATATGACCATCACCCCTTCACTTGACGAGGAGTACAACGATGGCGCACTGAATATGACATTCGACTTCTCGAAGTCGGTCAAGTCTGCCGAGGTGAAACTCATCGACCAGAGTGGCAATAGCGTGGCACAGCAGACACTAACCCCCGCAAAGGGCAAGGCGGAGTGGTGTGCAGAGCTCGCTTCACCAAAGAAGTGGTCAGCCGAGGAACCAAATCTTTATAAGGTTGTAGTGAGCGTAAACGATGGCAAGCAGACCACCGAGGCGTATGCGCAGCGTGTTGGTTTCCGCACATCGGAGATTAAAAATGCGCAGTTGCTCGTCAACGGTCAGCCCGTGCTTATCAAGGGCGTAAACCGCCACGAGATGGATCCATTGAAGGGTTATGTGATGAGCCGCGAGCGTATGATTGAAGACATCCGCATTATGAAGGAGTTCAACATCAACGCCGTGCGCACCTGCCACTATCCCGACACACCGGAGTGGTATGACCTCTGCGACGAGTATGGCCTGTACCTTATCGACGAGGCGAATGTGGAGTCTCACGGTATGGGCTATGGCGAAGAGTCATTAGCAAAGAATCCTATCTACGCCAAGGCGCACCTTGAGCGCAACAGCCGTATGTGCCAGCGCGACAAGAACCACGCCTCAATCATCATCTGGAGTATGGGTAACGAGGCTGGCTTCGGCGAGAACTTCGAGGCTTGCTACCGCTGGATTCGTGACTTCGACCCATCGCGTCCAATCCACTACGAGCGCGCTGAGGGCAATGACTTCACCGACATCGTATGCCCGATGTATGCTGACCTGAACTGGTGTAAGCACTACCTTGAGAACTCTCCTAAAAAGCCTCTCATCCAGTGCGAGTATGCTCACGCAATGGGTAACTCGATGGGTAACTTCAAGGAGTATTGGGACCTTATCCGCCACTATCCAAACTATCAGGGTGGCTTCATCTGGGACTTCGTTGACCAGGCTTTGGCTCGCTATGAGGATGATGGCAAGGTTTCATTCCTCTATGGTGGCGACTTCAACAACTACGATGCTACTGACAACTCATTCAACTGCAACGGTATAATCGCTGCCGACCGCACACCTCACGCCCACGCTTACGAGGTGCGCCGCCAGTACCAGTCTATCTGGACAAAGGCGGTTGACCTCAGCAGCGGCAAGGTGGAAATCTACAACGAGTTCTTCTTCACCAACCTCAAGCCTTACTCACTAAAGTGGGAGCTTGTGCAGGATGGCGTTGCAACAAAGGCTGGTCGCATCGACAATCTCGACATCGCCCCACAGCAGCGCAAGCAGTTCACACTCGGCTTCAGCGAGGCAGACTTCTGCCCCGAGGCGAAGGAGATTTTGCTCAATGTAAGCTACTCACTCAAGGAGAAGCAGCCTCTGCTCGCTATCGACCATATCGCAGCCGAGGAGCAGCTCTCAATCAAGGAGTATGACACCGAGGCGGCATTCATCTTTACAACACCAGACCGCCCCGTGAAGATTACCCGCTTCGAGAAGGCGACAAATGTCGAGGGCTACGACTGGATTGTGGCATTCGACCGCCAGGGATTCATCAACAAGATGCAGTATGGCAACATCAGCGTTATGGCGGAGGGCTCTACCCTGCGTCCAAACTTCTGGCGCGCACCAAACGAGAACGACAACGGCGCTCGCCTGCAGAACCGCTATGCGGCCTGGCGCAACCCAGCGCTGAACCTCAAGGAGTTCAATACAAGCGTTGAAAATGGCGTTGCCGTGGTTGTTGCCACATACGATATGCCATCGGTGCAGGCGCAGATGCGCATCACCTACACCATCAACGGCAATGGCGAGGTAAAGGTTGAGCAGGCAATGACCGCAAACAAGGAGGCCAAGGTTTCAAATATGTTCCGCTATGGTATGCGTATGGAGTTGCCAGCGCGCTTCAACCAGCTCGTCTACTACGGACGCGGCGAGGTGGAAAACTACTGCGACCGCAAGAGCTGCGCCGACATCGGCATCTACAAGCAGACCGTTGCCGAGCAGTACCACGAGCAACTCGCTCGCCCTCAGGAGTCGGGCACACGCAGCGACCTGCGCTACTACAACATCCTTGACACTTCGGGTGCGGGCATAAAGATTAAGGCAGCGACACCATTCTCGGCTTCGGCTCTGCCTTATTCACAGGAGGTTATGGACTACACCATTGGCGCGGCGCAGCGTCACTCGGGCGACCTCAAGCCCGATGGCAAGACCCACCTCTGCTTCGACCTTGTGCAGCAGGGTCTGGGCTCAATCAACTCGTGGGGTGCACTGCCACTGCCAGAATATATGGTAAAATATCAGGATTATACTTTTAACTTTATAATCTCACCGGTGAGATAGAGATATAATTGGAGAAAAATTTTCTATTCAACCAATTATTTTATATATTTGCACCGATAAAGGGTGCTCTCCAAAAAGGGTGCACCGCTGAAAACGAAAGATATTCACTAATTCAATAAAAACAAAACTATGATTTCGTACAAAGATCTTGGTCTTGTGAACACCCGTGAGATGTTCAAGAAGGCTATCGAGGGTGGCTACGCTATCCCAGCATTCAACTTCAACAACATGGAGCAGATGCAGGCTATCATCTCTGCTTGTGTAGAGTGCTCTTCACCTGTTATCCTCCAGGTTTCTTCTGGTGCTCGTAACTACGCTAACCAGACACTTTTGCGCTACATGGCACAGGGTGCTGTTGAGTTCGCAAAGGAGATGGGTAAGAACATTCCTATCGTTCTTCACCTCGACCACGGTAACTCATTTGAGTTGTGCAAGAGCTGTATCGATATGGGCTTCTCTTCAGTAATGATCGATGGTTCACACCTTCCATACGAGGAGAATGTTGCTCTTACAAAGAAGGTTGTTGAGTACGCACACCAGTTCGATGTAACTGTTGAGGGTGAGCTCGGCGTATTGGCAGGTGTTGAGGATGAGGTATCTTCAGAGGTAGCTCACTACACTCGTCCTGAGGAGGTAGTTGACTTCGTAACAAAGACTGGTTGCGACTCTCTCGCTATCTCAATCGGTACTTCACACGGTGCTAACAAGTTCAAGCCAGAGCAGTGCACACGCAACGCAGACGGTATCTTGGTTCCACCACCATTGCGTTTCGACATCTTGGCTGAGATCGAGAAGCAGTTGCCAGGTTTCCCTATCGTTCTTCACGGTTCTTCTTCAGTTCCACAGGAGTATGTTAAGATCATCAACACTCACGGTGGTGCATTGAAGGATGCTGTAGGTATTCCAGAGGAGGAGTTGCGCAAGGCTGCTAAGTCTGCAGTATGTAAGATCAACATCGACTCAGACGGCCGCTTGGCTATGACTGCTATGGTTCGTAAGATCTTCGTTGACAACCCAGCAGAGTTCGACCCACGCAAGTACTTGGGCCCAGCTCGTGAGGAGTTGAAGAAGCTCTACAAGCACAAGTGCGAGAATGTTTTGGGTTCAGCTGGTACAGTTGAGTAATCTCGAAGCATTACGATAAGAAAAGCGACATCCGTTGGGTGTCGCTTTTTTTGTTCATTACATAATAAAATGTCATTCCCCATTTTTACATCTCGCGACATTCGCCAATGAGACTTGGGCGTAAGTAAAAATGATGGGAATCTTCCCTTGGGGAAATTACATTAGCAAAAGAGGATAGCACATCTACAAAAGTAGATTACCGCATCGGACTAAAGTCCTCTTCGCAATGACACATATAATAAGAGACTGCCCACACTGGACAGTCCCTTAGCCTTTTTCCCTACCACAACTTATTCTCGGGATGCTCCTTGATGATATGCAGGATATGCTCCTTCGAAAATGGGGCTTTATCGTCTGCCAACTTGATCTCCCTCACGGAGTAACCAGTCACAACCGCCTTATCCTCATCCACATCGCTATAGACATTCACCTGAAAGAGCAGATTAGGCACTTCGACAAAGGCAAAATTGACAAACATACCACCCAAAATAAATGGGTCAGCGTTGATAACCACAAAACGACTATCGCCAATCGCTCCTCGGTGCTTCTCCAAATCGGCACACTCAACCTCGCCCGCAAGCCACTTGTCAATATGCTTACGCAGATGGCGGAAATAGTCATTATCCAACCAATCCTCATCGCTCCAATCGCCAAAACGAATCTCATTGAGAGGCCTGAAGTTCATCTCACCCTCCGACTCACCAGAGCCATCACACGATTCGCACGACTCACACATCCCTTCGAGTTCTGCCATAACATCCGCAGCACTCTGCTTATTCTTTGGCTGACACGCCGCGCACAATACCACAACGAAAATAAAACAGAATATCTTCTTCATCGCCGCCTACCCTATTTCTGACCGGCCAAAGTCAATGTCACCCAAGGCATATTCTTCTTGGCAAACTCCATCACCTCGACAGCCTTGTCGCAGCACAAAGCATCAGCACCAAGTGCTACACCAAGCTGAAAATCCTCAATACCACCACCCGGCCAGAGAGACACGATAAGTCCAGCCTTCTTCGCCTTCATCACCATATCGCGGTTTGTGCCGCCCATAGTACACGCCAGACGCTTCACGCCCAAATCCAACGCCTGCTTGATGCAATCGTCGCTCAATGGCAAACCGATGATAAGCATCAAATCTGCATCGGGATGCAACTCACGCATTGTGCGGAGCGTGCGCTTGTCGAACGATGTGAAGAGGTAGGTTGAGTTCGCTGGTTTCTTCTTCATAGCGGTCTTATAGAGTTTGTCGCAATATACGCGCAACTTCTCGTCATCATAGCCGCCCGACTTCATCTCCCACTCAACATAAACGCTGTCGCGCTTCGAAAGCCACTTCGCCAACTCGTCAGCAAACAAAATCTTGTTGCCGCCATCGGTACGCACCTTGCTAATCTCCTTGCGGGTCATCTCCTCGACATTGCCGTCGCTTGGTGTCAGACGCGAGAGGGTCTCATCGTGCGAGATTACCAACTCGCCATCGGCAGTCATACGGATGTCGGTCTCATAACCGCGTATACCTTTATTATATGTACCTTCAAACGCCGCCAAGGTGTTCTCCTCGAACTCATATCGGCTGGCACGGTGTGCGAAGTGCTGCACGGCGCGAGGCTGCTGCGCCTGAACTGATGCTCCCGCCATCAATGCGAGGGCTAAAATCAAAATCTTCTTCATAAGGTTAGTAGATAAAAAAAGCGGGTCGCTCACACAACCCGCCATTAAACAATATTTAGCGAGCCTGTCGCTTTTTATACGGTCATAATCTCCTTCTCCTTGGCTGCCAACAAGTCGTCAATCTGCTTTGAGTACTTCTCAAGCATCTTCTGTGCTCTTGTCTCGCCATCCTTTGCCTCGTCCTCAGGCATACCCTCCTTCTGTGCCTTCTTGAATGCCTCAACAGCATCACGGCGTGCGTTACGGAGGCTGATGCGTGCGTGCTCACCAACACCCTTCACCTGCTTCACGAGCTCCTTACGACGGTCCTCAGTGAGTGGTGGAATAGTCAAACGGATAGTCTCGCCATTGTTCGATGGAGTAAGACCGATGTTTGAGTCGATGATAGCCTTCTCGATGAGACGGATAAAGTTCTTATCCCAAGGCTGAATGAGGATTGTGCGTGCATCAGGCACTGTCACACTCGCTACGCCAGAGACTGGAGTCTGTGAGCCGTAGTAGTCAACGAAAACGCTGTTGAGCACATTTGTAGTCGCCTTACCAGCGCGGATGTTCAAGAGTTCCTCATCCAAGTGAGCCACCGTACGCTTCATACGGTCGGTTGCTTCATTAATGATTGTTGTTGTATCCATAGTAGTCTATTCTATTATTTTGATTCTTATTTCAAAGCCTTCTCAATCACCGAAATCATCTCGGCAAACTCCTCGGGGGTGTAGCCCACCGATGTGTAAATCACCTTACCATCCTTACCTACCACAAAGTTGCGAGGGATGTAGTTCGACGCATACTTCTTATAGATATCCTGCTTTGGGTCAAGACCCATAGGGAAGGTGTAACCATTCTGCTTACGGAATGCCTCAACGGTCTTCTTCGCCTCACCGCGCGAGATTGGCAGGAATACAAACTTCTTGCCCTTGAAGCGCTCAATGAGCTCCTTCTCCACAACCTTCAACTCCTGACGGCAAGGAGGACACCAGGTAGCCCAGAAATTCACAACAACTACCTTACCCTTGAGCTTCGACAGCGTAACCTCGCTGCCATCGACCATCTCAACGGTGAAGTCAGGAGCCTTGTCGCCCTTGTTGATAAGTGTTGTAGATGCAATATCGTCCTTCTGCGCCTGCACCTCAACGGGCATCGCAACTGCCACAGCGACCATAGCCATCAGCGCCAGCGCCGCCTTACGGAAAAATGATTTCATTTTCATACTCTCTCAAATTTTTAATTACTCCTTGCACACCAATGTGCCGATTGTCTCACCATCCAAAACCTTTGCCAAATTGCCCTCGGTATCCATATCAAATACGATAATATCCAGGCCATTCTCCTTGCAAAGGGTGAATGCAGTCATATCCATCACCTTCAGGTCACGATTATAAACCTCGTCGAAGGTAATCTTGTCGAACTTCGTTGCCGTTGGATCCTTCTCTGGGTCGGCTGTGTAGACACCATCCACGCGTGTACCCTTGAACATCACCTGCGCCTCAATCTCGATACCTCGCAATGCTGAAGCGGTGTCAGTTGAGAAGTAAGGGTTCGATGTACCACCACCGATGATTACCACATAACCCGCCTCAAGATACTCGATAGCCTTCGCCTTTGAGTAGTACTCGCCGATAGGCTCCATACGGATAGATGTGAGCACCTTCGCCTTCACGCCGTTATCCTCCAGTGCCGACTGCAACGCCAAGGAGTTGATAATCGTTGCCAGCATACCCATCTGGTCGCCCTTCACACGGTCAAAGCCCTTCTTCGCACCCTGCAAACCACGGAAGATATTTCCGCCACCAATCACGATACCAATCTGCACACCTGTCGCTGCGGCAGCCTTAATCTGCTCGGCATAAGATTGCAATACTGCTGTCGAAAGACCATACTTCTGTTCACCCTGGAGCGACTCGCCGCTCAACTTGAGTAGGATTCTATTATACTTCATTTTTGAGTTAGTTTATATCTTTTTGCGAAGATACGAAAAATTCTCTTTTCTCGCAATTCATCGCCGAAAATAGTTACTCATTTTACGAAAACAGGTAAGTATAAATACCTATTTTGCACCCCTCAGCGTGCCATTTCCCCTCTTGAAAAGAACAACCGATTATTTTTTTTCTACCTTTGAGAGTGTCAAACCGATGACAAAGCAAGATTTTTAGTAAACAAAACTTAAAACTTAAAGATACTATGGTAGATATTTTTGAAAGATTAGAGAAGAATACAGGCGGCCCAATTGGTCAGTATATGCAGTTGGTGCACGGTTACTTTGCATTCCCAAAACTGGAGGGCGAGCTGGGTCCTCATATGAACTTCCGCGGCAAGCCAGTGCTCAACTGGAGCCTGAACAACTACCTCGGTCTGGCAAACCACCCCGAGGTACGCAAGGCTGACGCCGAGGGTGCGGCCGAGTTCGGTATGGCAGCGCCTATGGGTGCGCGTATGATGAGTGGTCAGACAAAGTACCACGAGCAGTTGGAGCGCGAGCTGGCAGAGTTTGTAGGCAAGGAGGATGCCTTCCTTTTGAACTTCGGTTATCAGGGTATGATCTCTATCATCGACTGTCTGCTTACACCACGCGATGTTGTGGTCTACGACGCCGAGTGCCACGCTTGTATCATCGATGGTCTGCGTATGCACAAGGGCAAGCGTTTCGTATATGCGCATAATAACGAGGAATCACTCCGCCTGCAGCTTCGTCACGCGACAGAGCTCGCCGAGGAGCAGCGCGGTGGCGTACTCGTGATTACCGAGGGCGTATTCGGTATGAAGGGTGACCTCGGTTTCCTTGATGTGATTGTAAATGCGAAGAAGGATTTCAACTTCCGCCTCTTGGTTGACGATGCTCACGGCTTCGGTACTATGGGTCCTCAGGGTCGCGGTACAGCGGCGCACTTCGGTTGCCCGGATGGCGTTGATGTGTTGTTCAACACCTTCGCAAAGTCGATGGCTGGCATCGGCGCATTCGTCTGCGGTCCACGCTGGCTCATCAACCTCTTCCGCTACAATATGCGTTCACAGCTCTACGCAAAGTCGCTCCCAATGCCTATGGTTATCGGTGCATTGAAGCGTCTGGAGCTCATCCGCAACCACCCAGAGTATCAGGAGAAGTTGTGGGAGATTACCCGCGCCATCCAGAAGGGCTTCACCGACAACGGCTTTGAGATTGGCGTGACGCAGTCGCCTGTGACACCAGTCTATATGAAGGGCGGTGTCGAGGAGGGTACAAACCTCATCGTTGACCTTCGCGAAAACTACGGCATCTTCTGCTCGATTGTGGTCTACCCAGTGATTCCAAAGGGCGAGATTATCCTGCGAATCATCCCAACTGCGGCACACACATTAGAGGATGTTGAGCGCACCATCGAGGCGTTCAAGGCCGTACGCGAGAAGTTCGACGCTGGTGTCTATGCTTCAATGCCAGTGCCAATGAAGGCAGACCCAGAATTCAAGGTGAGATAACATAACATTCTAACCACTATTCATAATTCAGTTCAAGGAGCGAGGGTGCAGAGCAATCTGCACTCTTGCTGTTTTTATATTCCCTTGGCACGAAAAATGATGCTCTGCCGAGGGAAATAACAATTGCGATGAAAAGGGTTATGTTTATAGGAATCTCTCTACTGCTGATGCTCATCACCGCCTGCTGCTATGGCGCGGGGCGTGACAGCATCGACCGCCGTACGGTGGCAAGCCTCGACCTGAAATCAATTATGGGCACTTGGTACGAAATAGCCCGCTTCGACCACAGTTTCGAGCGGGGGATGGAGCAGGTGACAGCCACCTACACGCTCCAAGAGGATGGAATGGTGGAGGTCAAGAACCGCGGCATCCGTGACGGCGAGGAGCACATCTCCATCGGTCACGCCAAGACCACCGACGAGCCAGGTCGCCTGCGTGTATCGTTTTTCTGGAAGTTTTATTCCGATTACAATATCCTGGCCACTGCGCCCGACGGCGAATGGATGCTTATCGGCAGCAAGTCGCCCAAATATCTGTGGATACTCGCGCGCAAGCCCTCCTTGCCAGAGCCTACACTGCGTTACATCGTTGCGCTGTCGGCACAACGGGGCTATAATGTGGATAAGTTAATCTTCGTGAAGCAGACTAATTGATGCGGTAGCGGTAGATGATGTTATGGCGTGGCTCGCGAGGGGTGTGGAACGAGATGTACAACCACCCTTTGCGGGTCGCAACGCCTTCGGGCTCAATGCCCATCGCCGTAAGGTCGATATACATCAGACGGCGTGCCGACTCACGATGCAGAACGCTCAACGCCGTATTCGAGCGCGTAGGAACGCCCTCGGGCAGGAAGATATAGTCGCCATCCACGAGACTACCCTGCGGAATTGCGATGTTGCCTGCGGGGATGCAGCCGAGCATATCCTCGCGCTGAAGATGCACCTCGCCACGCGAGTCGCTATCGCTTAACTTTGGCAATGAAAACCACTTGAGCATACGCACCGTACCGACCGTGCAGTAAAGGTAAATCACACCTCGCTTGGCATCCACCGCCCAGTCGCAAGGACCCGTAATCTCCTCGCCATCGTAGTAGATTGTCTGCACCAGACGCGAGCCCTCCAACGAAATATCGTTCACATAGCAAGCCCTCTCGCCTCGGCACTCGGTGACATAAAACAAGGGGAACAACGACTCACGCGAGTATCGCTCGACGCCAAACGAAGCGTTGTTACAATGACCCGTATTACCCTCCAAAACAAATGTTGAGATAAACTTCTTGCGCTTCAAATCGAGCACCACACACTGACCCTTGTCGTGCACCGAGAAGGCATAATTTCGATATATAGCAAAGCCCTGCGTTGTGCCCGCGACCTCCACATCGGCTGGCAGCCAGTCGTTCACATCGCATACTTTTTCCGCCTCGCCGAGCGGCACGCGCTCCTGCGCCACCACCGCCACCGAGCAGAGCAAGGCAACTACAATGGCTAACGCTTTCATTGCATCATCTCGTTAATGGTGCGCTTGATACCCTCTTTATCGAAGCCGCATATTGAGTAGAGTTCGGCTGGAGTTCCGTGCTCGATAAACTTATCAGCGATACCCAGCGTACGCACCTCGCCACGATAGCCATTCTCGTTGAGGCACTTCACAACCGCCTCGCCCACGCCACCGCGCAGTACGCCATCCTCCACAACGATAATCTTACCAAACTTCTCGCCCACCTGCTTTACAAGCGCCTCATCCAAAGGCTTCGCAAAGCGTAAATCGTAGTGAGCAACAGTGTATTTACCCTCGCCCTCCACCTCGGCGATAGCCTCCGTAGCGAAGTTGCCCGCCGTACCGATTGTAAGCAGAGCCAAATCCTCGCCCGACTTTAACTCACGACCCACGCCCGTAGGAATCATCTCAAACTCCGCGCCCTGCCACTGCGCGCCAATGCCGCAGCCGCGTGGATAGCGGATTGAGTATGGCGAAGGGGTCTTGGTCGCCGTATAGAGCATATTGCGGAGTTCCAACTCATCCATCGGAGCCGCCACAATCATATTTGGGATGCAAGAGAAATATGCCAAATCAAAGACACCGTGATGCGTAGCACCATCCTCGCCCACCAGACCGCCTCTGTCCAGACAGAAGGTCACAGGCAGACGCTGCAACGCCACATCGTGGATGACATTGTCGTAGGCACGCTGCATAAACGATGAGTAGATGTTGCAGACGGGGTGCATACCTCCCGCCGCCAGGCCCGCAGAGAATGTCACGGCGTGACCTTCGGCGATACCCACATCGAAACAACGCTCGGGCATCTCGCGCATCATAATGTTGAGCGAGCATCCCGAAGGCATAGCGGGTGTGATACCCACAATCTTATCGTCCTGACGCGCCAACTCGAGCAGAGTCTCGCCAAAGACATCCTGATAGCGTGATGCAGAATTGTTTGATGGGATGCGCTCGCCCGTCTCGGGGTTAAAGCGACCTGGGGCGTGCCACACCGACTGGTTATCCTCGGCTGGCGAGTAGCCCTTACCCTTCTTTGTTATGATGTGCAGCAACTTTGGTTCGTCAATATCCTTCAACGCTCGCAACATACGCACCAACTCCGCCATATTGTGGCCATCCAACTGACCAAAATAACGGAAGTTAAGACTCTCAAAGAGGTTGCTATTCTTCAACAGGCCCTGCTTGATGGCATTGCCCACCGTCTGGCAGAAGCGCAACACGGGAGGGATATGACCCAGGATGCTCCACATACCGCGCTTGAGGCGGTTGTAGAACTGCGAGGTGGACATTCTCGCGAGATAGCCATCCAGAGCGCCCGTAGCCTCGTCAATCGCCATCTCGTTATCGTTGAAAATCACCAGCAGACGGCCATTCTTCTTGTCGCCCGCATTGTTCAGGCCCTCGAACGCCAGACCGCCAGTCATCGCTCCATCGCCAATGACGGCAATCGTGTGGCTATCCTCGCCGCGCAACTCCGCCGCCTTCATCATACCATACGCCGCCGAGATTGAGGTCGATGAGTGACCCGCACCAAACGAGTCATACTCGCTCTCCGCCATACGCGGGAAGCCGCTGATGCCACCCAACTTGCGGTTTGTGGGGAACAAATCCCTGCGACCAGTGATAATCTTGTGTGCATACGCCTGATGTCCGACATCCCACACAAGGTTGTCGTGTGGTACATCAAAGACATAGTGAATGGCAACCGTGAGTTCGATTGTTCCAAGGCTTGATGCCAGGTGACCAGGATTCTTCGAGCACTCCTCGATGATGTAACGGCGCAACTCGGCACAGTAACGCGACAACTCCGAGATAGAGAGTCGCTTCAAATCTGCGGGCGAATTGACCTTATATAGTAAATCGTATGTTACTTGTTCCAAATCCATATCCACAAATATAATGATTTTGTGTTATATGTCCAAACTATTTCTTCTATTATGCAACCGAGCAGGCGATACCCAACGCCTCCACTCGCGCCGCAATCTGCTGCAACTCCTCGCGGCTCACCTTTTCAAGCGTCTGGCAAGGCGTATCACGGTCGAGCGAATAGACCATCACCTGACACGGCGCAATCTGCTCAACTATCCTCAGCCACGCCTCAACCTGCTCCTCGGTGGTGTTGTCCACCCTCTGACCCTGATACTCGCCACGCAGGAACATAGTCTGCAGAATCATCTCACCGCCAAAGAGTTTCATCATCTCAACGGTGCGCTCCACCGAGTAACTGCCCACAGGCTTGTTCACAAGCTGCACCGTAGCATCAAATGCAGAGTCCAACTTCAGGATGTTGTTGTCCACACGCTTCAGCGCACGGCGCACATCCTCGCGATGAATCTGCGTTGCATTGCTCAGTACAGAGACCTTTGCCGCAGGGCACAACTCATCACGCAGGGCAATTGTATCGTCGATGATAGCCTCAAACTCGGGGTGCATCGTAGGCTCGCCATTACCGGCAAAGGTAATCACATCGGGAGGCGTACCCTCGCCCACCATCTTTGAGAGCACCTCACGAAGCATCGTGCGCACATCCTCCCTTGAGTTGAAGCGGCGCTTACCCTTGTGGTCATCGTTCCAGCCGCACTCGCAGTAGATGCAGTCGAAATTACACAACTTCGACTCCACGGGCAACAGATTCACACCCAGCGAAAGGCCCAAACGGCGTGAACGCACGGGGCCGAAAATTATATTATCATAGAGTGATGTCATCGCAATAGATTTTATAGTTTTGAACGCCTGAACTCCTTGGGTGTCATTCCCGTATGGCGCAGGAAGTACTGGCCGAAGAACGATGGATTGGGGAAGTTCAATCGTGACGATATCTGCTGCACGGTAAGTTGCGTTGTTGACAACAGCGCCTTGGCGTTGAGGATGACCGAGTGGGTAATCCAGCTTGCGGCACTGCGACCCGATATCTGGCGTGTGATGATGGTCAGGTACTTGGGCGTAATGGACAACTTGTCGGCATAGTACTGCACCTCGCGCGAGATGGTGATGTCGGTTGCCAGCAACGAGAGGAAACGGCGGAAGGTCATATCCTGACGCGAGCAAGGCTCACGCTTCACGGGGATATGCTGCGCATAGACGCCCGCCAACTCCAGACACAGCACCCTCAACATCTGGGCGTTAATCTGCTCACGGAACGGGTGGTCACGGCGCGAATCCTTCTGCTGCATCATATGGCAGATATCCAGAATACCCTCCAGCTGCGCAGGCGTAATCACCATACAAGGGTTCTCACGCATAAGCATCAGGATGGAACTCGCCGCAGGTATATCCAGTTCACGCAGGAAGTTTGTAGCGATACGCAGCGTGTAACTCTCAAAGCCCTCGCCCTGATAGAAGCCCTGGATGATAGTACCAGGAAAAGCGACGCAAAGCGTGCCTGGGGTGAGTTGATATTTATTCTCATCAATAATCACATATCCCTCGCCCTTCAGACAGATGAAGATACCACCACGACCGAAGACACGAGGAACATTATTCTCGTTGATGATTGCATTGTAATCCTTGCTATGTATATAGGTAAACAGAGCGTTTCCGCTCTCCACATTCATATTCTGCTCCTTTTCCTCCATTTTAACCAATTCTCAAAATTGAAAAACGCAATGCAAAGATAGCAATAATTTACAATATCAAAACTTTTCGAACCATTTTCATAAGAAAATATTCACAAATGATGGTCATATAGAACATTTCCATCTCCTTTGCGTTCATATACCGCATTAAAAAAAATGTCGCCCCAAAAACCTTCGCTTTCAGGACGACTCAATATACTTGGAGAGAATTAATGATGTCCGTAGTAAATTCAACAAACACCAACTTAAAAAACAACTAAACAAAACTATAGCGAATCTATCAACTCTTCTTTCTTAGAAAATAGTTGCTCAACAGTATAATATTCCGAGTTACAATCTCTTATATTGTAAGTGTCATACGGGTCAGGGTACCCTAATTTATACTTGACGGAGGTTCCGTTTGCTGCAATCTCAACAAACGCACAAGTTATTGGCAAGCGAGTGGGCACATTATTTTTCATTATCCACTTCTCCGTTCCAAGGCGAAGAGTATCTAATTTCACCACAGAATACCCTGTCCGTTGAATATCTTCAACCGTTGTTTTAAAATCAGAGAGACCATACCCCTTTCCATAGCCTTTCGGATTGACAATTCCCAACCTCAAATGCTCCTTTGCCTCATCTGCTGACGCAAACACAAAACTCGATTCTATTCTATTTTTCGCCTTATTGATATCATACCTTACACCGCCTTCATTTTCATTAATAAAAATCGTAATCTTATCAATGAGTCCGCTCTGAATAACATCATCTTGCACAAAAAACACCTCTGCACCGACTTTAAAAAGGTCTACTATACCGTATCTTAAATCGATAGAGGAATATTCTTCAATTGAAAGACCTCTCCATTTTTGAATGGAAGCATTCCATAACTTTATCTGTTCTTCCTTCATCCTTCTGCATTCCTCTTCAATCACTTTATCAAACTTAGCCTGACCTTCAGGTGTTTGCAGTTGTTCAACAACCTTAAACAATTGATGCATCTTATCCATACACTGCTCTGCATATGTTTTGCCTACTGATTTCTCCCTGTCTTCCATATCGAAAAATAATTTATTCTTTCAAAATAAAATATTTGATGGTTATACACGCATTTAGGGCGAATCCTATTTGATGGCCACCATATTCTTTATCGAACGCTCTGCGGCCAAACGCACCTGCTCGTCGAGATGCACCTCGGGCGACTCGCTCTCAAGGCACGAGAGGATATTCTCAAGCGTAACCATCTTCATATAGTGACACTCATTGCAAGCGCAGGTCGAATCCTCGGGAGGAGCTGGGATAAAACACTTCTCGGGGTAGCGCTTCTTCAGCTCGGCAAGAATACCCGCCTCGGTCACTACGATAAACTCCGTTGCCTCATCCTCACCGCAGAAATCCAGGATACCTGCCGTAGAGCCAACATAGTCAGCCACCTCAACGATATATGCTCGGCACTCTGGGTGCGCCACAATCTTCGCCGCAGGATTCTGCTTCTTGAGCGCAAGAATCTTCTCCAACGAGAACTCCTCGTGAACGGTGCAGGCACCATCCCAGATGACCATATTATCGCGACCTGTAAGCTTCTGAATATACGAACCGAGGTTGCGGTCGGGAGCAAAGATGATAGGCCGTGAGGCTGGGATGCTCTCAACAACCTTCAAAGCATTTGTCGAGGTGCAGCACACATCGGTCAACGCCTTCACCTCCACCGAGGTGTTCACATACGACACCACCTTATGGTCGGGATACTGCTCCTTCAAGCGCGCCAATGCCGCCGCCTCGCAAGACTCGGCAAGCGAACAACCAGCCTCGGGAACAGGAATGAGCACCTTCTTGTTAGGCGAGAGCACCTTCGCTGTCTCCGCCATAAAGTTCACACCCGCAAAGAGGATGATGGGCGCATCAATGTCGCGCGCCTTCACCGACAAGGCAAGCGAGTCGCCGAGATGGTCGGCTACTGCCTGCACCTCGGGCAAGGTGTAGTAATGGGCAAGGATGACAGCATTCTTCTCCTTCTTGAGTTGCTCTATTCGCTGCGTGAGTTCACTATTAGTCATAGACATAGAAAATTTCTTATTTTTCAACCTGGATATTCATACTGATATCCATAGCCTTAACGGTGTGAGTCAAAGCACCTACGCTGATGTAGTCAACACCAGTAGCGGCAACCTCAATCAAACGAGGGATGCTCATATTACCCGATGCCTCGGTCTTGATACCCTTATTAGCGGCGTTGATAACTGTCACAGCCTCGGTCATAGCCTCATTGCTCATATTGTCAAGCATAATGATGTCAGCGCCCGCTGCGATAGCCTCCTTAACCTCATCGAGATTTGTTGTTTCAACCTCAATCTTGATGCCCTCGGCAATGCGTGCACGCACCTGCTCAACGGCCTTTGTGATGCCGCCAGCCATCTTGATGTGGTTATCCTTAATCATAGCCATATCGTAAAGACCCATACGGTGGTTTGTACCGCCGCCGTGCTTCACAGCCAACTTATCCAACACGCGCAGACCCGGAGCAGTCTTGCGAGTATCCAACAACTCGGTGTGAGTACCCTTGAGCTCCTTCACATATTTTGCAGTCTCGGTTGCGATACCACACATACGCTGGAAGAGGTTAAGCGACAAGCGCTCACCACGCAACAGAGTTGGATATGTAGCCTCAATCTTCAGGATAACATCACCCTTCTGCACGAAATCACCATCCTTGAAATAAGGAGTGAAGACAACATCGCTCTGGAAGCGGTCGTAAACCATCTTCACAATCTCCAGACCAGAGATCACACCCTCCTGCTTGGCTGTCATCGTCGCCACCGCATTCATCGACTCGGGGATGATTGACTCGGTGGTAATGTCACCTGTATTGATATCCTCCTCAATTCCCAAATCGAGAAGTTTGCTGATTAAGTTTTCGTACTGCATATTTGACTAAAAGTTAAAAAAGTTTCCATTCACTTGTGCTGTGGTGATCTCCTCGCCACGACGCTGCACCGAGTGCAGAGCATAGGCCTCGTCGGCGCAAGGGAAATCCTCACGATAGTGTCCGCCACGACTCTCCTTACGCAGAAGCGCTGGCGACATAATCAGGCGTGCCACGCATAACAAACGACGCGACGCCTCAAGATAGTATTCACGATTAGGCTCTCCGCCTCGCTCATCCTGCTTCTGCTTGATGATGTTGCGCAACTGCTCAACCTCCTTGAGACCCTCCTTGAGACCCTCCTCGCTGCGGATGATACCTGCATAGGTATTCATAATATCGGCAACCTTCTGACGCACCTCAAGGTAGAGCGACTCGTTTGCATCATCGCGGCTGTACTGCTTGAGGAATGTAGGATACTCCTCCACAGCGCCCACCTTCACGCTATCCTCTACGGCTCGATTGGCAAAGACCAAACACTCGATAAGCGAGTTCGACGCCAATCGGTTTGCACCCATAATACCTGTAGCCGCCACCTCACCACACACATAGAGGCGCTTGACATCGGTGCGACCATCGTTGTTCGACATCACGCCACCAACCGAGTAGTGAGCCGCTGGCGCAACCGGAATCTCCTGCGTGAGGTCATAGCCAAACTCCTTACACTTGGCAAGGATGCCAGGGAAGCGCTTCTGAATCATCTGTGGGTCAAGATGCTTGAGCGACAGAGTCACATAAGGCATTCCATCCTGACGCATCTGCTTGAATATCGAGCGTGCCACAATATCACGGGGCGCAAGTTCCGCCAACTCGTGGATAGGCACCATAAATCGCTTGCCATCCTTACCCAACAGGTGCGCGCGCTCGCCTCTCACAGCCTCGCTGATGAGGAACGCCTGCGACGAATCCTTCAGATACAAGCCCGATGGGTGGAACTGAATAAACTCCATATCCAGAATGCGGCAACCCGCCTTGTAGGCAATCGCAACGCCATCGCCAACGGTAGTCTGCGGATTGGTTGTGCGGGCATAGATAGCCGATGTACCGCCCGAAGTGAGGAATACATGGTTGGCAAAGAGCATAACCTCCTCTCCCCCCTCAACCGCATCGGTCAACTCCGGGTTTGTACTCCAGCAACGCACGCCGTAGCAGGTCTTGTTCTCAACCAAGAGGTCAAGCAACAGGGTATTCTCAAACACGGTGATGTTATCGCGCTCGGCAACCTTCGATATCGCAAACTCGGTAATCCAGCGACCCGTAGCATCTCCGCCCGCGTGAAGGATTCTGCGCTTGTGGTGACCACCCTCCAGACCTAAAGCCAGCACACCGTTCTCGGTGTCGAACTTCATACCCTCGGCGATAATCTCCTCGATGCGGTCGGGACCCTCGTTCACAAGAATCTCCACCGAACGATCCTCACACAAACCACGACCCGCAATCAGCGTGTCCGACTTATGGATTTCGGGATTATCGTCAAATGATGTAACGGCGGCAATACCACCTTGAGCATTGAAAGAGTTGCTCTCACGAACCATCGACTTGGTGATTACAGCCACACTGCCCTTCAGCGAAGCCTTCCAGGCGGCATATAATCCTGCGAGTCCGCTACCTACGATTATGTAATCAAATTTACGCATTCTCTTTGGGTAATAATAATGCAAATATCATCAAAAATCTTTAGAAATACTACTATTTCAGTAAAAAAATTAGACCCCACGCCCCGAAAATGTCAAATTTGGTCATCCGCCGACTTTTCCGCAAGCGCCAGGAAGCAGAGAAAAGAGTGATTTTTTGCACTATTTTTCTGCATTATTATGCAACCATTTCAGAAAATTTAACTATCTTTACAACCACACAACCAACCTAAAGGTTGATATTACCGACCGAACTAACAAAATAAACAGATAGAGTTATGTTAAGAAAATTCAGAGTTGTTGCCGCAGCCCTCTGCTTCGGGCTTATCACGCTGCTATTCCTCGACTTCACGGGAACACTGCACGCCTGGTTGGGCTGGCTGGCTAAAATCCAATTCCTACCCGCCATTCTGGCGCTCAATGTAGGCGTAGTAATCTTTATGGTCGCTATGACGCTTCTGCTGGGACGCATCTACTGCTCGGTCATTTGCCCGCTCGGCGTGATGCAGGACATCTTCTCTTTTTTTGCAGGCAAGCGCAAGCGTAACCGCTTCAGTTATTCGCCAGCAAAGAGTTGGTTGCGTTACGGCGTGCTGGCGGTATTTGTAGCAACTATGGTGGCTGGCTTCGGCGCTATTGCCCTGCTCGTTGCTCCTTACAGCGCATACGGTCGTATTGCACAAAATCTCCTCTCGCCACTCTGGAAGTGGGGAAACAATGCTTTGGCATTCCTTGCCGAGCGAGTTGACAGTTACGCATTCTACTCTACCGAGGTGTGGATTGGCTCGTGGGCTACATTCGCCGTGGCTGCCGTTACCCTCATCGTGGTGGGTTACCTTGCGTGGCGTGGTGGCAGAACATACTGCAACACCATCTGCCCGGTTGGCACAGTGCTCGGTGCATTGTCTCGTCTCTCACTCTTTAAGCCAGTGATTGACACCACAAAGTGTATTGACTGCAAGCGTTGCGGTCGCAACTGCAAGTCATCGTGCATCGATGTAGAGAACCACTCTATTGATTATAGCCGCTGCGTGGTATGCTTCGACTGCATCGAGAGCTGCAACAAGGGCGCTATCAAATACACGCTCCGCACAAAGGCAAAGAAGTCAGAGAAGGCTGACGCCCCAGTAGACAACTCTCGCAAGAACTTCCTCGTGGGCGCTACCCTGCTCGCTGCATCGGCTGCCAAGGCGCAGGAGATGAAGGTGGATGGCGGCTACGCAACCATCATTGACAAGCAGGCTCCAAACCGCAAGACTCCGCTCACACCTCCAGGCTCACTGAACGCCCGCAATATGGCGGCACACTGCACTGGTTGCCAGCTCTGCGTTGCGGCGTGTCCTAATCAGGTGTTGCGCCCATCGGCTGACCTGAAGACCTTTATGCAACCTACAATGTCATACGAGAAGGGCTACTGCCGACCAGAGTGCAACAAGTGTTCACAGGTCTGCCCTACTGGCGCCATCAAGCCTCTGACCCTTGCCGAAAAGTCATCTACACGCATCGGTCACGCTGTGTGGATGCGCAAGAACTGTATCGTCATCACCGACGAGGTGGAGTGCGGCAACTGCGAGCGTCACTGCCCTGCGGGTGCTATCACTATGGTGCCTATCGACAAGGAGAATCGTCGCTCACGCAAGATTCCAACAATCAACAAACACCGCTGTCTGGGTTGTGGTGCGTGCGAGAACCTCTGTCCAGCACGACCATTCAGCGCTATCTATGTAAAGGGATTTTCAGAACACAGAACATTATAAGAAAAGCCGCTATGGAGAAGAAAAATAATAATATTGGTCGTGGCGAGTTTCTGGCGCGTCTTGGCGCTGGCTCTGCCCTCACGGTTGCGGCACTTACGGGCTGCAAGCCAAGCAACCTGAAGTTTGACCCATACAATGTGGATGATGAGGATGTGCCAACCGACAAGATGACATACCGCACCAACCACAACACAAACGATAATGTATCAATCCTCGGCTACGGTTGTATGCGCTGGCCTATGCGCAAGGGCGACGACGGCAGAGACGAGGTGGATCAGGAGAAGGTGAACGAACTGGTGGACTACGCCATCGCTCACGGCGTGAACTACTTCGACACATCACCCGTATATTGCCAGGGTCGCTCAGAGAAGGTTACGGGCATTGCCCTTAGCCGCCACTCACGCGATAAATACCTCATTGCCACCAAGATGTCGAACTTCTCGAACTTCACACGCGAGAACTCAATACTGATGTACAACCGCTCGTTTGAGTTGTTGCAGGTTGACACAATCGACTACTACCTCTTGCACAACATCGGCAGCAGCATCCGCTCGTTTGAGGAGCGCTTTATCGACAACGGTATCCTCGACTTCCTTATCGAGGAGCGCAAGAAGGGTAAGATTCGCAACCTCGGCTGGTCGTTCCACGGCTCAAAGGATGTCTTCGACCACATCCTCGCCTACCACGAGAAGGTACATTGGGACTTTATTCAGATTCAGATGAACTACTCCGACTGGAGAAATGCCCGCGGTCAGAATGTGAACGCCGAGTACCTATACGCCGAGTTGGAGAAGCGCAACATACCTGTTGTTATTATGGAGCCATTGTTGGGCGGTCGTCTCTCGAATGTGCCAAACCACATCTCTGCCCGCCTGCAGGAGCAGGAGCCAGAGCGCAGCGTGGCATCGTGGGCATTCCGTTTCTGCGGCTCACACCCTATGGTGCTCACAGCATTGAGCGGTATGACCTACGAGGAGCACTTGCAGGATAACTTGCGCACATTCTCGCCTCTTGTACCACTTACCGACCAGGAAAAGGAGTTCCTCTACGAGACTGCGGAGCTGATGTTGCAATACCCTACCATCCCTTGCAACGATTGTAAATATTGTATGCCTTGCCCTTATGGTCTGGACATCCCAGCCATCCTGCTGCACTACAACAAGTGCGTGAACGAGGGCAACCTCTCGCGCTCATCGCAGGACGAGAACTTCCGCAAGGCGCGCCGCGCATTCCTTGTGGGCTATGAGCGTGCGGTGGAGAAGGAGCGTCAGGCAGACCGTTGCGTGGGTTGCAAGCAGTGTAACGAGCACTGCCCACAGCGCATCGACATCCCTCGCCAGATGCGCCGCATTGACAAGTACATCGAGGATTTGAAACAGGGTCGCGAGTTTTAGCAATGAAGCAAATGCTCATCCAAAGGCTCCGCGCCGAGGGGTGTTCGTGTATCATCCAGAACGCAGACACCACACTCACCTTTCACCAGCGCGGAGTGAAAGACCTGCACCACCTGCTGCGCAACGAGCCCAGCACACTCAGGGGCGCACTGCTTGCCGACAAGGTTGTGGGCAAGGGCGCTGCCGTGCTGATGGTGGCGGGCGGTGTTGAGTGGGTCTATGCCGAGGTGATAAGCGAGTCGGCGCTGGAGTTGCTCTCCGGGCACAACATCCCCACCGACTACGGCAAGGTGGTTGCAAACATCATCAACCGCGCGGGCACAGACATCTGCCCCGTGGAGAAACTATGCCTTCAGTGCTCTACAATCGAGCAGAGCCTGCAGGCGATAGATGATTTTGTAGCGCAACTTGGCACTCCCGCGGGACGAAAATAAAAATATTTCTTGCCTCGGGAGATCATCTTGGTAGACTTTTTGCGTAACTACCCACCAAAAGTAGTTCGCAGAAGCGAGCAAAAAAAATAAAAATTAATAACATAAAAAAAGAGAGTATGCAAGTTACAAGTATCAAACTCTATTCGTTGAAGTACAACGAAGCAAAAACTTACATCGCAGCATCATTGTTCATCCTGGGTAACATCGCGTTGCCACAGTTGTGCCACCTCGTGCCACAGGGCGGTATGATTATGTTGCCGATTTACTTCTTCACCTTGGTGGGTGCTTACAAGTACGGTTGGAAGGTTGGTCTGCTCACAGCGCTCCTCTCGCCTCTGTTCAACCACCTTCTGTTCGGTATGCCAGCGGCAGCAGTGTTGGTGCCAATCCTTGTCAAGTCTACCATTCTGGCGGTAGCGGCGGGTTATATGGCTTCACACTTCGGCAAGGTATCTATCGCACTTTTGACTGCTGTGGTTGCTACTTATCAGGTTGCAGGTTCGCTCTTCGAGTGGGCTTACACTGGCAGCATCGAGGCTGCGTTGCAGGATTTGCGACTCGGCATCCCGGGTATGCTTACTCAGATTGTGGGCGGTTACCTTGTGATTAAGTATCTGCTGAAGCGATAGCACTCCTTATATTATTTAAGGTGTAAACGCAAAAAGAGGTTGTCCGAGTGGACAACCTCTTTTCATTTACCCTTGCGGGCAGATATTACTTGCGCTTCGCCTGCTGACGAGCCATCTCCTCCTGCTGGCGCATCAACTCCTCATAACGAAGCTGGAACTTAGACTTCTTCTTGTTCTTCTGCTTTGCCTTGTTCTGCTCCATAATGTAGCGAATCTTGTCATCGTCTACGAAACGGCGCATACCAGTCATAAGAATCATTGTGATTACCTGTGACAAGAGGTAGTAGTAGCACAAACCTGACGCGTAGTCGTTAAACCAGAAGAGCATCATCGCTGGCATCATATACACCATCATAAACTTCATACCTGCCATCTGACCCGATGCCGCAGAGTTCTGCTGGTAGTTGATGTAAGAGAATCCAATCATCGAGAAGCACATCAACAGACAGAACAAGCTGACATGGTCGCCATAGAATGGGATTGAGAATGGGAGGTCGAGAATGCTATCGTAAGATGACAAATCGTCAGCCCACAGGAATGACTTACCACGCAACTCGATGCTCACTGGGAAGAAGCGGAACAGAGCCCACAACAGAGGCAACTGAATGAGCATTGGCAAGCAACCACCCATAGGGCTGATGCCAGCCTTCTTGTAGAGATTCATCATCTCCTGCTGCTTCTTCATAGCATCCTCCTGACGAGGGTACTTCGCATTCAAGGCATCCATCTCTGGCTTGATAACACGCATCTTGGCTGTTGATAGGTAGCTCTTGTATGTCAATGGGAAGATCAGGAGCTTAACCAGCACGGTCAAAATCAAGATGATGATACCGAAGTTAGAGATATACTTGCTCAGGAAATCAAACACAGGGATAACCACCCAGCGGTTGAACCAGCCAACAAGCCAGCCACCCAGCGGAATGAGGCGCTCCATAGCGATGCTCTCGCCGTTAGCACCCACGATATCCTGAAGGATAGGATACTTGTTAGGACCACAGTAGATTGAGAAGTTGTAAGAGGTGGTCTGTGGAGTGTAATTCACACCCATACGCGATGTGTAGTGCTTCAGGTAACCAGAGCCCTTCGCCTCGGTTGTGAAGCCCATATCGGCGTATGCGAAGTTAGAGTGAGCAATGAATGTCTGCGAGAAGAACTGCTGGCGGAATGCCACCCAGTTTACCTCGCTCTGCACCTGCTCCGACTTGCTATCCTCGCTCATACCCAAGTCCTCAACACCATCCTCGCCAGGCAGGCGGTAAGAGAGTGTTGTGTACATATTCTCGGTCTTGTAGCTGCGCTCGTTCTGGAATGTGCGGTTGCTCCAGGTAAGACCCAGAGTTGACTGCTGCGCCATCACTGGCGAGAGGTTCTCCAATCTTACATTGAAGTCAATCAAATAGTCGCGTGAAGGCTCCTTCTTGTCGTAGAGTGTGTACTCATAAACGATGTAAGCACCCGGGCTCACCTCAAGGCGCATCGCAAGAGTCTGATAATCCTCTGCGCGGCGCACGCCCTCGGTTGAGAAGATGTACTCCGAAGTGTTTACCTTCACATTATTGAGTCCGTTCTTCACATAGAACTCCATATCGAACATTGCTGTCTCAGGGTCAAACAACGAAATCTTCTCGTTGCGCTCGCCCTTTGGAGCATACTTTGTGTAATCCTCCAACACAGCCTTTGTCATCATACCGCCTCGGGTAGTGAACTCTACCGACAAGAGGTCGTTTGACATTGTGAGGCTCTGCTCCTGTGCCGACTTGGCTGCCACGAGGGTCTCACCAAAAAGCTCTTTCTCGCGCTGCAAAGCCAACTCTGCTGCGCTCAACTGCAAACTGTCAGAATTCTCTGCGACTGACTCAGCAGCTGCCTGAGCCTGCTGCTCTGCAAGTGCCTGCTCCTCGACCTGCACCTGCGCCATATACTCTTTATACTTTGTTTGCTGACGAGAGTTGTAAGCCATATAGCCGATGAAAATCATCGACATAAGGACAACTCCAATGACTGTTTTCTTATCCATTTCTATTTTTTAAAAATTACTACTTCTCTGCCTTCTCCTCAGCCTTCTTTGCCTTCTGGAAATCCAACGCTGCAGCAACGAATGACACGAACAATGGAGCTGGCGTTGCTACTGTGCTATGGTACTCTGGGTTGAAGAGTGTACCAACAAACCAAGGGTGACCCTGCAACTCGACAGCCTCTACCAAGCCTGTCTCAGGGTTTGTACCCACAGCCTTCATACCTGCCTGCTCAAACTGCTCGAGGTAAGCGCTGTTGAACTCATAACGGTGGCGGTGACGCTCAACGATAGACTCCTTGCCGTAAGCCTTTGCGATGGTTGAGCCCTTCTTCAACGAGCAAGCGTAACCACCCAGACGCATAATTGTACCATCCTTCAAAGTCACCTTCTTCTGCTCCTCCATAATGTCTACCACAGGGCTCTTTGTCTGTGGGTCCATCTCGCGTGAGTTAGCGTCGCTGATGCCCAACACATTGCGTGCGAACTCAACAACTGCGCTCTCCATACCAAGGCAAACACCAAAGAAAGGAACATTGTTCTCGCGTGCATAGCGAACAGCCTCCATCTTGCCATCGAAGCCGCGAACACCCGAACCTGGAGCAACGAAGATACCCGATACACCACCGAGCAACTCTGCTACATTGCCTGCGTTGATGCTCTCGGCAGCCACATAGTGGACCTTCACCTTGCAGTTGTTCGCAGCACCAGCGTGAATGAATGACTCGTTGATTGACTTATAAGCATCTGGCAACTCAGTATACTTACCAACCAAAGCAACCTCAACACGCTTGCTTGGGTTCTTAATCTTCTCAACAAACTCGCTCCAAGCCGACATATCTGGCTCGCCGTTGTCCTCGATACCCAACTTGCGGAGGATTACATCGTCAAGATGCTGCTCACGCATACTGAGTGGTACCTCATAGATTGTAGGCTTGTCAACAGACTCAACAACTGCGTCCTGAGTAACATTACAAAACAGAGCAACCTTGCGGCGTACATCCTCTGGCAAGCTGTGCTCGGCACGCAATACCAATACATCTGGCTGTACTCCCTCCGACTGCAACTCCTTTACTGAGTGCTGTGTTGGCTTTGTCTTAAGCTCGCTTGCTACCGCCATATAAGGCACCCACGCCAAGTGGATGAGCAATGAGCTCTGATAACCCAACTCGTTACGCAACTGACGAACAGACTCGATGTAAGGCAATGACTCGATGTCACCCACAGTACCACCAATCTCCGAGATAATAAAATCATACTTCTTTGTTGCACCCAACAACTGTACACGGCGCTTAATCTCGTCGGTGATGTGAGGGATAACCTGAACGGTCTTGCCCATATACTCGCCACGGCGCTCCTTCTCGAGGATGCTCTGATAGATCTTACCTGTGGTTACTGTGTTATTTGTTGTAGTAGTGATAGAGGTGAAACGCTCATAGTGACCCAAGTCCAAGTCACACTCTGTACCATCCTCAGTCACATAGCTCTCACCGTGCTCATAAGGATTCAAGCGTCCTGGGTCAGCATTGATGTATGGATCAAACTTCTGAACCGTTACAGAATAACCGCGTGCCTGCAACAGACGCGCAACAGATGCAGAGATAACACCCTTACCCAGTGACGATGCCACACCTCCTGTCACGAAGATGTACTTTGGCTTACTCAATTTCATAATCTTATCAATGTTAAATATTTACTTATTTTTCCTAACTATCCTATTTTCATCGCAACGGTCGGGCTCGCAGCTTCGCGCCACGAATCCGACCTCGCGTTTTACTCCTTTTCTCTTCTACTCCTTCTTATCGCCGCCCTCAGCAGAGTAGCTGTCGATAAGGTTAATCTTCTCAACCGTAAGCTGCAACTCCTGCTTTGCCTTTGCAATCTTGTCGCGGATGTCAGCAATCATCGCATCAGCATTCTTCGACTTCGAGAAGAAACCTATGTTGTTCTCCAGCAGAGCGATATCCTGCTCCATCTGGCGCACTCTATTATAAAGACGCTCACGCTCCGAGCGCATACGCTTCTCCGCGCCAGCCTTCATACCCTGCAGACGCTCCTTGAAGCGATTCATCGAGCGGTCACGCTCCGAGCCACGCAACACGCCGAACATTGCATCCACAGCCTCCTTATACTTCTTCTGCACGGCATCCTTCTGCTTGATTGGCACATAACCAATCTCGCTCCAGCGGCGCTGGAAATCCTTAATCATATCGTAGCCGCCCGCCTTGATGTCGGCCGCGTGCATCTGCTCGATAAGAGCCAACTTCTTCTGCAAGTTCACCTCATGCTCATCCTCGATGCTTGCAAAGTGCTTCGCCTTGCGCTCGAAGAAGTTGTCACACGCCGCGCGGAATCGCTTCCACACCTGGTCGGCATAACGGCGCGACACGGCACCCACCTGCTTCCACTTTGCCTGAAGAGCAATCAACTCCTCGGTTGCGTGCTTCCAGTCCTCGCTGTTCTGCAAAGCCTCGGCAGCCTCGCAAATCTCCTGCTTGAGTTGCAAATTATGCTCCATCTCGCTCTTCACGCCCTCGTAGAACTTGCGCTTCGCCTCAAAGAAGCGGTCGCATGCTGCACGGAAGCGCTCATAGATGCGTGTATTATCCTTCTTTGGCGCAAAACCAATCGTGCGCCATATCTTCTGAATCTCAATCAGGCGCTCGCTCGCCTTGTTCCACTCCTTGCGTGAAGAGTAAGGGTGGTCAGCCAACGCCTCGGTCTTTGCACACAACTCGCTCTTGAGTTCAAGATTCTTCAACTGCTCCTGCTTGATTGCGTCGAAGTACTCCTGATGCTGCTTGTTGATGCGGCTCGAAGCGGTCTTGAAGCGCTCCCACAGAGCCTCCTTATATTCGTTTGCCACAGGACCTGTCTCACGCCACTCGTCGTGCAACTTCTGCAACTTGTGGAACGCCTCGACAATCGAAGGCTCGGTAATCAAAGCCTCCGCCTGTTCGCAGAGCTGCATCTTCTGCTCATAGTTCTTCTTCAGGTCAAGGTCACGCAGCTCCTTGTTAATCTTGATGAAGTTGTAGAAGTTCTCAACATGGAGATTGTAAGTCTCCCACACATCCTTCACCTTCTGCTGTGGCACAAGACCCGTATCCTTCCAGCGCTGCTGTAACTCGCGGAACTTTGCAAATGTAGAGTTCAGAGCCTCGTCGGAGTTCACCAACTCCTTCAACTCCTCGATGATGGCGAGCTTCGTCTTGAGGTTCTCCTCCTTGATGCTGTCAAGGTTAGAGATGTACTCGTCACGGCGTGTGCGGTAGAGCTTAAACAAATCCTTGAGCTTAACCTCCAGAGCATCCACCTGTGGCACAAACTCGGCACCCTCGCCAGCCTCCGCCTCAAAGTTGCGGCGCGCGGCATCTACCTCGGCGCGGTGGAGTTTGTAGAAGGCAATCTTAATCGCCTCGACACTCTTGCGAAGAATCTGCACGGGCTCGGTCTCCAGCAACGACTCAAACAACTCGACAAGCTCCTGCTTTGACTTGTTGCTCAAATCATCCTTATCAACATCAGCCGCTGAGAGCTCCTCCTGAGTCTCCTCGCCAATGGCAAGACCAGCCTTCTCGGCATCAAGAGCAGCATCCTCCTCCGAAAAATCAGCTGCAATAGCAGCCTCTACATTAGTTTCATCAATCAGGGCAGCACTCTCTTCCGCCTGATCCTCAACAGTTACATTTAGCGCATTATCGGCATCGCCGATAGGCTCCACTGGAGCCGCGTGGAAAGAATTTTCAGTAGTCATTACATCAGTAGTTTTATATGTTACCCATTTTTATAACATACAGATGTGCAAATATAAGTAAATTATCGCTTCATTATTCTTTTTTTTGAGTGGAATTTTATTATATTTGTGAAAAAATTCAACTATGGGTTACAAAATCTTACTTATCGACGACGAACCGGACATTCTGGAGTTCGTAAAATACAACCTCGAGCGCGACGGTTATGAAGTACACACAGCACCAAACGGACAGGAGGGCCTGGAGACAGCACTCGCCGTAAAGCCCCACCTTATCCTTCTGGATATGATGATGCCCGTGATGGATGGTATCGAAACATGCAAGGCAATCCGCGAATCACCAACGCTGAAGAATGTGATGGTGGTGTTCCTCTCTGCCGTAGGTACCGAGGAGACCCAGTTGCAGGGCTATGACGCTGGCGCTGACGACTACATCAACAAACCTATCAAGATGAACATCCTGCGCAGCCGTGTGCAGGCCATCCTCAAGCGCATCACCCCCGTTGACGAGAATGCCAAGACTCCGCTGGAGATTGACATCGAGCACTATCAGGTGAGAAAGGGCGACGAGGTCATCACCCTCCCACGCAAGGAGTTCTCACTCCTGCAGTTGCTCCACTCCGAGCCAGGCAAACTCTTCACCCGCGAGGAGATTTACACCCGCGTCTGGGGCAGCAGAGTCATCGTCGGCGACCGCACCATTGATGTTCACATCCGCAAGTTGCGCCAGAAGATTGGCGAGGACCACATCGTGACAATCAAGGGCGTGGGTTATAAATATGAGGCTTAAAGCAATGAAAAAAGTCATACTTCTACTCTCCGCAGCACTTTTCTGCTGCGGCATAGCGTGTGCGCAGTCTTTTGAGAAAAATTTCCAAAATGCAACACTTCGCATCGACTATGTTTTTGTCGGCAACGCCTCTCAGCAGATGATTGCCATCGACGAATTCGCCCGCTTCGACAGCTGGGCGGGTCGCCGTGTGAACCTCGACAGCGTCCCCGTGCGCGGAAATGGCGAGGTGAAAATCATTGACGCAGAGAGCAATGCAACTTTGTACTACAACTCCTTCTCAAGCCTTTTTCAGGAGTGGCTTACAACCAATGAGGCTTCAACCTCAACCCGTAGTTTTGAATTCACACAACTTGTGCCATTTCCCAAACAGAAGGTTATCGTAGAGACTACCCTGTTCGACAACAAGGGTCAGATTGCCGCCTCATCGCGCCACACCCTTGACCCCGAAGACAAGTTAATCCGCAACCTCAACGGCCGCGAAGCAACGCCCCACGAATACCTGCTCAAGAGCGGTAGCAGCGAGGAGTGTATCGACATCGCCATTATGGCGGAGGGCTACACCGAGGAGGAGATGGATATCTTTATGAAAGATGCCCGCGAGGCGTGCGATGAGATTATGCGCTACGAGCCCTTCTCATCACACAAACACCGCTTCAATGTCGTGGCGGTGAAGTGCGCGTCAAAGCAGAGCGATGTGAGCATACCACAGGATGGGAGCTGGAAGCAGACGGCCGTAAACTCAAATTTTATGACCTTCTACTCACCCCGCTACCTCACAACCAACAGCGTGCATCTTATCCACGACCAGCTCTCGGGCATTGATTATGAACATCTTATAATCCTCGCCAACACCGACACCTACGGAGGTGGCGGCATCTACAACTCATACACCCTCACCACCGCCCACAACCCCTACTTCAAGCCCGTTGTGGTGCACGAGTTCGGTCACTCGTTTGGCGCTCTGGGTGACGAGTATTTCTACGAGCAACCCGACCATACCGAGAACTTCTACTCGCTAGACTATGAGCCTTGGGAGCAGAACATCACCTCGCTGGTTGACTTCGACTCAAAGTGGAAGGATATGCTCGACAAGAATGAGAAAATCCCTACCGAGCCTACCGACAAGCGCAAGAAAAAATATACAGTCGGCGTCTACGAGGGAGGCGGTTATATGACCAAGGGAATGTATCGTCCAGCGGTCATCTGCCGTATGCGTGACAATGTGGCTACGCAGTTCTGTCCAGTGTGTCAGAGAGCCATCGAACGCATAATTTTATACAACACAGAAGCCAAATAATCGGCAAAAGGAGGAAATATAGCAAAAGCGAGGCGAAACTTATGATTTTTTCGCCTCGCTTTTCGTTTCTTCGCACTTTATTTACTATCTTTGGGAGTGCAAATACAATTAACTCAAAATTAGCCACACCCCACAAGGGCGATGTGGCATAAAGTGTGAGTATAGCCCACCATCCGACGCATATCTTTCTACGCGGCGGCGGGCTCATTGAGGAAGAAATAACACTTAAAATTAAATAACAAAAAAATTATGATCGTATTAGTTCTTAACTGCGGTTCATCTTCGATTAAGTATCAGGTGATCGACATCGACGACAAGAGCAACGCAATGTTGGCAAAGGGTCTTGTTGACCGCATCGGTCTTCCAGAGGGAAGCCTCACTCACAAGCCAGTAGGCAAGGACAACTTCGAGTTGAAGATGCCTATTCCAGACCACACAACAGGTATCAGCCTCGTGCTTGACGCCTTGACAAATGCCGAGCACGGCGTTATCGCCGACCTCAAGGAGGTGAAGGCTGTTGGTCATCGTGTGGCTCACGGTGGTGAGTTCTTCCAGTCAAGCGCATTGGTTGACGAGCAGGCAAAGGAGAACATCCGCTCACTCTTTGAGATTGCTCCTCTGCACAACCCTGCTAACCTTGAGGGTATCCTCTCAATCGAGAAGGTGTTGCCAGGCGTTCCTCAGGTGGCTGTGTTCGACACATCATTCCACCAGTCAATCCCAGCAATCAACTACCTCTATGCTTTGCCATTGGAGTACTACAACAAGTACCGCGTGCGTAAGTACGGTTTCCACGGCACAAGCCACAAGTATGTTGCAAAGGTGGGTGCTGAGATGGTTGGTCTCGATTTCGAGAACTCGAAGATTATCACTTGCCACATCGGTAACGGCGGCTCTGTAACTGCTGTTTTGAACGGCAAGTCATTCGACACATCAATGGGCTTCTCTCCACTCGATGGTCTGGTGATGGGTACTCGTTGCGGCTCAATCGACGCCAGCGCTGCTACCTACATCGGCGAGCGTGAGGGTATGTCATACGCCGAGCTCAACTCAATGATGAACAAGAAGTCAGGTGTATTGGGTCTTACCGATGGTCTTTCAAGCGATATGCGCGACATCGACGACGCTTACGATGCAGGTAACGAGAAGGCTATCGTGGCTCGCGATATGTACTACAACCGCGTGAAGAAGTTCGTGGGCGAGTACGCAGCCGAGATGGGCGGTGTTGATTTGATTATCTTCACTGGCGGTGTTGGCGAGAACTCTGCTGACCTGCGCCGTTATGTTTGCCAGAATATGGAGTGGATGGGCGTTGAGATCGACGAGAGCATCAACCTCAAGACTCGTGGCGTAAACACTCTGCTCTCTACACCAGAGGCAAAGGTTAAGGTTGCTGTTATCGCAACAAACGAGGAGTTGGTAATCGCTACCGACACTTACGAAATCACAAAGAATTTGTAAACCAATAAAAACATTACAGAGATGATTACAAAATTGGAAGAAATCGTATCGGCTGCCATTGCGCGCGGTAAGAAGCGCCTGGCAGTTGCTTATGGTCAGGATACTCACACTATCGAGGCTGTATACAACGCCTGGAAGGAGGGCATTTGCGAAGCTACTTTGTTCGGTGACAAGGCTACCATCGAGGCTGCTTGCGCAGAGCTCAACATCGACCCAAACATCTTCAACATCGTACACGAGCCAAGCGATGTAAACTGCGTTCGATTGGCAGTTGCAGCGGTAGCAGCAGGCGACGCTGATGTATTGATGAAGGGTTTGGTTTCAACCGATAAGTATATGCGCGGCATCCTCAACAAGGAGGCAGGTTTGTTCCCACCAAAGGGCGTATTGAGCCATGTGGCTGTTATCGAGCTCCCAGGTCGTGACAAGTTGATCTCAATCTCGGATGTTGCCGTTATCCCAGCACCAGACTTCAAGCAGAAGCAGAAGCTCATCGGCTACCTGGCACAGACTGCAAAGATTTTGGGCGTTGATGTTCCAAAGATTGCTTGCATCACAGCTTCAGAGCAGGTATTGCCATCAGTTCCTTCTTCTACCGAGGGCGCTATCCTTGCAAAGATGGGCGACCGCGGTCAGTTGGGTAAGGTTATCGTTGACGGTCCTCTCTCGCTCGATGTAGCACTCTATAAGGAGGTTGCAGAGCACAAGAAGGTGACTGGCTCAAGCGTGGCTGGCGACCCAGACTGCTTGCTCTTCCCTAACATCGAGTCTGCGAATGTATTCTTCAAGGCTGCTACACACATCGGCGGTGCTGAGTTGGCTGCTATGGTTATGGGTACAAAGGTTCCTTGCGTGTTGACTTCACGCGGTGACTCTGCCCTTACAAAGAAGTACTCAATCGCACTCGCTTGCTTGGCAGCGAAATAATTTAACAAGAAAAACTTCTGCACGATGACAAGTATTAACCTCAAACGCTTTTTTAGTGACATTAGTGCCTCCCTCGACAAGGAGTCTACGCCCTACCATTTCGCTATTCTTGCGATTAACACCGGCTCTACCTCCACTAAGATTGCCGTCTACCACGACGAGCACGAAGCGGTTGTGTGTTCACTTACCCATACGGCAGAACAAATCGCTCGCTTCGCCACCAACGAGGAGCACCTCCAGTGGCGCAAGGAGTTGATTATAGAGGCTCTCAAGGAGCATAATGTTGACCTCGCAACCCTCTCGGCTGTCATCGGCCGAGGGGGGCTTTTGCGACCTGTTGAGAGTGGCATCTATGAGGTCAGCGAGCAGATGTGTGACGAGCTTCGTCACTGCACACCACAACACGCCTCGAATTTCAGTGCTATTATCGCACTCGACATTGCAAAGGGTCTTGACCTGAAGGCATATATTGCCGACCCAGTCGTTGTCGACGAGCGTGATGAGGTGGCAAAACTTACGGGCATAAAGGAGATTCGCCGTCGCTCAATCTTCCACGCCCTGAACCAGAAAGCGACGGCACGCATCTACGCCGCCGATGTGGAGCAGCGATATGAGGATTTGAACCTTATCGTGGCACATATGGGTGGTGGAGTATCCGTTGCGGCACACCGCAAGGGTCGCGTGATAGATTGCAACAACGCACTCGATGGCGAGGGACCGGTAGCACCCGAGCGTGCAGGCTCAATCCCCGCTGGCGAGTTGGTTGACCTATGTTTTTCGGGTAAGTACACCCACAAGGAGATTCGCACCCTGCTCTCGGGCAAGGGAGGTCTGGTGTCGCTCACGGGCAAGAACTCGGTGAAGGCTCTTGTCGAGGAGGCACAGGCAGGCAATGCTGAATCGAAGCAGGCCATCGACCTGATGGTATATGGAATAGTTAAAAATATCGGACAGATGGCAACAGTCCTCAAGGGAGACATCGACGCCATCGTTCTCACGGGCGGCATCGCTTACAGCAAGTACATCACCGACGCCATCGCCGACTCGTGCCGTTTCCTTGCGCCAATCGCAATATACCCAGGCGAGAATGAGTTGCAGTCGCTTGCGATGAATGCTCTGCGTCTGTTGCGTGGCGAAACCGAAGCTAAAATATATTAACAATGAAGAAGATTCTCATCCTTAACGGACCAAACCTCAACCTTCAGGGCAAGAGGGATGTCAACATATACGGAACAACCACATTCGAGGAGTACACCGCCTCGCTCTCGGAGCTCTATGCTGGCCGAGTGACCTTCGATTACTTTCAGTCAAACATCGAGGGTGAACTTATCAATGCCGTTCACGCAAGCGTAGGTGTCTACGATGGTATCGTGCTCAATGCGGGTGGATATACCCACACCTCGGTGGCTTTGCGAGATGCTATCTCGGCTGTTACGACACCTGTTGTGGAGGTACACATCTCATCAATCCTTGCAAGAGAGGAGTTCCGCCACATCTCGATGATTGCCCCCGTGGCAAAGGGCTCGATTATGGGCTTTGGTCTTGACTCATATCGTCTGGGCGTAGAGGCTCTGCTTGCATAAGATATCTGCGATGACCGGGGAACGAGATTTAAGCCAGCGAGTGGCATCGGGCGTAGCGTGGAACATAGCCGAGAAGGTCGGCTCCACCCTGCTGCAGGCCATCGTGAGCATCATCGTCGCCAACCGCATTATGCCCGAGGATATGGGCATCATCGCCATCCTCACGGTCTTTGTGACCCTCACGCAGGTGGTCATCGACAGCGGCTTCTCACAGACACTCATCCGCAAGGCCGACCCCACCCCAAGCGACTTCAAGGCGGTCTTTCGTTTTAACCTCATAGCGGCACTTGTGATTTATGGTACGCTGACTGCCACCTCGCCGCTCATTGCCTCGTACTATGGCTGGGAGTTGATTACCGACATCGCGCCCGTGCTGTACCTTTTGCTCCCGCTCAACGCCTTGTGCGTTATCCAGAACACCATTATGGTGAGGGAGTTCCGTTTCGCAGAACTATCTACAATCATATTCTTCTCGTCGCTCATCAGCGGCATCCTCGCCATCGTGATGGCACTCACGGGCTTCGGCGTATGGAGTCTTGTGGGGCAGCGTGTGGGTATGATGGCGACGAAGGCCGTGCTGCTTTGGTATCGCAGTTCGTGGCGTCCACGCCGCGATGTGAAGTGCGGCTCTCTGCGCGAGATGGCGCCCTTTAGTCTGCGACTGATTGCCACCGATATGATTACGGCAATCTACAACAACATCGCGCAACTCTTCATCGGCAAAATCTACTCTGCCGACTCGCTCGGCTACTTCAATCAGGCGCAGAAACTCAAGGATATGCCCGTGAATGCCACGATGCAGTCAATCCAAAGCGTCACCTTCCCCGCCCTTGCAAAGATTAGCGACAACGAACAGAAGTTCGATGAGGGCTACCGCCGCGTGGTTATGCTCACGGCATTTATTATGCTGCCTATTATGGCGGGGCTGGTCGCTACCGCCGAGGATATCTTCCACCTGCTGCTAAGACCGCAGTGGCACCCATCCATCCCCTACTTTCAGGTGATGTGCCTCATAGGCATCTTCTACCCCATCTCTGCCATCGCCTACAATGTACTGAAGGTGCGCAGTAACGGACGCATCATCCTTTGGATGGAGATTATCAAGAAGGGAATTATGACCATCATACTCGCCGTGACCATCCCGATGAGCGTGATGGCTATTGCGTGGGGTATGGTTGCCGCGTC
>JAFYOF010000007.1 GCA_017560305.1 Alistipes sp.
CTGGCAAGCACAGGCACGCCAAGTTTCTATCTCCACCCAGGCGAGGCGTTCCACGGCGACCTTGGTATGATTTCAAAGGAGGATGTGATTCTTGCGCTCTCATACTCGGGCGAGACCGACGAGGTGTTGAAGATTGTGCCATTCATCCACTCCAACGGCAATGTGCTGATTTCTATGACTGGCAACCGCGAGTCAACCCTTGCCAAGAACTCAAATATCCACCTCGATGTCTGCGTCAAGGAGGAGGCGTGTATCCTGCGTCTGGCTCCTACGACATCTACAACGGCGCAGATTGCTATGGGCGATGCGTTGGCGGTGGCGCTGATGAAGGCGCGTGAGTTCACGGCTATGGACTTTGCCCGCTTCCACCCAGGAGGCAGCCTCGGTCGCAGATTGCTGATGAGAGTTGGCAATGTGATGCGAAAGAACGATTTGCCTGTGGTGTCAGCCGACTGCTCGGCTACCGAGATGATTCACAAGATGAGCCGTGGTGGCTTGGGTCTTATCATCATTATGGAGGACGAGAAGATTGCGGGTATCGTGACCGATGGAGATGTGCGCCGTGCGATGGAGAGCCGTCAGGCTGAGTTTTTCAACATCCGTGCCATCGACATTGCAACCCGCTCGCCAAAGTCAATCAACGCCAATGCAAAACTTGTCGAGGCCGAGAAGTTGATGACATCCTACAAGGTGAACTCTCTGCTGGTTACCGATGACAACGATGCGTTGGTGGGTGTAATTCAGATTTACGATATAAAGTTGTAATTTTCGTTTGGAAACTTCAATAAAAACCTAAAACTAACAATAAAATTCCAAACCTGATATGAAGAGATTGTTTTTGCTGGCATTGTTTGCCGTATGTGTGATGTGTGCGCCCAAGGCGCAGGAGAGAGAGGGGTGGACACCACTCTTCAATGGTCGTAACCTCAGCGGCTGGGTTAAGCTTGGCGGCAAGGCTCAATACAAGGTCGAGAATGGCGAGTTGGTGGGCGTGAGCACCATCGGTCAGCCAAACACCTTCCTTGCAACCAAGACCGAGTATGGCGATTTTATTCTGGAGTATGAGTTCAAGGCTGAGGAGGGCGTGAACTCGGGCGTGCAGTTGCGCAGCCACTCCGATAAGGCATACCGCGATGGCGTGGTCTATGGTTATCAGTGTGAGATTGACTCACCAACCACCACCGCATCAATCTACGACGAGCAGCGCCGTGGCTGGCTCTACAACGAGCCAAAGATTGAGCGTGACTACCGCCGTGCCGAGTGGAACAAGGTGCGCGTGGAGGCTGTGGGTAACCATATCCGCGTGTGGCTCAACGGCAAGCCAACGGTAGATATGATTGACGATGCAGATGCAAAGGGCTTCATCGGCTTGCAGGTGCACGAGATTGGCAACAATAAGGCTATGGCGGGTCGCACAATCCGCTGGCGCAATATCTTTATCAAGACAACCGATTTGGAGAAGGAGTTGTCTCCCGAAATCACCACTATCCCTCAGGCAAACCACATAGCAAACTACCTCTCGGCTCGCGAGCAGGCGCAGGGCTGGACCTTGTTGTGGAACGGCAAGGATATGAGCGGATGGAAGAGTCTCGACCCAAAGAACGATATGAATAAGGGTTGGACTCCTGCCGATGGCGTATTGGTGATTAAGCCACAGTCGGGTGCGGGCGACATCATCACCGAGAAGAAATATAAAAACTTCGAACTCTCTATTGACTTCCAGATTACAAAGGGCGCTAACAGCGGTATCAAATACTTTATCTCTGAGAATGGCAGCATCGGTTGTGAGTTCCAGTTGCTTGACGATGAGAACCACCCCGATGCAAAGATGGGCTTCAAGGGCAACCGCCGCTTGGGTTCGCTTTATGATATCATCCCTGCCGAGGGCTGGAAGCACGCCGACCACTATGGCTGGAATACGGCTCGCATCGTGGTCGAGGGCAACAAGGTTGAGCACTGGCTCAATGGCGTGAAGATTCTCTCGTATGAGAAGGGTAACAAGATGTGGCAGACACTGGTGTCGCACAGCAAGTTCGCCGAGGTGAAGAACTTCGCGGGCGGCGATGGCGGTCACATCCTTTTGCAGGACCACTTCGATGAGGTGCACTTTAGAAATCTGAAGATTAGAGAGTTATAATAAGATGAAGGATACAATCATTACAGCGCAGTTCAAACGCCGCGAGTTGTGGATTCTGCTCGCCTGCTTTGTGGTGGCAAACATCGCAAACTGGGTGGCTATAATCCGTTTCTCGGCGCCGTGGTATGAGGTATTTACGCAGATAGGCTATGTGCTCTTCACTACGGTGGTTATTTACGCTCTCATCGCTCTGGTGCGTGTGGCGTGGAGAATTCTGAAACATCTCTCGAAATAGTCATAGGTGGCTCAGTTCCGTTATAGCGATAAGAATCCGTTGCATCCCATTTCGTTCTTCGAGTTCGATGCGATGCACACTCGCATTGAGGTGCTCCTCACGGGTCTAAGCCGTGAGCAGGGTGAGTCGCTGGCGCAGCAGGTCGAGGGGCGTGTGCGCGATATGGAGCGCCGCTTCAACCGCTTCGATATGAAGAGCCCGTTGAGTGTGCTCAATTCGAGGACGGCGGAGAGTGTTGAGGTGGATGACGAGTTGTTTATGGCGCTGGAACTATGCGAGGTGTTTCGTGTCGCTACACGGGGCTATTTCTCGGTGGCGGCGGGATCGGCGCAGGGTGTGCCCTATGAGTTGGATGGGGCGAAGCATTGTGTGAAGTGCGCCGAGGGCGTGCAGTTGGATATGGGCGGTTTTGCCAAAGGATTTGCTCTTGAGCAGGTGCTGAAACTTGTGCGGGAGAGCGGTGCAGCGGCGGGACTGCTGAATTTTGGAAACAGTTCGGTGGCGGCAATCGGTCATCATCCCTACGGAGAGTGGTGGTCAGTGGGCGTTGAGAATCAGGCGCGCAGGGGCGAGATGGCATTTGAGGTGCATCTGTGCGACTCGGCGATGTCGGTCTCGGGGCGTGCGCCCTCGGGTGAGTATCACATCGTAAATCCCCACACGGGAGCGAGGATTGCGCAGGATGAGATGATACTTGTTGAAGGTCGTTCGCCGCTGGTGGCGGAGGTGTTGTCAACGGCTCTGTATGCTGCGCCAAAGAGTGAGCGCGTGGCGATAGTGAAACAGTTTGATGGCTATTCTGCTACGGAGATTTTCTGCTCGAAGGCGGGCGGCGTGGAACAAAGAAAAATAGAATAATAGATAAAGATGAACAGAAAAGAGTTTTTGTCCGATTGCGGTAAGATGGGTATGGCAGGTGTTGCCTTGTCGCTCTTCCCGTGGTTGGAGTCGTGCAGCGAGAAGGCGAAGCAGGAGGTGCAGGGCGAGAAGGTGCGTATCGGTATCATAGGTACGGGCTCGCGCGGTCTGTTTCATATTAAGCATTTGAAGCAGATGCCGAATGTTGAGGTGGTCGCTCTGTGTGATAACTACCGCCCACATCTTGAGGATGCGGCGCAGTATTACCCTGCGGCGAAGCAGTATGATGACTATCGTCGTCTGCTGGAGAACAGGGATGTTCAGGGTGTGATTATCACGACACCTCTCTATCTCCACGCACCGATGACCATCGCGGCATTGGAGGCGGGCAAGCGTGTCTTCTGCGAGAAGTCTATGGCATTCACGATGGACGAGGCTCTTGAGGTATATAACCGCCGCAAGGAGTTGAACGGCGTGCTCTTCATCGGTCAGCAGCGTCTGTTTGATCCCAAGTATATCAAGGCGATGCAGATGATTCACGAGGGCGCAATCGGTGAGGTTGTCGGCGTGAGAAACTACTGGTACAGAAACAACGATTGGCGTCGTGAGGTGCCTTCACCCGAGCTGGAGCGCCATATAAACTGGCGACTTTACAGCGAATATTCGCGTGGCTTGATGACCGAGCTTGCGTGTCACCAGTTGCAGAACGGCTCGTGGGCGATGGGTCAGTTGCCCGAGCGAGTGATGGGCGCTGGTAGTCTTGTTCACTGGAAGGCGGATGGTCGCGATGTCTATGATACGGTGAGCGCTATCTTTACATATCCCAATGGTGTGAATATGACCTTTGAGTCAATCATCTCGAACAAGCACTTCGGTATGGGCGAGCAGATTCTCGGTACGAAGGGAACTATTGACCTCGTTACGGCTATGCACTACACCGACGAGCCTGCGCCAAAGGGTAGCGGTATGCACCAGCTCATTGAGCAGATTGAGCGTGGCGTGATGTCTAACTCGGTCTTTGCGGGCACATCGTGGGCGGCGGAGTCGTCGGCACTTGCGCCAGGTAAGCCTATTATGCAGAATGTGAAGGTTGTGTCGGGCGAGAGCTCGGTGGGCGCTGAGGCTGATGGCTCGAAGGAGTTGCTCGAGGCGTTCCTGCACTCGGTGGTTACGGGCAAGCAGCCCGAGAAGGTGCTGGAGGAGTCGTACTACGCAACGCAGTTTGCTCTGTTGGCGGACAAGGCGATGCACGAAAATGCCATCCTGACACTTGATGATAAATATAAGGTACCATATACACCATTAAAATAAAATTTGTTGGAAATGATAAAGATTAAAAATGAGCGTGACTTGTTGCCAATAATTAGGTCGCCTTTTGCGAATTGGAGTGCTACTCAAGAAAATCTTTTTCCTTTAGTTTTAAATTTTATTGAGTCTGGTTTTGATGAGGAAGAGTATTGTGGTTGGGCTTTCTCGATGAAAATGTATAAAAATACATCAAAAAAACACAATAAAATAGTCGAGTCAATTAACTTTGATAAATTGATTTGTAAATATGATTGGGAATTTGCACCATCTTTAATTAATAAAAATGAGACAATTCTTAAAAATGATAGTGTCTTAATTGTTTTTCATCAAGAGTCGTGGTTGTGGTTTGCTTAAACTTCACTCGAAGAAGTCAATTCTATAAGGACTGTTGTATCGTTGTTGTAAATGTGTTATATGTATAAAAACCTGCAGGAATATATCTCTCGTCTGGAGAGCGAGGGTGAGTTGATTAGGGTCAAAGCGCCCGTATCTTCTCGCTTTGAGATTGCCGAGCTGACCGACCGTCAGGCAAAGAGCGAGGGCGGTGGCAAGGCGTTGCTGTTTGAGAATACCGGCACGGAGTTTCCCGTATTGACCAATATGATGGGCTCGAAGCGCCGTATGGCTATGGCTCTCGGCGTGGAGCGGCTGGAGGATATAGGCAGTCGCATCGAGGCCCTGCTGGGTGATGCGTTGAGCCCCAAGGCTACGATGTGGGATAAGATGAAGATGCTGCCGCTGCTTGCCGATGTGGCGAAGTGGTTCCCGAAGCGAGTGTCGGGTCGCGGTGAGTGTCAGCAGGTGGTGTGGCAGGGCGATGATGCCGATTTGGAGCGTCTGCCGTTGCTGCATTCGTGGGAATCGGATGGTGGCGCATTTGTGACGCTGCCGATGGTGCACACGCTTGACCCCGAAACGGGCGTACCGAATATGGGGATGTATCGTATGCAGCGCTTCGATGGGCAGACCACGGGAATGCATTGGCATATCCATAAGACTGGCGCGCGCCATTATGATGGTTACAAGCGCCTCGGACAGAGAATGCCTGTGGTGGTGACTCTGGGCGGTGACCCAGTCTACACCTATTCGGCGACTGCACCGATGCCCGACAATATGGATGAGTACCTCTTGGCGGGATTTCTGCGCCAGAAGCCAGTGCGACTGGTGAAGGCGTTGACCTGCGATATACGCATCCCCGAGGATTGTGACTTTGTGATTGAGGGCTATGTAGACCCTATGGAGGAGAAGGTTGTGGAGGGTGATTTCGGCGACCATACAGGCTTCTACTCGTTGAAAGATTTATACCCCAGGTTCCATATAACCTGCATTACGCATCGTAAGGATGCGGTTTATCCCGCTACGGTGGTGGGTGTGCCTCCTCAGGAGGATGCCTACATAGCCGAGGCTACCGAGCGCATATTCCTTGCGCCTATCCGCTTGGCGGTGCAGCCCGAGGTGCGCGATTTGTGGATGCCCGAGGAGGGTACGGCGCACAACCTCGCCATTGTGTCGATTGACAAGCGCTATGGCGGTCAGTCGAACAAGGTGGCGCAGTCGTTGTGGGGCGCGGGGCAGATGATGTTTAATAAATATATGGTAGTGGCGTCGGCGGAGGTAAATATCCGCTCGTTTAAGGAGTTGGCAAAACTTCTGCGCCGTGCCGATTTGAGCAAGTGCGTCATCCGCTCGGAGGGTGTGCTGGATGTGCTTGATCACGCTACGGCGACCTGCGGTTTTGGAGGTAAGTTGGCTCTGGATTTGACTGAGGTGGATATCAATGACGAGGTTACACCAATCGCCGAGCCTCGCACGGCAGAGCCTGCAGGTGGCGTGAGGCTGTTCGACACCCGTTTTGTTGAGGAGTGCGGTCTGCTGCTGCTCTTTGCCGAGGCCGACAGACCCGAGAAGGTGGATGTGGAGGCATACCTCAGACAGAACAATATCGTGGGAATGAAATATGTCGCCTTGTTCGACTATCAGGCTAATGGTCCGATGACCCCAAGCGACCTTTTGTGGCTTGCGATGGCAAACAGCGACCCACGCCGTGATGTGAAAATCCTGTCGGGTGGCGAGTTGCTTTTGGATGCACGCAGCAAGCACCCAGGGGTGGGGGATAACCCAAAACGATTCCCCAATGTGGTGATGTCGTCGGTGGAGACCATTGAGAAGGTGGATGCCCGCTGGGTGGAGTATGGCATCGGTGAGTTCATCCCTTCGCCATCGCGCCGATATAGAAAATTGTGGCTCTCGCCGCGAGCCGAGTGGTAGCGACTTAAAGCAATGAAGATATTTACCGAACAACAATACAGGGGTCTGCTGATACTCCTGCCCATCGCTTTGGTGATTGTAGCCATCGCCGTAGCGATTGAATTGTTGCCGTCGGTGGATGAGCCCGATGAGGCTGTTGAGCAGAGGCTGGAGCAGGCGGGCGCAAAGAGTTATCCTCGCACGGAGAGTGTTGAGCGGGAGGCGCCGTTGCAGCCATTCGACCCCAATACATTCTCCTATGAGCAACTGCGCTCGGCGGGTGTGCCCAAGTCGGTGGCGGTGGGTATTGTGCGGTGGCGAGGCTATGGCAAGGTCTATCGAATTAGGGAGGATGTGGCGCTGGTGTCGGGTGTGACCGATAGCATCTACTCGGCGCTGAAGCCCTACATCATCATTGCCGATTCGCTTGAGCCCAAACCACGCAAATATGATGCTCCCAAGCAGGTGGCAAAACCTAAAAAGGAGTTCGCGTCAGAGCCCGAAGCGAAAGTAGCGCAAACGCAGGAAAAGAGCATAGAACAAGCGCCAGAAAAGGGCGCCGAGAAGCCTCTTTTGGAGATAAATTCTGCCGATACGACTGCCCTGATTGCCATCTACGGCATCGGCTCGAAGAGTGCTGCGGAGATAGTGAAATACCGTGAATTGCTAGGCGGATACCACTCCGTAGAGCAAATTTCGGAGCTAAAATGCGTCACAGAGCAAAATTATGAGAAAATTTTGCAACAAATTTGTTGTGATAGTTGCAAAATATCAAAAATTGATATTAACTTTGCGACCGCTAAAGCGGTGAGTAGACATCCTTATGTTACAAAAGCCACTTTGCGGAAGATTTTTAAGCATAGACAATTGAAAGGAGGTTGGAGTAGAATCGAAGAGATGGTCGAAGATGAAATATTATCCGAGGATGAGGCTAAACGGTTAGCCCCATATCTTTGGTTCAGGCTTGATGCCACCGAGTAAAAGGTCGTGAAATTTTCAGGCAAGTGCAGGCTCAAGGAGTCAGCCGCCATAGCGAAAAACTTAAAAACAAAACAAGATTATTAAAAACAAAAAATAAAAAAGATTTACAGTTATGATTATTATGCCAGTTAAGGAGGGCGAGAACATCGAGAAGGCCCTTAAGAAGTTTAAGCGTAAGTATGAGCGTACAGGTGTTTTGAAGGAGTTGCGTCGTCGTCAGTACTTCACAAAGCCATCAATCGCTAAGCGTGAGGCTATGCAGCACGCTATCTATGTAGAGCACACTTACCGTCAGGAGGAGTAATCCCCAAGCTGGATAAGTATACCGAGAGCTTCGCATTAGCGAGGCTCTTTTTTTGTTTTCGTTTTTTGGAGGTTGTGTATCATCCACTGATGGATTGCGTGGAAAATTTCTTTGCGAAACAGAGTGTTTTGAAATGGGATTTTTTCTACTTTTGTGAAATGGAATTATTAAGGATTTTAGTGCGTGCGGCAAGGCGTGAGGATGCCGCTATGATAGCCCGCGCGGTTGCGATGGCGATAGGCGATGAGGTGGCTTTGCGGGAGTATTGCGGCGATGAGTATCTCGCTGTGCTGGAAGAGGTTGCCGCCCGTGAGGCGACGCAATACAGTTGGCGCTATGCCCTTGTGGCAGAGGTTGATGGCGTCGTGGCGGGTGCGATAGTGGGCTATGATGGAGCGCTGCTGCATCCGTTGCGTGAGGCCACTTTTGCGGTGCTGCGTGAGCGCATCGGTCGTGTGCCGAAGATTGACGATGAGACCGAGGCGGGCGAGTGCTATCTTGACTCCGTTGGAGTCCTGCCCGAGTACCGCGGCAGGGGCGTGGGTGGACGCTTGATTGAGGCGTTTTGTCAGCGGGCATTTGCCGACGGTCACGAGCGAGTGGGATTGATAGTTGATTACGATAACCCTCAAGCCGAGAGACTCTACTCTTCGCTCGGTTTTCGCAGGGTGGGCGAGCGTCTGTTCTTCGGTCATCGTATGTGGCATCTGCAAAGGGCGAGAGCGTGAGTCTAAATTTACCCGAAAGAGGTCGAAAAGTCTGCTTGGAGGGGGTAAATCGGGAGTTTTTTCTCAAGAGTGGGGTGCTAATTTTTTTCTTTAGAAAAAAGTTAGTATCTTTACACGATATTTATACCATAAGATATGATAGTTGAGATTATATATAATTTTCTTCAGACAAATAAGCGTCTGGTAGTGCCCAACCTGGGCGCCTTTATCGTGAAGCAGGGTCAGGATGGTCAGCGCAAGGTGTTGTTTTCCAACTTGATTAAGGGCGACGATGGCGTGTTGCGCGCGTTGCTCATCGAGAAGGGTGTTTCGGAGTTGGAGGCACAGGGTGTGATTGACCGTTTCGTCTTTGAGGTGAACCACCGCCTGGATCTTGGCAATGTGTGCGCTTTGGATGGTTTTGGTGCTTTGAAGCGTGGCGCAAATGGTGCAATGTCATTCGTTGAGAACGAGGGCGCAAAGGGCGAGGTGCTGGATGGTAATTTTGGTGAGCGTCTGGCAGAGCGCAATGCTAAGCGTGCTGCCGAGGCAAAACAGCCAGAGCCAGCCCCTGCTCCAGAGCCAGAGGAGGATGATAACGAGGAACTCACCATTGAGGTTGTACCTCAGAGCGTTGAGCCAGAGCCAGTACGCCCAGCACGCCGACCTGTGCAGGATGAGCGTCACCGCGAGGAGCCTTTGACCGCATCGGCACAGAAGCGCCCAGCATCCTATGTGAAGGGCTTGCAGTATGGCAAGGGCGGCAAGATTATCACTGGCCGTGAGTACGCAACATCGCGCAAGAGTTCAAACAGCGACATCATTATGAAGCTCGCAATCGCTGCGGCTATTATCGCTATGATTGCCTTGGGCTATGGTTTCTGGAACGATATGCGTGCAGCAAGATATGAGCGTGAGGATAGCCAGATTGAGTACTCTGAGCCACAGTCAACACCAGAGAAGGGAATTGAGAATCCTGATTTGCAGTATATTCAAAAGTAAACCAAGCGGGAATGTCGGAAATCGATTTGCATAGTGTAAAACAGCGATTTGGAATCATCGGTAACTCCGAGGCGATAAATCACGCCCTGACGGTTGCGTTGCGTGTTGCGCCAACCAACCTCTCGGTGCTCGTTACGGGCGAGAGCGGTGTGGGTAAGGAGTTCTTCCCGAAGATTATCCACGCCTACTCATCTCGCAAGCACGAGAAGTATATCGCCGTGAACTGCGGTGCTATCCCCGAGGGTACGATTGATTCGGAACTTTTCGGTCACGAGAAGGGTGCGTTTACGGGTGCTCTGGAGGCTCGCAAGGGCTTCTTTGAGGAGGCTGATGGCGGCACAATCTTCCTCGATGAGGTGGGTGAGTTGCCATTGTCTACCCAGGTGCGTCTGTTGCGTGTGTTGCAGATGGGCGAGTATATGCGTGTGGGCTCTGCGCAGGTGCGCAAGGTCAATGTGCGTGTGGTGGCGGCTACGAACAACGATTTGCAGAAGGCAATCGAGAATGGTCGCTTCCGTGAGGATTTGTACTACCGCCTGAACACAGTGCCCATCTCTGTGCCAGCATTGCGTGAGCGCAAGGATGATATTCCGCTGCTGTTTAGAAAGTTCGCTGCCGATGTATCGGAGCAGTATGGTATGCCACCAGTGCGTCTTACTCAGGAGGCGCGTGAGGTGCTGATGAACTACTACTGGAGGGGAAATATCCGCCAGTTGAAGAATATTACTGAGCGCATCTCTGCGCTTGAGCAGGTGAGGGAAATCACGGCGGAGACTCTGTCGCGCTACCTTGCACCAGTGCCTACATCTGCCCCTGCGATGCATCAGCATAGCCATATGGGTGCGGAGGATTACTCCGAGCGCGAGTTGCTTTATAAGATACTTTTCGATATGCGCAGCGACATCAACGACCTGAAGCGTATGCTCTCGGACTTGATGCGTGGTCACACACCACAACCCCAGCCAGCACCACGCGAGGTGTATGGTCTGTTGCCATCGTCATCGGTGAGCGAGGTGACCGATTTCACCGAGAGTGAGGTGGTGGAGGATGTGCCACACAAGGAGCTCACCAAGGCTGATGTCCAGCGTGAACAGATTGTGCGAGCGCTGCGTAATCACAATGGTCGCCGTCGTGATGCCGCCAAGGAGTTGTTTATGTCGGAGCGCACGCTCTACCGACGCATAAAGGATTTGGGCATCAACGAGGATGATATTTAGTCCCACGGGGCAGAAACAAACATTTATAGGAGAGTGAAGAGAATAAAAATAGTAAAGCGATTGTGTGCGTTGGCGTTGATTTTGTCATCAATGCTGTTGTCGGGTTGCATCTTTATGAAGGGTGGCTACTCGTTCACGGGTGCAAGTATCCCCGATGCGGCAAAGACCTTCAGCGTGGCATACTTCCCCAACAATGCACCTATGGTGTCGCCCACATTGAGCACCGCTTTTGTTGAGGCGTTGAAGGATAAGTTCTCGCGCCAGACCAAGTTGCAGCTGGTGGAGGCGGATGGTGATTTTGCCTTCGAGGGTGAGATTGTGGGTTATAGTTCTACAACCGCTTCGGTGTCGAGCGACAACTATGCGTTGCTGAACCGACTGACCATCACCGTCAAGGTGCGTTTTACAAACAAGATTGAGCCTAAGCAGTCGTTCAATCAGAGCTTCTCGGCCTTCACGGAGTATGACTCATCACAGCTGCTGACCGACATCCAGTCATCACTCGATGAGGAGATTATCAAGCAGTTGGTGACCGATATTTTCCAGGCTGCGGCCTCAAATTGGTAGAAAAATGAAAAAAAATAAAAAAAATATTTCGCCCGACCAGGAGCGTATCTTCGTCGATGAGAACCAGTTGGCAGCGCTCTTGCAGGATGCTCGCTGGCAACCAAGGTCGGCTGATGAGGGCGATGGGAAGCCTGCTGCGGTGAGCGCAGTAGAGGAGTTGGTTGCGATGCCTAAGATTGCGATGCAGTCGATTGATATCGAGCAACTTACCCGTATTACCTCAAGTGATATTATAGATAGATTCCTGCGTGCCGAGAGCCACCGAATCGTAGCCGAGGAGGGTGAGGTTGAACGCGAGATTACCATCGAGGCCGAGTTCTCGGAGGAGGATGATATGGTGAGTGAGGAGCTTGCGGAGGTCTACCTTGCACAGGGTCTGAAGGATATGGCAATAGAAACTTATCGCAAATTAAGTTTGCTAAATCCCGAAAAAAGTATTTACTTTGCGGAGCTTATTTCAAAAATTGAAAATTAATATTAAAAAAGGATAAAAATTATGTTGTATTCAATTTGTATCGGATTGATTCTCGTAGCGAGTGTAATTCTCATCCTCGCAATCTTGGTTCAGAACCCAAAGAGCGGTATGGCTGCTAACTTCGGCGCTGCAAACTCAGTTATGGGTGTTCGTGAGTCAGCAAATATTTTGGAGAAGACTACTTGGACTTTGGCTACTTTGGTAGTAGTGTTGAGCCTCGTTGCAACAATCTCAATGAAGGATGGTGCATCAGTTGAGAACTCATTGCAGAAGGACGCTGCTGCTTTGATGGAGAAGGTTGGCGTTGATACTTCAGCTGACGCTATGCCACAGGTAGAGATTCCAGCAGAGGGTACTGAGACTGCAGAGTAATCAATTACGAAGCGTTCAGATTTTAAGACACCTTTCGAGGTGTCTTTTTTTTGTGCCTATGGAAAAATATCCCTCTTTGCGAAGCCCAATGTTTCAATAAAATAGTTATCTTTGCTATGTAAGCGAAAACTAATAACCAAAATAAATCTACTACTATGAAGAAAAGTTTCATTTTGCTGGTGGCATCGTTGTGTATGGTGCTTTCAGCGCAGGCTCAAACAAAGGTCAGGGAGTCGAAGACTACTTTCGCCAAGGAGGCGTTGCAGCCCTATGTTGATAGCGGTCAGTTGGCTGGTGCTATCAGCGTATTCTACAAGGATGGTGTTCAGGAGACTTGTTGCATAGGCTATGCCGATGTCGAGGCGAAGCGCGCCATTGATATGGATAATGTCTTTATGCAGTGCTCGCAGACCAAGGGATTCTGCGGTGTGACCATCGCAAAACTTGTTGAGGAGGGTAAAATCTCGCTCGATGACCCAGTGTCGAAGTATCTTCCAGAGTTCAGAGAGCTGTGGGTGCAGGAGTATAATAAGGATGGTGTGCGTATGCTCCGCAGAGCGAAGAATGTGCTCACAGTTCGTATGGTGCTCAACCACACGGGCGGTTTCCCATTTGAGATTAGCGCCAAGCAGGGTAATATCCGTGGCGGTGGCTGGTCTGGTGGTGCTCCTTTGCGTCAGGTGGCAGCCATTGCAGCGGCTTCTCCAATTATGTTCGAGCCAGGTACTGCTGAGATGTATTCTAACACAGGTATCGATATCGGCGGTGCTATCGTAGAGGTGGTTACTGGTATGAAGTGGGAGGATTATCTGAAGCAGGAGGTGCTTGATCCACTCGGTATGAACTCTACTTGGTTCTGGCCTACCGACAAGCAGCTCAAGACAAAGATTGAGTTGTATGCTACACAGCAGAATGGTCCAGCGAAGTGGGTTGAGGAGATGGATATGCAGCAGCGTCCCTACAACGATGAGCATGTGTTTGCATCGGCTGGTGCGGGCTTGTGGACAACCGCTAACGATCAGTTGAAGTTCTACAAGATGTTGATGAACCTCGGCGTGGGCGACAATGGCGTGCGCATCCTGAAGGAGGAGACCGTGAAGAATCTCTTGGCTCGTTCAACTCGTCCATCAAATATGTCGGGCTATTCACTCGGTTTGGCTGCTCCGGTGGAGGATAATGAGAATTGCTGGTTTGGTCACGGCGGTGCGTGGGGTACTAATTGCTCAGTGAACTGGCACACCAAGCAGTTGCGAATGTGGGTTATCCAGAATGCGGGTGGCGGTCAGCCTTGGAGCCCAGCAGTGGATAAGGCGGCAGAGAAGTTCTTTGCTCAGCCATTCGACAATTCTGATGTTAAGGCATACACAGGCAGAACAAAGTAATTGTGTTGCTTTAGGTAGAAAAGGCGAAAATCTCAAGCGAGGTTTTCGCTTTTTTCTGTATAAAACGCGAGTAACTAAATATTTTAGTTGAAAAACTATAAAAATTAGTTGTATGTGAAATTTTTTTAGTTATATTTGCAATGTGAAACCTCAAAACATAATCATTATGCAGAAATTAACGAACAAAGAGGAGGAGTTGATGAACTATTTTTGGCAGTATGGTGCTATGTTCGTCAGGGATGTCGTGTTGCTCTACGATGATCCGAAGCCACACTTTAATACCGTATCTACGATGGTGCGAACATTGGAGACGAAAGGTTTTCTCGACCACGAGGCGTTCGGTAATACCTATCGTTATCGCCCAGTGGTGTCGCAGGAGGAGTTTTCAAAGGGGGTGCTCGGTAGTGTTGTGACTCGTTATTTCGATAACTCTTACAAGCGCGCTGTGTCGGCACTTATCGAGGAGGAGAAAATATCGGTGAGTGAGCTTGAGGAACTTATCCGTATGGTGCAGAATCAGTAATACGAAAACTTATGTGGGACTTTATCCTATATCTCGGGCAGTCGGCGGTATGCCTTGCTGCGTTGTATCTGCTCTATAAGGCGACGATGAGTTATGAGACGCTTCACCGACTGAATCGCGTGGTGTTGCTCGGCTCGGTTATGCTGGCGGCTGTGTTGCCGTTGTGCCATATCAAAATCGAGAAGGAGATTGAGGTTGTGCCGCAGGTGGCGGTGGCTGACAACATTGCGATGAATATGGTTGTGGCGGAGCAGGGTGTGGATGCCGTGGCGGTGGCGCGAGGCGTTGTTGTGGCTCTTTTTCTGCTGGGTGCGGCTGTGATGGTCGCAAGGCTTGTGATGAGTCAGCTCTCGGTGTGGCGTGTGGTGCGTAGCGGCGAGCAGCGACCATTGGATGGTGATGTTATGCTCTCGGTGGTGGAGAAGTTGCCGACACCGTTTAGTTGGTTTTCGCGTGTGGTGGTCGATAGGGATGACGAGCAGTCGAACCTCGACCTTGTGCTTGAGCACGAGTTGGCGCATATTCGCCTACACCATTCGTGGGATGTGCTGGCGGTGGATATTGCTCTGTGCGTGTGGTGGTTTAACCCTGCGCTGTGGCTTTTGCGCCGCGAGTTGCAGAGTCTGCACGAGTATCAGGCTGATGATGCGGTGCTTCGTAGGGGTATTGATGCAAAGACCTATCAAATATTATTAATAAAAAGAGCAGTTGGCTCAAGACTCCACTCCGTTGCCAACTGCTTGAATCACAGTAACCTTAAAAACAGAATCACTATGATGTGTAAGAAAAATTCTTCAAGGTGGTCGGCAGCAAAGTTGTTGCTCGTACTGCCATTGGTGGCGATCTCGCTTGCTGCGACTGCCACAACCGTTTATGTTCCAAAGGAACAGAACAAAGGTAATGAAAATTTTGTTGAAACGCAAATTGCAACGGCTGATGAGGAGCAGCCATACATTAAAGTACAGCAAATGCCAACATTCCAGGGCGGCGATTTGAATGCGTATCGAAATTGGATGCAGTCACAACTCCAGTATCCTAAAGAGGCTAAGGATAAGGGTATTAAAGGTCGAGTAATATTCTCGTTTGTTGTAGAGAAAGATGGCTCGGTTAGTGAATTTAAGGTGTTGAATACTCCTGATAAATTGCTGTCGGCAGAGGTCGAGCGTGTGTTCAAACTTACTCCAAAATGGGAGGCTGGCGAGCAGAATGGTAAGGAAGTAAGAGTGAAATTTACTGTACCAATCGTGTTTACAGGAGATGATGTTGCTGTATATAATAGAGTTTTTTCACAAGGTACACCATTGAGTGAAATGTCAAAAGATGCAGAGAGTGCGGTTGGTGAGGTGTCTGGTCGTGTAATTGATGCAAAGACCAAAAAACCAATTTCAGATGTAATCTTATTGATTAATGGTGCTGGTGTAGGTACACATTCCGATGCTTCTGGTCGTTACTCATTGAAGAAACTGCCTGAGGGTAAATATACATTTGTAGCCTCTTGCGTTGGGTATAAAAGCGTAAAAAAGGACTTTGAGGTTTCGTCAAAGAAGAGCGCAGAGGTCAATTTTGAGTTGGAGGAGCAGGCTGTTGCTGTTGCTGAAATCGTTGTTGATAAGAATAAAACAGCAGCTCAAAACGAGTCAAATGTAAAAAATACGAAATTAGAGAAGGGTGATATTGTTGAGATGACGTCCACAACGGGCGAGTCTATGCCTGTGAAATATGTTGGCGATTTTGCATCTGCGCTTGTGATGATTGATGGCAAGGAGGGCAAGATTGAAAATATTGGTGTGGATGATATAGAGTCATTTACAATTTTGAAGGATGAGCAGGCAACCAATATTTATGGTGAGAAGGGCAAGAATGGCGTGGTGTTGATTACAACAAAGAAGGCAGCACAAGTAAACAAGCAGCAGTCAGCGCAGGAGGAGGCGTTTATCAAGGTAGAGTCAATGCCAACTTTCCAGGGTGGCGATTTGAATGGTTATCGTAATTGGGTGCAGTCGCAGTTGCTGTATCCCGCCGAGGCTAAAGAGAAGGGGATAAAGGGTCGTGTAATCTTCTCGTTTGTGGTTGAGAAGGATGGCTCGGTAAGCAATTTTGATGCTTTGCAAGCCCCTGATAAAATTCTTGTTGATGAGGTTGAGCGCGTTTTCAAACTCACTCCAAAATGGGAGCCAGGAAAGCAGAATGGTAAGGCGGTGAGAGTGAAATATACCGTACCGATATACTTTAATCTGGAGGATGCCGCTACTGCAACAACTGTTCAGCTTGAGGTGGGTTCAAAGGCTAAAGCCCACTTTGATATAGGTTTATCTTTTATTAAACAAGCTGATGCTTTACAAGAGAAAATAGATCTTAAAGCTTATGGCAGTAATACGGAATTTAGGTCTCTTCAAAAAGAGATAACTGATAAGTATTTGGATGCAGTTCCTGAATTGGAGAAGGCGTATGAATTAGCCCCTAATTATAAACCCATTGTTGAGACTTTGAAGTTGCTTACTTTCCGCTTGCGTGATGAGAATGGTATGATGGCAAAGTATGAAAAATATAAAAAGGCATTTGATTTGGTGAATTAGTTATTCGTAATGATAGGCAAGGCGAAAATCTCTGCGGAGGTTTTCGTCTTTTTTTACTCCGCCTGGCGGTAGATGCTTTTTAGGCGGGCAGACATAAAGTATTGCAGGATGCCTCGCAGAGCCATAAACGATGTGAAGGCGAGCCAGAGGGCGTTGTTGCCAATCACTGGGCGCAGCGAGAAAAAGAGTCCGAAATAGAGCGCTGTGGCGATAATCATCGAGTCACGCATTATGCGCGACTGGGTTGCGCCGACCATCACGCCATCCATCATAAATGGCAACGATGCCGCCAACGGAATGGCAATTATCCAACCGATATAACGACCCGCATAGTCCAAAATCAGTGGGGTGTTCTCTGCTCCATCCTCGATAAACAGACCGAGCAACTCCTGCCAGAACCCGGTGTAGAGTGCAGAATAAGCCACGCCTACCACTATGCTCCAAAGCATACAACGCTTCACGCAAAGACGCAGCGATGAGCCATCCTTCGCACCGATAAAACGCCCTGTGAGAGCCTCGGCGGCATAGGCGAAACCATCGGTCATATATGAGAATAGGGTGAATAACTCCAGCAGAATGGTGTTCACGGCGAGTATCACTTCGTCATCCATACGCGCCGAAGCGGCGGTGAAGAAGGTGTAGGTCGCCACGATGCAGAGTGTGCGGATGATGATGTCGCCGTTGATTGAGAAGAACTCTTTAAGAGCTTTGAGGTCAATGACTTCTGCGAATGATATGCGCACCATCTTGTGGCGGTAGTGCCACCAGGTGATAAGGGAGGTGATTGCCACGCCAGTCCATTGTGCCACAACCGAGGCATAGGCTATGCCCGTAATGCCCCAGCCCAAAGGAAAGGCAAACCAGAGGCTGCAGGCGATGTGGATGATGTTTACCACAATGGCAACAATCATTGGTATAATGGCGTTCTGCATACCCGTCAGCCAACCGTTCAGTGCAAAGAGCAATACGCCAGCCGGTACAGCCCAGATGCGGGCGAAGAAATACTCCGCCACCTGCTCGCCTCCGTTCATAATTTTGATAGCCGCATTGCCTATGGGGTGCTGCAAAATGAGCATCATCACGCCGACCACCAGAGCTACCATCGTAGAGCGGGCAAGCATCAGGGTAGTGGTGCGGTCATCTCCCGCGCCAAATGCCTGGGCGGTGATGCCGCTTGTGCCCATACGGATGAACGAGCAGTTCCAGTAGATGAAGTTGAAGATGGTCACGCCGATTGCCAGCGAGCCGATGTTGCTCACTGCCTCGCCCAGATGACCCGCAATCATCGTTCCCACGATGCCCATAATCGGCACGGTGATGTTGGAAATGATGTTGGGGATGGCGATGCGTAGTATCTCCCTGTTGATATTCATAAC
>JAFYOF010000081.1 GCA_017560305.1 Alistipes sp.
ATTGACAACCGAAAAACAACAAAAGTTCAATTTCTAAACCCAAACCGAAATGATGATGAAGATTATCGTTTTCAACAGTTCGACTCGGCGCGTGATGGCAGTTATCAACAGTCGCGTGCGGAGGTGCAAACCCTCTTAATGTGAGCGAGTTGCCACGATGATGGCAATGGGTTTTCAACACCCTTCAACAATTTTTCAACACAACATCAACACCTTATCAACAGGTGCTGCCGAGCGCAGCGCCCAACCCTTAACACACCCAATTTTATGAGCAGAAAATCAATCATCAACTCGCTGCAAGCAATCGCAACTGACTATGACTATGAGTTTTACGCCGACGAGGAGCGCTACCTCACCCAAGGCGTGAAGCGCCTGCCAGCCTTGTGGCTCACACCGCCCCAATTCCACTCGAAGGAGGGGCGCACGCACGGAAAAATAACCTACTCGGTGACGCTGCACGCCCTTGCCGAAGGGGCGAAGTTGCCGCCCAGGGAGCGCGAGGCGGCGTGGGAAGTGCTCGAGAGCGACCTTGTGGAGATTTTCTCGGCGCTGGCGAGGAGCGAGAGCGTGATTGCCATCGAGAAACTGAAAATCAAGAGTAACATCGCCTCGCTCACGGCGCTGGGCGAGATTTCGGCAACGGCAACGGCCGAGGTGGTGACCTTCTACTAACTGGCGGGCGGGTGAGAGGAGATTGCCGCGTCGCTGGTGCTCCTCTCAATGGCTGAAGGAGGAGTTCGCCTCGGCAAGAGTAGGATTTTGGTGATAGGTAAAATGAAAAACTGGCTTTATGCCTGTATCTTCGGGGCGTAACGCGCATAGCGCGTCACCCCCCACCGCCCCGAAGATAAAATTCATTCTCCTTCAAACTAAATACAAAACACCCGTAACGGGTGTCGCAATGACGATACTGATAGAGAGTCTAAACCGGAAATAACCTAAATATCTTTAACCAAGAAAAACAATTTAAACCATTGAATATATGAGATTTACAACTATTCCCGAGGCGTTTGCTTCGTTTCGGGAGAGCCTGAACTATGCCTTTGACACAGAGGCGGATGCGCACGATGTCGTGGTGGAAATCATCGACGCCGACACCGAGGAGGTGATTGCCCGCAAGCGACTCTACGACATCACTCAGGGCGAGGTGGACATCGCCCCCTACCTTGAGCGCAGAATAAGCCCGACGCTCCCTCGCAAGGTCGAGCAGAGCGGTCTGATTGATGCGCAGCAGAGCGCAAATATCAAACTTCGAGTGGAGGGCGTGGAGAGCGAAACGCGCACCTTTATCGCCGCAAATATTGACCCCGAAAAGCCCTTCCAGAGCCTTATGACGCAGATTGGGCAACGCACGATGGCCTGCGACGAGTTCGACATAATATCCTGGTTTGCTCGCCCCGGGATAGCGGTTGAGGTCGTGGTAGAGGCCTTCGGCAAGGGCAACGAAACGCTCTCGTTCACCCACTCGGGCGGAGGCGTGGGGTCGGTGGCGGTGATGGCGGCTGACTTTATGAATATCCCCGACTGGATGCGTGTAACGGTGAAGGCGAATGGCGAGGCGGAGTGCGTCGTGGAGTACCAGATAAAGCCCAACCTGAGGGGCTCGCGCCGTGTGGCGTGGCTCAACCGCCATCTCGCTGCGGAGCTCTACACCTTCCCCCTGCGAAAGAGTGTGCTGGTGAAGTCGGCGAGAAAGTGTATGGAGTCAATCTGGGGTAAGGAGGCGGCAACGATGGAGTGCGAAAACGAGCTGAAACTCCTCTCGGCATACGAGCCTCAGGCGCAGATTGAGGCGCTGACAGAAATACTCTCGGCGAAGCGACTATGGCTGGTGGAAGGCGGTGTGCCTCAGAGGGTTGACCTGCTGACCGAGCGCATGATGGCGGCGAAATGCGGCGAGATGGGAATGGTGGAACTTGACATCCGTGCAGCCGAGGAGGGCGTGAGATTATGGTAGAGATTATCCTTGACGGCAAGCGCTGTGATGTGTGGGAGGGCGAGGCTCTGCCACGCGATATCTTCTCGCTCGACACCGCCCAGATGGCCGACATCAAGAAGCAGAGAGAGGGGCGAAGCGTGAAACTGCGCATCCCCTCATCGCCCAGAAACGATGCGCTGATGGGCTATGCCGCCGACCCCTGCTGCGGCGAGCGGTTCAATGCCGAGCACCACGAGGCGGTGGTGAAGGTGGATGGCGTGGAGCTGATGCGGGGCGTAGTACACCTACTTAAAATTGAGCACCGCGAGGGTCGGCTGAGTTACCTCCTGCGACTGCGCTCGGGGGCGAGCGAGTGGGTGGAGAGTGCTGCGCTGACACCCCTGAAGAATGCCATTGAGAACTACTCGGCTACACTCAACGGAGCGACAATCCTCACAAGCTGGATTGCGCCGCTGCCCGTGAAGTATCTGCCTGTGGTCTACGATGACTACCGGGAGCCCTATGACGAGCAGAGCCTCTATCCGCCCGAGCGAGTGATGACCGTGGGCGACTACTACCCCTTCATCTCCATCGAGAGGCTGCTGCGTGAGGCGGTGCAGAGGGGCGGCTACACCCTGGCGGGCAAGTGGGCAGAGAGCAACGAGGCGAAGAGTCTGATGATGAGCGGCAAGTATGCCGAGGTGGGCGGTGAGTCGCTCACGCGTCTGCGCTCATTCGCTGGGTTTGAGGCGGGGCGTGACTCCACGGCGGAGTGCGTGGCGGATGGTATGGGTCGCGCGTGGCTCTCGCCGCTGGTGCTCACATCGTCGCTTGGCGCAGTGGTGACAACAACCGAGGGCGAGGAGTTGTACAACAACAATAACTGCCTGACGCTGACGAACAACGGACTCGTCTACAAGCCTGCGGCGGGCGTTACGGTGGGCTTTGAACTCTACCTGAAGTACACCACCGACTATGTGCTCTCATCGCGTGAGAGGTTGAAGTGCTTCGACGCAATCTACCTGGGCGAGGGGTGCGATATGGAGTTCCGTGTGGCGAACCCGTTCAAGGACAAGCGCGAGGCGTTGCTGCCCAATATGGAGTACCGATGCAAGGTCTTCGACCACAAGGAGGGCACGCGCTACCGACTGACCTGCTACCACGGCTCGACGCACACGGTGGTGGCAAACCTTGTGGAGGGTGAGTTCACCTTCACCACGCCGCTCGTTGATGTCGACAAGATGACCTGCACGCTGATGGCAATAGGCTCAAACGGCGCTGCAACGGCCTACAAGGGCGACTGGGCCATCTATGAGGGTCACATCGGCTTTACTGGGCAGACAACCGTGGAGATGACCATCCAGACGCCACCAGAGTGGGTGTCGCCCTACGGCGGAAAGTCGTTCAACCACCTCTATCTGCACGGCGCGCAGGAGGGTCAGCGAGTGCGTCTATCGGCGGAGTGCCGTATGCGCCCAATCTTCTCGGCAACGCCTGCGCTGGGGTCGAAACTCAGGTTTGAGGATGTGGCGGCGCACGATGCGCAGTTGCTGGATGTGGTGGAGGCGGTGCAGCAGATGTACAACCTCCGCATCCTCACCGACGAGGCGGCGAAAAAGGTCTATATGGTGCCGAGGGATGAGTTTTACGATGGCAGGGAGTATGACCTGAGTGACCGCGTAGACCTCTCGCAACCCATTGAGGTGGAGGACATTGCGCTTGGCGAGAGGGAACTGCTGACGCTCGCCTACCGCACCGAGGGCGATGGTGCTGTGGAGCGCTTCAACTCAAAAGCCGAGAGCCCACTGGGCGAGTGGACCACGCAGATTGACTCACGCATAACCACTCGCGGTGAGCGCAGAGAGTTTAACCCGCTCTTCACGCCCACGCTCAACACCACGCCCCACGCCTCAGCCCCCTCGGCGCAGGTGATGCAGGTGGGTGACCGCAACGCCGATGAGGTGGCGAAGGTGGAGGCGCGCGTGGTGAGATTTGAGGGTATGAGAGCGCTACCTGCGGGTGAGCGCTGGGGCTTCCCATCCTACGGCGCAGAGTACCCCTTTGCGGCGTTCCACTCGGCGGGGGAGTTCACGCTCTGCTTTGAGGACAGGGATGGCGTGGAGGGTCTGCACCGACACTACGATAGGCAGGTGGAGCAGACCGCACGATGCCGCAGGGTAAGGCTCTCGCTGAGGCTGATGCCCGAGGAGTTGCGCTCGCTGGGCGAGTGGGAGGGGTGCGGAATGAATCTGCGCTCGACACTAATCTTAAACATCGCTGGTCAGAGGGCGAAATACTGGCTTGAGGCGGTGGAGGGGTATGATGCCCAGAGTCACCTGGCGGTGTGCCGTCTGGTAAGACAAACGAATGATTAACCTATTAAAGAACAACAATTTATGCAAACAAAAATCACAATTTCAAACTCATCGCAGACCTGCTTCATCGACATCGAGGGCACCATCGGCATCGAGCGAGGAGATGGTGCGGCAGGCACGGGCGTTGCCACCTATGAGGCGTTTCGACGCGAGGTGGAGCGCATAGCCGAAGTGGCGGCGCAGAGGGTGGTGGTGAACATCCGCTCGACAGGTGGCGATGTGAACGATGCGCTGCTGATTTACGATGCGCTGCGTGCGCTGGATGCCCACATCACAACGCGCTGCTACGGCTACACGGCATCGGCGGCAACCATCATCGCACAGGCTGCCGACAAGGGTGCACGAGAGATTTCCAGCAATGCTATGTATCTGATTCACCGCTCGATGTGCGCCATTGAGGGCAATGCCCCTTCGCTGGAGGCGCGTGCCGACCTGCTCAACAAGACCGATGAGCGACTGGCACAACTCTACGCCCTGCACACGGGTACAAGCGCCGAGGTGTATGCCGCATTGATGGCGGAAAACAACGGCGAGGGGCGCTGGCTCACGGCGCAAGAGACCGTGGAGATGGGACTTGCTGACCGCATCTTCGACAGCGCTGCGGTAGAGGAAGATGGGGAGTCAAAGGAGGTGACTACGGCTTCTACACCTTTGGCTATTGCAACTGAAGAGCCTTTGGAGACTGACCCTTTGGCGGCAGAACCTGCTGCGGCTGCGCCACCACTCCCACAGGAGGTCAAGAAGGCGCTGAATGTGGCGGCGGGCGAGTTGTTGCGCTACCTGTTCGACCGCTTCGCCTACCGCTGGGAGCAGTGGATGGAGCGACTGCGTGAGCGCAGAGAGGAGCGCAGAGCAGAGAGGGAGGTTTCTTCTGCGGATTCAGGGGCTGTGGAGGAGAGTTCTGCCGATTCAGGGTCTGCGGAGGAGGTATCTGCGGAGGTGCAACCTTCGGCTACGGCCTCGGAGGTAAACGCTATGGTATCACCGCTGGCGCAGGTGCAGGCGGCACGCCGCTCAAGGGTGGCCTTCGATGAGGGTCAGCGCCGATACTCCGCCACCGCCACAAAGCCCGTGGAGGACCCCTCGCACACCGCTCCAAATATGCGTGCCAACGAGCGAGCATATAGCGACGATGTGAAGGCGTTTAGTCGATAAGCCTATGGAAATTCAAAATTTAGAATTCAAAATTCAAAATTAGAGATTGCCGCGTCGCTAAAGCTCCTCGCAATGACGCGGGCATAATGTCCTTTTAGGATTTACTTTTTTGCGACAAAACTCGCCTCGAAACGAGGCGTATCTTCGGTGGCGTAACGCGCTTTGCGCGTCACCCCCGCCCGCCACCGAAGATAAATCACGCGCGACAAAGTAATTGCAAAACAGGCGTAACGCCTGCCCCTGCCACCGAAGATAGATATCGCGCGAAAAGAAAAATGCAAAACGCCCATAACGGGCGCGGAGGCTCTCCGGAGAACGAATTACTTGACTTTGCAATCAAACCTTTGGAAAGGAGATACCCTCTGCAAACACTTTTAACAACTTAATTTTTAACCCTTTAACACATTAAAACTATGTCTAACATTATTGTAAACCCAAAGAACTACACAGGTCACGAACTTGAGACCATCTTCTTCCGCCCACTCTTGTCGGGTCCATCGGCCGAGTCGCTCGGCATCCGCATCCTCTACAATATGCCTATGCCTACGGTGGTGCAGATGTGGGACCGCAAGGGCAATGTCCTCTCATCGTTTGACGAGAACCCATCGTGGAGTGGCGGCGTGAAGACCACCCACTACCAGAAGACCATCCCGATGACCCGCGTCAAGGCCGAGAACGCCTTCTCGGCAAGCGACTACTTCTCGACCATCTTCGAGCTTATCACGGCCTCGCCAGATGTCAATATGGAGGACCTCTCGGGCACAGAGCTTGAGAGCGCCGAGACCGAGTTGTTCCGCCGCGCCATCGCCGACAGCATCCGTATGAACCTCTGGTTGGGTGACACCAGCGGCAAGTACCACACGGGCTACAAGAGCTTCGATGGCCTGCTCAAGATTGTCAACGAGCGAGTGAAGGAGGAGCAGTTGCACTACTCGATTTCCGACCTCGAGACCGAGCTGGGCGACTACTCGGTGGCAACGGTGATGGACAACCTCATCCGCAACGCCAGCCCACGCCTCAAGGGATTGTTCGATGAGGGTCAGGTGGCATTCTTCGTCTCGCCAAGCATATACCACCTCTATGAGGCGCACCTTGACAACAACTACGGCACGGCGACCTACAACGACAACCAGTATGGTCGCAAGCAGTTGATGTTCCGCGGCTTCCCATTGGTGGAGATCAACCTCGAGCCAGCCATCGGCGACTCGGCGCTCTCGCAGGACTTCATCATCTTCACCGACCGCCGCAACCTCGTGATGGCGGTGAACACGGCCGATAGCCCGGGCTCAGAGGTGCGTATGTGGTACAACCCCGACGAGATGGAGAACCGCCAGCGAGCAGTCTTCGCCATCGGTTGCGAGATTCTGGACGAGGAGCTGGTCTGCGCAGGCATCAACCTAGCGACAGTCTAAACCGCTTAAAGAGAGCGTATTATGACCGAGAAGAGATACAAGCCCATAGGCGGCATACTCTCGGCAAGGCTCTACACGCTGGGCTCAGCGACATCGCTTGAGGAGGTGTTGCTGGGCGAGGCGGTGGAGGTGAGCCTGTGGGATGATGGCTCGTCCTATGAGGAGAAGATTTGCTCGGTGGAGGGACTGGTGAGTGTGCAACACACACTCACCCTCTGCTCCGACCATAGCCGTGCGGCGGCGTGGTTTGATACCCACTTCCTTGAGCGCTGTGCCGCCGAGGGTGTGGTTGCCGTGGTGCAACTCTCCACGGGCGAGCAGGTGGTGGTGGGCTGGAGCGAGCGCTTCGGGCTGGAGCAGGCGTTGCGACTCGCCAGCCTTGACTTCAGTTCGGGCGAGCGCCCCAACTCTTCGCCACTGGTAAGGCTGACCCTGAAGTCGAAGGATACACGGTCGGCGATTGTTTAATTTAAAATGAATGTAATGGAAAAAACACTGAACAAGAGCCTTGTCGCCGTGGGTAACAAGACGCCCGAGCCGCTGTTTGCCATCTCGCCGAAGGTGGTCAGCGACGAGAAATTCTGGCGATGGGGTGACGACAATATGATGCCCTATGCTCTCTCGCTGATGTCGCGCCGCTCGACAACCCACCGACGCATCATTAACGACAAGGCGGACTACATCACGGGCAAGGGCTTCTCCTGCGACAGCGAGCAGCCGCTGCTGGTGAGCCTCGTGGAGCGCGCCAACGGCGAGGGCGAGTCGCTGCGTGAGGTGGTGGCACGGCTGGCATTCGACAAGGCGCTGATGGGAAATGCCTTTCTGGAGGTGGTGACCGACGAGGAGCGCTCGTTCCTCTCGCTCTACCATCAGGACGCCTCACGATGCCGACTCGCACGCGACGGCAAGCACATCATACTCCACCACGACTGGAGCCAATACCGCCCCGCCGAGGCTCGCACGCTGCCGCTCTACCCCTCGTTTGAGAGGCAGGAGGATGGCTCGCTGCGCGCTATGGTGCACTACAAGGAGTATGAGCCTATGTTCTCGCACTATGGCGTGCCGAAGTACATCGCGGGTATGGGTGTGTCGGCAATCGCCTATAAGACAGATTGTTGGAACATATCGCGACTGGAGAACTCGTTCCAGCTCTCGGGCGTGATGATGCTCGACGCCTCGGTGGGCAGCGAGCAGGAGGCGGAGCGCATCGTGGAGACCGCACAGCGCAAGTTTGCGGGTCAGCCGGGGCAGGTGATGTTCGTCATCAAGGAGGGGAGCGAGAACGACAACTCGCGCTTCATACCCATCGGCTCGAACAACGATGGCGACTGGAGCGACCTGCACGATCAGGCGACCAGCGACATAGTGATTGCCCACTCGTGGTTTCGCTCGCTGAGCGGTCTGGACTACTCGTCGGGCTTCAGCGCCGAGCGCATCCTGCACGAGTATGAGGTGGCGCTGAACACCGTAATCCTCGCCGAGCAGGAGGTGCTGCTTGCCCCCATCAAGCGCCTGATGAGCGAGGTGGTGGGGATAGACCCCTCGTCACTCGCCATCGTGAACTGCCCACCGACACGCTCGAAGCCTATATATATGAAGGTGTGGGAGGCACGCAAGGCCGATGGTCTGGAGTACAACCCCGACGACCCCGAGCAGCAGGCGTTCCTGTCGCAGATAACAAAGTATAATGTAACGAAAATTGGATAACGCTATGAGAGATAACATCATATCATCGTCGGAGGTGGTGCAGATTGCCTTCTCCGATGGCGGATACATAGCCCCCGAGACCATTGCCGATGCCGACATTGCGGTGGCTACCGAGCGCTGGATAACGCCCGTGGTGGGTGAGCCTCTGTTGCAGGCGGTGAGGGCGGGAAAGTACGCCACCTTGAAAAGCGACTACCTCGCCCCAGCCATAGCCCTCTACACGCGTCTGCTGGTGCAGCCGCGACTGAATGGCGCGACGGGTCAGCTGGGATTGTCCGTTGTGAGCACCTCGACCCAGCGTGCCGCCGACGAGGCTCTGCGAGCGGAGGTGCAGCGAGCAGTAAAGGAGCGTGCGCGAGCCGCGCTGAAGCAGTTGTCGGCATATCTCGAGGCGCACAAGAGCGAGCACAGGGAGTACGACAGAAGGTCAAACATTTTAAACAGAGTGAGTTGTGATGGAGGCTTTGTGCAGATATTTTAACGGGTGCGTGACTGCGCTGGCAGCCCTGTTTTCGCCCGTAGTGCCACTGGTGTGGTGCGTAGTGGGCTTCATCTCGTTTGACTTCCTCACGGGCGTGCTCGCCTCGCGTGCCGAGGCACGAAGGGAGGGTCGAGAGTGGTGGTTCACCAGCGCCCAGGCGTGGCACACGGCGCAGAAACTGGGGCTTACGATTATTGCCCTGTGTATGGCATATCTGATTGACACCGAGATGCTTGACTTTATGCACCTGAACCTCACGAAACTCTTTGCGGGGTTTGTGTGCGGTGTGGAGATGTGGTCGTTTTTGGAGAATGCCTGCCGCATAAGCGATGCGCCGCTGCTGGATTTTCTGCGTCGCTGGGTGGGTCGTAAATTAAGAGAGGAGGTGAGAAAATGAGCCGAGGAATAAGGAACTGCAACCCAGGCAACATACGCCAATCGGGCATCTTCTATCGGGGCGAGGTGCAGCCCTCGCAGGATGCCCATTTCAAGCAGTTTGCCTCGATGGCGTGGGGCTACCGCGCGATGTTTGTGCTGCTGGACACCTACCGCAAGCGCTATGGGCTTGACACCCTGCGAGGGATGATTTCGCGCTACGCACCGCCCACGGAGAACAACACCGACTCCTACATCGCAGCCATCACGGAGTGGACTGGTCTGAGTGCCGACGAGCCGCTTGACACCCGCTCGCGACGGGTGATGGTGCCCATCGTGATGGCAATGTCGCGCATCGAAAACGGCATCGCCGCCCGCTGCCTCGAAGTCGAAGAGGGCTTCGACCTAACGGGGTGGAAGAAAGAAAGGTAGGTGAAAGTTGGTAGAGAGAGGAAAAATTACTATCTTTATAAAGTAAATTCCTAACCAAATCTCGAAACTATGAATTCCCCCGTTGAAAACATCCACGCGCGAGTGGAGCGGCTGCCGATGATGGTGGTGCTGGCGGGTGTTGCCGTGGGGATTGTTTTGGCCGATTGTCTGCGCCCAAATCTGTGGGTTGTGGCGGTCGGCTTTGTTGTTGCCCTTGCCGTGGCGTGTTGGCTCTGTGCGGGGCGGAATGCAACCCAGAACGCAACCCAGGATGCAACCCGAAGCGTAACCCGCAACGCCCGAAGAAAATGGACTATGGTGGCGGTGGTGATGCTCTCGGGTGCTCTCGCCATCGGGTTGAGGCGTGCGGGTGATGTGCCGCTTGAGGGGTGGCGTGCGATGGAGATTGAGTTGCTCTCGGTGGCGCATCACTACCCCGAGAAGGTCGATTTCGATGCCCGTGTGGTTGCTGTGCGTGAGGGTGAGGAGTGGTGTCGCACGGCTATGGATGTGCGTGTGATGACGCCCGCCACGATGGGTTTTGAGGTGGGCGACAGGGTGGTTGCGCGGAGTCGTCTGCGCAGGTTTGATGAGCGGACAAGTTATGGCGGATATATGCTCCGTGTGGGTGTTGCTGGGCGCATCTATCTTGATTCGGCGCAGGTGGTGCATCGAGAGAAGGGTCACGCATCGGTGGGCGAGAGGTTGCGCAGTCGTGCTATGCAACGCCTTGAGTCACTGCACTTAACGCCCTCGGTTGGGGCGGTGGTGTCGGCTATGAGTGTGGGCGAGCGAAGTCATCTCACGCCGCAGTTGAGGCGCAGTTATGTGCGCGCGGGCGGAGCGCATCTGCTGGCGGTGTCGGGTCTGCATATAGGCTTTTTGTTTGTGGTGGTCAACCTGCTGCTGATGCCACTCACGGCTCTGCGTGGCGGTCAGCTGATGCGCAGTGTGGTGGCGGTTGTGGTGATATGGCTCTATGCCGCTATGGTGGGGCTCTCGCCCTCGGTGATGCGTGCGGCGGTGATGTTCTCGCTGGTGCAACTCTCGACGGCTATGGGCAGTCGCACGGTGCACCTGAACACCCTCTGTTTTGCCGCCACGATGATGCTTCTGTGGGATGCGAGGATGCTCTACGATGCGGGTTTTCTGCTCTCGGTGCTGGCGGTTGCGGCAATTGTGGAGTGGGGCGTGCCGTTGTCGCGCTGGATATGCCGCCCGAGGGCGGATTACGACCTCACCGAGGAGCGCTACTCGCTTGTGAAAACGCTCTTTAGACGCTTCAGGCGGAGAGCGTTGAGGGGTGTTGTGACGACCATCGTGGTGAGCCTTGTGGCGAGTGTTGCGACGATGCCTCTGGCGGCGCATCTCTTTGGCGAGGTGTCGATGTGGAGCGTGGGCGTGGGTGCGCTGATGGTGGTGCTCTGCGCCGTGGCGGTGAGTGGAGCGCTGGTGTGGGTGATGATGCCTCTGCCGTGGTTTGCGGGGCTCTTTGGGTGGTTGCTCGAGGGCGTTGTGGGTACGATGAACGGCATTGCCGAGTGGTGCGCCCGGTCCAGTGTGATGGCCCGTAGTGTAGAGGTCGATGCGGCGGCGTGCTGGCTGGTATATATTGCTTTTGCCATTATTACGATAGCGCTTTGGAGTATGCCGAGAAGGAGATAATATTATCTTCGGCAGGCGTAACTCCTGTTTTACATTTGCTTTGCCACAAAAGAATAAATCTTCGTGGGTAGCGGGGGTGGCACAAAGTGTCATACCCACGAAGATTCGGGCTTCGTCCGTTCCATATCTACTTTACCTCCAAAGGATATATTCTTCGTGCAGAGGCGAGTTTATTGCAGGCAAAGAAAATCCAAAAACAGGCGTTACGCCTGTATTTTATTACAAACAAGAAAAGGATAATTTTGAAATTTGCCCTCTCAATGCGTATCTTTGCCCCGTGAAATTTTAATAACACCCCAAATGAAAATTTTCTACACAATCCTGCTGCTGGTGGTATCGAATGTCTTTATGACCTTCGCGTGGTATGGCCACCTGAAGTTGCAGCAGATGAAACTCATCTCGTCGTGGCCGCTCTATATGGTCATCCTCTTTTCGTGGGTCGTGGCCCTGGCGGAGTATTCGTGTCAGATTCCAGCCAACCGCATCGGTTTTGTGGGCAACGGAGGTCCTTTCACGCTGATGCAGTTGAAGATTATTCAGGAGGTCATCACTCTGGTGGTCTTCACGGTCTTCTCTACCGTTGTGTTCCGTGGCGAGAGCCTTCAGTGGAACCACTTTGCGGCGTTCCTCTGCCTCATCGCAGCGGTCTATTTTATCTTTATGAAGTAACACGATGACCCGCGCCGAACTCGACATATTGCTGATGCCCGAAGTTGCCGTTGCCGTACGCGAGAACCTCGAGCGTGACCCTCTGCGCATAGCCCTCGACAAGAGTGTACCCTATGCCCGCGAGGTAGCCACGCAGGTGAAGTACTTGCAGCGCGCAAGGCGTAAGTTGCCCCGCCTGTATGAGGCGTGCGGCATCATTCCGCCCCGTGCCTTCGAGCAGTCGTCGAGCGAGGAGTGTGCCTCGGCAAAGGTTATCAGCGGAGGAAGTCTGCTCGATTTGACCTGCGGACTGGGAATGGATTCGGCGGCTCTGTCGGCAAATTTCGGGCGTGTCGTTGCGCTGGAGCGTGACGAGGTGCTTGCCGATGTTACGCGCGAGAATCTGCGCCGTATGGGTATCGGGAATGTGGAGGTTGTGACCACCTCGGCGGAGGATTTCCTCGCCACCACGACCGACCATTTCGACTGGATTTATGCCGACCCCGACCGCCGCACCGACAAGGGAGAGAGGGTCTTTCGTCTGGAGGATTGCTCGCCGAATGTGCTTGCGCTGATGCCCGATATCAAGCGTGTGGGCGACCGCCTCGCGCTGAAGAATTCGCCTCTGTTCGATGTCGAGGAGGCGTTCAGGTTGTTCCCCAAAAGCGTTGTGGAGGTGGTGTCGCTGCGTGGCGAGTGCAAGGAGGTGATGATTTATGATGGTGCGCCCTGTGCCGTTATTGCTGCCGAGGCGGTGGGCAAGGGTCGCGTTGAGTTTCCGTTGGCGGAGGTTGATAACAGCCCCTGCGACGAGCCTTTCGAGCCAAGCCGTTACACTCATCTTGTCATCCCCGATGTAGCCCTTCAGAAGGCGCGTATCGTGGCTCACGCCCTGCGTGGTAAGGCGGATGTGTGGAGCAACAACTCGTTTGGCTTTGCACAGGATGGGTGCGAGGGTGTGCTGGCGCGTGTTGAGCGCATCGGTCGCATCGAGCCTTTCGATATCAAGAGTCTCAAGCGCGAGATTAAGGGCAAGGGCGTGGATATCATCCTCAGGGAGTTCCCTATGGGTGTCGATGAGTTGCGCAAGCGTACGGGCGCCCGCAGCGGTAACGATAAAAAGATAGCCCTCACCCGCATCGCAGGCAAGGGCTATACAATATTTCTTGAGTAAATTTTCCTTTCTACATAGTGGCTTTTTACGCCAACTGCTCCGCACCCTCATTTTTGAGAGCCAGACGCTTCACGATAATCACGAAGCCACCCGTAAGGATAAGGTTCGAGAGGATTGTGAGCAACGAGATAGCGAGCAATGGACCGCCCAGGCCGTAGCCGAGGCTCACGAAGATGATTCCTGCGCCCACCTCACCGCGTGTGAACATACCGATGCTCAATGCGAGGCGCTCGGTGAGCTTGCGGTCGCGGTAGAAGAACATTGGCACCATCTTACCGATGTTAGATATTGCTGTCACAATCAACACATGCATTGCAATCTCGCCCCACGACATCTGACCCACCTGACCGATGAGGCAGTCGCCCGCAGTGGCTGAGAAGTCAACGCCCACGAAGAGTGGTGCGCTCAAGCCCACGAGGAACATAAAGAGGTAAGAGATAAATGTCGATGCCTTCTCGTCAGCCTTCGATGTGTTGTGTGAGGTCTTCATCACCATACCCAGTACGAACGCTGGCAGCAACACCTCGATATGGATTGCGGCGTCAGTGCCGAACAGGTGCTTTGAGAAGAGGTAGAGACCCTGACAGAGGAATACAAGGATTGTAGCATAGCCCAGCACCGATGACCAGTCCTGCTGCATCTTGAACTTGTCGAGCTTTGTCCAGCCCAGATAGAGGCAGAAGAATACCACGATGGCAACCACGCCCAACTGCCACTTCCAGCCAATCATAAAGATCTGCAAAGGAATCATCAGAAGGATGGTGTCGAGGTCGTCGAAGATTGCCAACACTCTGGTTTTCTGATATATCCACGACTTCTTCAAGCCTGCGTTTGCCAACATCGTGAAGAGGATACCCGCCGATGTAGGAGCGGCAAAACGGCTCAAGAGAAGATTCTCCTTCCACGCATCCCAGCTTGTGAAGAGGTCGCCTGGCAGCAGTGACATATAGTAAACGCAGATGAGCAACCAGGGGGCTGCTGCTGTTGCCATAGCGATAAAGTAGTCGGCGGTGTAGCTGCGCCAACGGCTCTTGTCCAGGTCGAACTCGCGACCAACATTAATCATAATGAATGCCAAGCAGGTGTAGAGCATCACATCGAGTGTGGGTTTTGCAGTTGCAAACTTCTCAACGCCCAACATAATGGGCAGTGCCTGTGAGGCAATCAGACCAAGAATCAGGAATAGGGAAAAAAGAATAATTTTTCTCATTGCTAAATATTAGTGATTCAAACATTTATATCAGTTTGCAAAGATAGGTCATCGCCGTAAGATGTGCAAAAATAGAGTGTTAAGAAATTATGAATTACATCTTTACACCCTCTCTGCGCTCTGCTCTGGCAGGCTTTTTGCGTCAATTTCGCCCCTCGATTGTTCCGCTTTGCGCCTTGTCACGAGCCGCCGATGATAATCGGAATGCTCCTCTCGCGCGGCATCTTCATACCCAGCGGCAGGGTCATTCTCAGGGTGTAGGTGCTCTCCACGCCCTTGCCATCCTTCATTGCGGGCACCCATCGTGGGGCGGTGGCGAGAGCCTTCTGCACACGCTTCAGCAGTCGCTTGTCGGTCGCCTCCAGCACCTCGTCTACGACAGCCTGACCATCGGGCTGTATGTTGAGGCGGATGACCACCCTCGCAACGGGGTTGGCGGGGTACTCCCACTTCACATTGCGGTTCACATAGTCAGCCAGCAGGGCGCTGCGGCCATCAATCTCAAATCGCGCGGGTGTGTCGTAGCGCAGCGAGATGAGGATGACGCCGTTCGATGCATCCTGACCATACTTCGCCACGCTCTCCTCGTCGGCGGGCAGCAGCGTGTTGGTGGCTATGTCGTCGGGGTCGATGCGCTTGACCTCATCCTCGCTCATCCTCACGCCATTTACGATGTATATGGGCGGACGATGCACAAAGACCTGCGCCACGGCATCTGCCGAGCCTATGGCAATGAGAAAGAGTAGGATTATGTAGCGAAGAGTTTTCATTTCACTGTTTTTATTTAACGGCAGCATTAACGGCCGAGCTTTCACTTTTTTTACCTAACGCCCCTGCCGCAATTTTAGTATATCCCGAAAAAGCAAGCCGCCTGACTTGGTGCCAGACGACTTTGCTTTTGTTTCAAGTGTAGTTCTTTTTTACAGTTTGAACTTATAATCCACGCCTATGACATGGCAGTTCTGCTTCTCGTGGGTCCACGACTTCAGGTCACCGCTCTTGGTCTTGTAGCGGGCGTCGTACGACTGGTTCATCTGATACTGGTAGTAGATGTCCAATCGGTTGTGGTTGTTGAGCTTGCACTCTGTACCCACCGCAAAACGCAGGCGGCTCATATACTGCTTGTAGGCCTGTGCATACTGCTTGTAGTTAGGCACTGCGCCCAATGCGTTGATTGTCGTGTAGACCTCGGCATAGGCATAAGGCTCCCAGCGGCACTGGCGGATGTCGTATGCCACCTTGAGGCGGGAACGCAACGAGAGGAATGGGTCGGCGTGCTCATATTTGTTCACTGAGTCGGCGCGGAATGCCACTCGCAGACGCTCGCGCAGCGAGAGTTTCACACGACCCACCTTATATGAGCCGGTCACATCCACATTCACCAGGTGGCGCATCTTCCACTCCACCTCCTCGACCTTTGTCACGGCGTTCATCTCGGCGTCACGCACATTCACAAAGCTGTAACTTGCGCCCAGCTTGAGCCAGGGCAACGCCTTGTAGCCCACGCCCACGGTTGAGAGAATCTTGTCCACATCGCTCACATTGTTGTGCATACGCACCTGCTCGCTCCACTCCAGCGAGAGTGACTTCGCCAGCGGAATCTCCAGTATGGCACGCGCTCGCACCTGAATGTCATCGTCGAGCTGCTGCTCCTGCAACGCAACGGGCAATGTGTTCTGCTGTGCAAAGAGGGTTGTGCAGCCCAGCAATGCCACGGCAAGCGTCAAAAGGCGTCGTGATAGTCTCATAATTCTTGGGGGTTAAAGGATTGCTAAAACTCCGTAGAGGCTTCTTCTCTTATACAAACTGGTTAGGCTTGGTAACGGTATCCACCGAGTTTGTCTCGCCCTCTGGCAACTCGTAATATACCTTCAGGAAGGCAACATCACGCAGGAAGTCCACATGACCTACCTCCACCTTCTCTACCTTGTGACCGAGGCGCTCCTCCAGGTCGGCAATCATCTCAGCACGCTTCTCAGGCGCGATGAGGTTAATCTTCTCGTAGATGACGAGCTTAGCCGATGTGTGGCGCAACAGGCGGGTATTCTCGACTGCCCAAATCAAAAGCATCAGCAGGAGATTTGCTACGATTAACTCTACATAGCTGATATTCAGCGCCAAACCATTGATTACCGCCACGCAGATGAAGATGAACAAATAGGTCATCTCGCGGATGGGCACCGTTTCGGTTCGGTAGCGGATAACGCCAAAGATAGCGAACAGACCCAGCGTCATACCTATCTGGATGCTCACGCTCTCCATCAGGAAAATCAGCAGGAACATAGCCGCACCAAAGAGCATAAATGTAAGCACATAGTCCTTACGCTGGCTCTTCACATAGTAGAAATAACGAGCGATGACCCAAGTCACCAGCAGGTTAAATGCAAAGCGCATCAACAGATGCAAGAGGCTCTGGGTGTCGCACAAGGGCACGCCCAGGAAACTAATCTGATTTGTGATTTCGTAACCAAACTCTTCGGCAATCGAAGGGTCGAAATCTAAAAATTGGTCGTTCTGAAACATATTGGGTTAAGTTTTAAATTGTCTTTTGTTGTTCGAGGGTTTTGTGTATTGCACGCACCTTGCGCTTGAAGCGGTTGTACTTCACCGTTGGGTTCGACAGCACCGTGCCGACACAGTACTTGCTCACCTTCAGTGTCTTGACTCTCATCTCCTGCAAAATCTCCTTCATCGGCGAGTAGCACAGACCATCCTGCTTGAGCTCCACGATCACCATACGGTCGACGCTCGCCTCGTTGTGCGGATTGCTGCGCATATTCACGAACTTGAGGTTCATATCAATCGTGAGGCGCTCGGTGTGGGCGTGGTTTACCAGCGTGATGCGGTCAAACTGCGTAATCAGAGCAGGCTCAATCGCCTCGGGGGCGTAGTTAGCTCTCTCGCGCAGGAACTCTGCCGCCTCGGGACTTGTTGAGACGCAGTCGAAGTAGCGCTCGTCGATTCTTATGCGCTTCTTCTTTGTTCTGCCCTTGTTGGTCTTGTTCTTGATTTCGATGAACGAGATGCCAGACTCGACATAGGTGCGGGCACGAATCTTCTGACGCGTGAGCTTGCGGTTCTGGTGTACGGTGAACATCTCCAGATCGTGAGTGTCGTAGTAGAGTGTCGAGTAACGGCACGCACGCACACCATCGATAATCTGCACCGAGTATTTGTCCGCGGCTCTGCGCAGCAACTCCATACAATACTCCTCGCTGATGACATACTTGGTGTCGACGCGATTCATCAACTTGATTGATGACATCTCGTCGAGCGTGATGGTTGGCATCTGTTGCCACACCTCAAGTGAGTTCAGCTGCTCGTAGGTCATTGTTGCGGGGTTTTGCTGGACTAATCTTCGAAGATATACTCAAACACCTTGATTGAGTAGAGCTTGCCGTTAGGCAGGTAGTTGTATTGCTTGTGCTTTGTGCCGTCTGAGTTGTACTCATACTTGCGAATGCGCTCCACCTTGTTGCGGTCGTCATAGATGACCTCCTTGATAACCTTCTCGGTCACAGGGTCATACTCACACACCTCGCGGCGAATCTGACCAAACTGGTTGTACTCAATCTCCTCAATCTTGCGGCCCTCCTGGTCGTAGACTGTGAGGTGGTCGAGCCAGCGGCTCTTCTTGCTTGCGTCGGTGTTCCACTCCTTCACGGTGAGGTTCTTACGCTTCGCACGCTTTGCCAGAGTCTCTGGGCTGATTGTCTGCGCAGCCAAGCCCTGAGCAAAGAAGATTGCAAGTGCAATCAACATCAATTTTTTCATTGTTTCTATTGCTTTTAGTTAGTTTCTGTTTCGGTTGTCGGCCGTTAAAAATTTAGCCGTTCACAAATGTAGCAATTTTTTGATAAAAGTAGCACTATTTGCATATTTTTCTTAACTTTGTTAAGGAAATGTGCTCTCCCCACCGCCCATTTCCCCGCAACCAACCCAGAAAAGCAAATGTAGGGCGGGCTTTAAGCCCGTATCTTCGGTGGCGTAGCGCTTTTCGTTTTATGGAAGAAAAGTAACGGAAAACAGGCGTCACGCCTGCCGCCGAAAATACTAATATTGAGAACCGATGAAAAAGACACATTCCATACTCTTTTTGATTTTCGGCACGGTGGTGGCGTGTGCTTTTTTGTTGTGGGTGGCGGAGTCGAAATCTTTTACCAAGCCTCTCCCTACGCGGGTGTTGAATCTTTCGCAACTCATCGTTCCCAAGTGTGAAAAGTCGATGGATGATGAGTTGTGGTATTATAGGTTTCACTCATTTGTTCCACTCCCCGATAACATCGAGGATATCCTGACCCAGCAGGAGTTTTGGTATGCGACATCTTGCGCGGGAGTCTATGTGAAGGGAGGAAAACTTTGTTTTAGACCCTCAATGATGATGGGCGGAGATGATTCATTTACTCTTTTGCAGTTTCATCCCGACCGACCCGAGATAACACTCTATCACGGCAATAGGGTCAGCGGCGAGTTGTATGCCGATAGTGTAGGGGAAAAATATGCCGATAGTGTAACCCTTGTGGCTTATGATGGCGAGAGAGTGTTAATCACGCCGCATCAAATCAAGTCTTGTGACTCTTGGTGGAGTGCTTTTTGGGGAGGAAAAGAGTTCGAGAGTGATTTGAATTATGAGGCGGCGTATGTTGATTTTTTAACTCCTCTCTCTTGTCAAGAATGTGAAAAATTTCGCCTCCAAATTCGCCCCCTAAAATAAAATTGACAACAAAATTTCTTTAGATATGAAAAACCTTTTTACACTACTTTTCGCCGTGAGCGCACTCTCATTGTCGGCACAGCCGCTGGAGCGAAAATTTGGCGCTGACCCGCTCAACATCCCCACCAGACGCGAGTGGCAGAAGCGTGTGCGACCCGCCGTTATGGAGTTCTTCCAGAGCGAGGTCTATGGCAAAGTACCTCCCACCCAGCCCGAGGTGTCGTTCCGCATCCTCGGCGAGGGCAAGGCGTACGAGGGCAAGGTGCTGCGCCGTGAGGTCGAGATGAGTGTCGGCACAACAAAGGCGTTGATATTGATATACTTACCCTCTGGTCACAAGGGCAAGGTGCCCGCCTTTGTGGGAATGAATTTCAAGGGTAACCACCAGACCTCCCCCGACCCCGAAATCACCATCTCGGCGAATGCGCCCCGTGGCAAGGAGCTTGGCGCTGACCCCGAGCGTGGTGCGGCAGAATCGCGCTGGCCGGTGGAGATGATTACCGAGGCGGGCTATGGCGTTGTGACCCTCTATCGTGGCGACATTGACCCCGATTTTGACGATGGTTTCCAGAACGGCATCCACCCTCACTTCTACGCTGAGGGTCAGACACGCCCCTACGCTGACGAGTGGGGCACAATCGGTGCGTGGGCGTGGAGCCTAAGCCGCGTGATGGACTATCTGGAGCGCGACAAGGATATCGACCACAAGCGCGTGGCGGTCATCGGCCACTCGCGTCTGGGCAAGACCTCGCTTTGGGCGGGTGCGCAGGATGAGCGTTTTGCGATTGTCATCTCCAACGATTCGGGCTGCGGCGGCGCGGCACTCTCAATGCGCAAGCACGGCGAAACGGTGGCTGTGATCAATAAGAATTTTCCACATTGGTTCTGCGATAACTACAATAAGTATAGCAACAACGAGGAGTCGCTATGGATTGACCAGCAGGGACTTATCGCCCTCATAGCACCTCGCCCCGTATATGTGGCGAGCGCCTCGCTTGACGACTGGGCAGACCCCGAGGGCGAGTATCTCTCGGCACTCCACGCCTCGCCAATCTACGAGTTGTACGGCAAAAAGGGTCTCACTTCGCCCGCTATGCCCGCCATCAACACCCCCGTGGGTGAGGGTCACATCGGCTACCACCTGCGCGAGGGCAAGCACGACATCAACGCCTACGACTGGGCGCAGTACATCCGCTTCGCCAACCGCCACTTCTTCGGCAAGTAGCGCAACCGCACACGAAAGTAACCTTAAAAACTTTATACTATGAAACGACTCTTTTTAATTCTCGTGCTGGCGAGTATGGCGCTGACAACTTCGGCGCAAGGTGGAAGAAATTTTGCGAGGACAGAGTTCCCCAAGGTGAATGATGACCACAGCGTGACCTTCGTTATGAATGCAAAGGATGCCAAGAGGGTGACCCTTATTGGTGACTTTACACTGCAAGATGGCAAGGATCAGCGTCACTTTGAGATGCAGCGCAACGAGCACGGCGTGTGGAGTGTGACAACGCCTCCTCTGCGCTCGGAGATTTACTCCTATAACTTCGTCGTGGATGGCGTGCGTGTGTGCGATACGGGCAATATGATGCGCCTGCGTGATGGCGAAAACCACTTCAGCAGCGTGATTGTCGGTGGCGACAGAGGCGACCTCTACGAGGTGCAGGATGTGCCCCACGGCGCGCTCCATACCGTATGGTATCCATCGCCTACGCTCAAAAAGGATCGTCGTGCAGTAATTTATACCCCAGCAAGTTACGCCTCGGGTAAGGGTAAGTACCCCGTACTCTATCTGCTTCACGGAATGAGTGGCGACGAGACTGCGTGGGCTGAACTGGGTCGCACAGCGCAGATTATGGATAACCTCATCGCGCAGGGCAAGTGCAAGGAGATGATTGTGGTGATGACCAACGGCAACGCCTGGCAGCAGAGTGCCCCAACCCATAGCGGCGGCAGGGCGATGCAGCACTACCGCAATCGTCAGCAGGGCGAGGCATCCTTTGAGGATTCGTTTGGAGATGTGATTGCGTATGTTGAGACAAACTACCGCGTAATCAAGAAGCGTCAGGCACGCGCCATTGCGGGTCTATCAATGGGTGGCGGTCACTCGTTCAACATCTCACGCCTCTACCCCAAGACCTTCGACTATGTGGCGCTCTTCTCGGCGGCGGTGCGTGGCTTCAACGATGACAATGTGCAGGAGGGTCTGAAGGTGCAGCGTGACAACGGCTTCAAACTCTATTGGATTGCCTGCGGAACGGATGACTTCCTCTATAAACTCAACTGCGACTATATGAAGTACCTCGACTCAATCGACTTCCCATACACCTGGCGCGAGAGCGACGGCGGTCACACTTGGCGTAACTGGCGCATCTACCTCTCGGAACTTGTGCCGATGTTGTTTACAGAATAGTAGTAGAAAAGGTTGCTTTCGGGCAACCTTTTTTCATTGATGTATCACGCATCTTCAGATGCGTATCTTCGGTGGCGTAACGCGCGGATGCGCGTCACCCCCCCCCGCCACCGAAGATAATAGTCTCGCGAAAGGATAGTGCAACAAAAAAGGTCGCCAACCGACGACCTAAATCTTTATTCAAAAGAGCAAATCTCTTTACTCCTCCTTCTCCTTGAACAGGAAGTTGCCCGCATTGACCATCCAGCTGCCCACCGCATTACCGATGATGCCGATGATGGTGAGACGCACAGCCTCCCATCCCCACGCGCCCGCAAGCGAGAGGTAGAACATATTTGCGATTGAGTGCTCGAAGCCGCTCAGGATGAAAATCACGATAGGGAAGATGATGAACAACCACGACTTTGACTTGCGATAGTTATCCACCGCCAGGTACATCATCGCACCGCAACCCACCGCCAGCACAAAGAGGCTTAGCGATGAATCCGCCAGCTTGGTCTCCACGATGCCCTGCACAGCATCCACCACCGGGAGGCGTGTGAGGGTGAAGAGCTTACCCATCAGGAATGTACCCACAGCATTACCCGCTAGCGTTGCCGCCATCTGCGCCCAGCCATATTGGCGGAAGTAGCCCACACGGCCAGTGTAGAGCGCAAAGCCCTGACACACAATGGTTAAGAGTCCGAATGAGAAGAGTACAGAACCAATCACACGATTCTCGCACATCAAAAATACCACGCCGCCGAAGCCGATCATAATACCCGACATCACCGCCAGCGCAAAAGTGTTGTATAGTTTCTTCATAACCTAAAATTTTCAGTCACTGCATTTTCCGCCGCCAAAGATACACATTCTGCGACAAAAATTCGCCTTTTTGCGACACTATTGCTCAAGAATTTGTATATTTGTAGAGTGAGCACGAGAAGAAATGCAACAAACAAATAAACCTAAACTACTATGAAACTTTCAAGATTTTTGACTTTGGTGATGGTGGCGGCGATGACCGCTTGCGCCGAGTATCAGCCCGTTGAGACTTTTGTTGAGCCCGACGACCCAGTGGCTCTTACCGAGGAGCAGGCTGCCGAGTGGGGCAGCGTTGAGGCTGGTCTGAATGCCGCTTGGGGCTATGCCGACTACCACTACTCCCGTTCCGTAGTGCCACAGCCAGCCGCCGACCAGAATCTCCACCTCACCCTCTGGAAGGGCGAGAAGGGCTCTGCGCAGTTGCTTTTGTGGAGCGCCGAGGCGGTAAACGGCATCGAGTGCAAGTTCAAGCCTTTCCGCTCGGACAAGGGCACGATGGCAGCCGATATTGCGCAGGCGCGCTTTGTGCGTTACACCCTCAGTGACGATGTGCTGAAGGATGGTCGCCCTGCAATCCTTGCGCCCGATATGTTGGATGACCTCTCTCGCTTCGATATGGCGGAGAAGAGTGTGCGCCCTGTGTGGGTCACTTTCGAGATTCCCGAGGATGTTGAGGCGGGCGTTTATAAGTCGGAGATTGTCGTGAGCCACAAGGGCTGCGGCAAGAGCACTCTCCCTATCGAGCTGGAGATTGTAAACCACACCCTCCCAGCAGCGAGCGAGTGGGATTTCCACCTCGACCTGTGGCAGCACCCTACGGCGCTGGCTCGCCTTGAGGGCTGCGAGTTGTGGAGCGACGAGCACTTTGCGGCTCTGGAGCGCACGATGAAGCTGGTGGCCGATGCTGGTCAGAAGGTCATTACCGCAACACTCAACAAAGACCCTTGGAACCACCAGTGCTACGATGGCTACGCCAATATGATTAACTGGACCCTTACGAAGGAGGGCAAGTGGGTATTCGACTATAAGGTCTTCGACCGCTGGGTTGAGATGATGCTCGGCCTCGGTATCGACAAGATGATTAACTGCTACTCAATGCTCCCCTGGAACTGCGAGCTGGAGTATTTCGATGAGGCGCAGGGTAAGATGGTGACCGTTGTTGCCGACCCACAGAAGCCTATCTTCGAGGAGATTTGGGTGCCATTCCTTTTGGACTTCAAGGCTCACCTCAAGGAGAAGGGCTGGCTGGAGTTCACCAACATCGCAATGGACGAGCGCGACCCCGAGTCGATGGCTGCGGCGGTGAAGGTGCTTGAGCAGTATGCCCCCGAGATGGGCTTTGCGCTGGCGGATAACCACCACAGTTACAAGAAGTTCTCTATGATGCGCGATGTATGCGTCTTTATGTGTCAGAAGGTTGACCCTGCCGACCTTGAGGCTCGCCGCGCGAAGGGCTACTCAACCACATTCTATGTCTGCTGCGGTCCTGCATACCCTAACACCTTCACCTCATCACAGCCTTACGAGGCGGAGCTTCTGGGCTGGCACGGCGTGGCGATGGACTTCGACGGTATGTTGCGCTGGGCGTATAACTCTTGGTGCGAGAATCCTGTTCAGGACTCACGCTACGGCAACTGGCCAGCGGGCGACACATTCTTTGTCTACCCGGGCGCGCGCTCATCTATCCGCTTCGAGCGTCTGATTGATGGCATCGAGAACTCGGAGAAGGTGCGCATCCTCAAGAAGGAGGGCGTTGACCTCAAGCCTTTGTACGATGCTTTGCAGAGCGAGTTCCTCGCCAACAACATCAACGACCCTTGGCAGCCTTGGTGCGAGCGAATGAACAAGGTGAAGGCTATCTTTGAGGAGATCTGCCGCCAGTAAGGAAATTGTCAAAGAGGGTGATTTCGGTGTTTCGCTCGCCTTGAAATCCCTCTTCCCATACAATTTCTTGGGTAACATATTATTGACAGAAAAGGTTGCTCTCGGGCAACCTTTTTTTGTGTCGTTATCGTGAGATAATTTATCTTCGGCACCCGTAACGCACCCGTAACGGGTGTTTTGCAATTACCTTGCTACCAAGGAGTTTATCTTCGGGACGGTGGCGGGTGACGCGCAAAGCGCGTTACGCCCCGAAGATACGCATCGAAACGATGCGCATTCCCTTGGACGATTATCCTGTTTACAAAAAAACGACCACCTCTCGGCAGCCGTTTAATCTTATGAGCCTCCACGGCTCTCCTATTTCAGTCGAATCTTGCCCGCGATTGGCAGGTGGTCGGATGGGTAGTGTCCGTTCTCTCGTTTATCCTCAATTGTGCGGAACGACTCCACCTCGATATCCTTGCTCAAGAAGATAAAGTCAATCCTCGCCTTCGCCTCGCCCTGAAAGTTGCCGCCACCAAGGTCGGTCACATCGCAACCCTCCACCACTGGACTCTCGCGGTGAGCGTCCTTCAGCAACGAAAGAATCTCCTGCACCTGTGGCGTGCCCTCTGTGGAGTTGAAGTCGCCCACTGATATCACGGGGCTGTCGCCCGCTATCTTTTTCACCATTGAGATGTGTACACCTCCCGACTTTTCGCGTGCCTCGTGCAGTCGCCAGTAGAGGTGCGAGTTGAAGAAGTAGAACTCCTTGCCCGACTGCTTCTCGCGGAACTTACCCCAATGGCACAAGCGGTAGTCGGTAGCATCCCATCCGATGCTCTTTACTTCGGGTGTGGGGCTGTACCAGAATGTACCCTGGTCGAGCAGGTCAAACTTCTCGAGTTTGTAGAATGTAGCGCAGTTGTGTCCCGTGCCGTTGTTGCCGCCATAGGGGTGGTAGATGCAACCATATCCCCCCAGCAGAGACTCAAGTTCGGGCAACTGGCGAGCATTAGCCTCCTGTGTGCCGACGATGTCGAAGTCGTGCTGGAGTATGATCTCCGCCACAGCCTCCTTGCGCTCCGCCCACGAATCGCCATTTGTGGCATCCGCCGCCGCATCATAGCGCACATTGTATGAACCCACCGTAAGGCGTGTCTCCTGACATCCCACCAATGCTCCCAACGAGAGCAATGCAAGCAACAGAATTCGTTTCATAGTGCTATGTTCTAGAACTTATATCCCACCGACAGAGTGAAGTAGTTGCGCTTCAGGTCGGTGCGGTAGTGTGGGCTTGCTGTGTCGAATGTGCCCAAATCATCCACCGCGTAGTAGAGCATATATGCGGTCTGCAAGTTCTTGATGTTCTGGTAGGCAAGGTCGAGCGTCACAGCGCCGATTGCGAAGCCTGCACCCGCCGAAACACAGGTTGTTCGATAGGTCACAGGCGTGTTGTAATAGTAGCCGTAATCCTCGCGCAGAGCGCCATCAGCGATGCCATAACCCGCACGCAGTGCAAGCGTACGCAGAGGCTTCAGCTCAGCACCAAAACGCAGCGTGTTTGAGCCCTTGTAGTTGTTTCTGAACTCGTAGCGGTAGTCGCTCTTCGTAAGGTCAAATCCCGCAGGTATGTTGCTCACTCTCATTCCGTTATACCAGTCGCGCTCGTAGTCTGCCGAGATTACCGCAAAGCGACCGAAGGCATACGATGCACCGAACATCAGTCGTGTAGGCGAGAAGAAATTCCAGGTGTTCATACCCACATCATCCAGCGAAGGCGTTGTGTCGCCCAAAGGGTTGAAGTTGGTCGCCATATATGCCTGATAACTGCGCTCCAAAGAGTAGTGGGTTGGTGTGTGCAGCGCCACGCCGAGTCGCAACGACTCAAACGGACGATAGATAGCACCGATCTTTGCGTTCATACCCACGCCACGCACCACCACGGCCTGATTGTAGTCCATCCACTGCGCTGGGCTCTCCAATGGCACGCCATCAGAGTAGACAGGTGTCGAACTATAGATGTAGTCCTCGCCGTAGTACATCTGGCGGGTCCACTTCACCGACTGGATGCCCCAGGTGAAGCCGAGGTAGAGCTTGCTGCCGAAGTTCATACCAAACGAGATATCGTACTCGCCGATACCGCCCTTGCTCTCCATATTCATCGTGTGACCCACGCCCGCATTTACGCCGAGGCGGTCGGCCGATGTCCAGAATGAGCCCAACTCATCCTCACCCACATCCAGCAGGTAGCCGTTGTAGGCCAGTATGCCGCCCCAGTAATATGCGTCACGCCAGTCGTAGCCGAGGTTTCCGTTCTGGTCGGGGAAGAGACCGCTCTCGCCCATCATCAGCGAGAAGGCGTCTGCAATCGAGCGGTAGGGTGCCGATGAAGCGCCGCTCTGCGAGGTGAATCCGTAGCGGTAGTTGAAGTCGGCAACGCGGTTGTAACCCAGTCCGAGGGTCACGCTCGTGAGGCGTGTGTTGCTGTCCTCATAGAGGTTGAGCGCCACGCCGAGGCTGCTCATCGCAAATCGGTTATAGTTGTTGTCACCCCAGCTCGTAGCGCTGTTCTCGGCGCTCTGGAAGCCCATCATAGGCGAGAATGAGATGTCGTTTGAGCGATACATACCCAAGCCCGCAGGGTTGATACCCATCGAGGCGAGGTCGCCGCCGAGCGAGGTGAAAGCACCCGCCATAGCCATCGAGCGCGCCGTGCCGAAGCCGAAGTTTACCTGCGAGAGGGTGAACATATCGCTACCCATCATTCCGTCGTGGTCCATCAGCAGACCGCCATATCGGTATTGCGCCCCAGCCGAGAGTGTGAGGGCTGTTGTCAGCGCCAGAAGTGTAATTCTCAAATAGTTCTTCATTGTTGCAGACTTTATTTCGTTGCACACATTATTTACGGAGTATGGCGGCAAACCTCGTGCCGCCACCATACCACTTTTAGTTTCTTTCCTTTAGCGTCCGCCTCGTGAGCCGCCGCCTGTGTTGCCGCCGCCTGTGCTGCCACCGCCACCTCGTGAGCCGCCCATCGATGAGCCCGAGTAGCCTGAACCGCCAGAGTAACCACCGCCACGCGATGATGATGACGAGTAAGACGAGCCCGATGAGTATGAGCTGCTCTTTGACGAAGAGCTTGAACTTGACGAGCTGCTCTTCGATGAAGAGGTTGTGTTCGAGCGTGTTGCCGACGATGAGGTGCTTCTCGAAGTTGCGCCCGAGCGACCGCTTGACTGGCTCACCGAGCTGCCTCGTCGGGTTGTGCCGCTGCCAACAGAGTTTGTTGTGCCCTTGTCGCCAGATGTCGAGCGCGAAGGAGCGCCTGTCACCGTTGTGTTGCGTGATGGGCCTGAACCTGGACGAGTAGCCGCACCACCGAGTACGCCAACATTGCTGTTATCTACACTGTTGCTGCTTACGCCGCCTCTACCTGATGTTGCATTGCCTCTGCCCGCAGAGTTGTTCACCACCGAGCCTGCGTTGCCGCGTGAAGGCTGACCATAGCTGATGCCGGTGCTTGGTGAGCGGTAAGGAGTCGATGTCGAAGAGCCTCTGTTCACCACTGCGCCGCCGCGTGATGGATTGTTCTGTGGAGGCTTGTTGTTTGCACCATTACCCACTACGCGAGGTGCGTTGTGGCGAGTGCCGTACTTGTTGCCGCCGCCCCACCAGCCGTTCACAGGTGAGCCGCCGTAGCCAGCGCCCAGACCGTGGTGTGGTCCGTGACCGATGTGGTGATTGTGGTGGATGTGGCTTGGACGCCAAGGGTGGTAGTGACCGCCCCAACCCCACCAGAGGTTGACGCTCCAGCCGCCGCCGTAGCAGATGTTCCAGTTCCAGTCGTACCACGAGTAGCGTGGGTAGCCATACCACGAGTAGTACCAAGGGTCGTAGCGGTGCCAGCTGTTCCAGCCGTAGTACCAGGGCGAGTAGATGAGCGCTGTGGCGTTTGTTGCGCCCCAGGTGCCGAACATCGAAGTGATGTAGCGTGGCTCAACCCATACCTGGTCACCCGACACCATAATGTTGTAGAATGCTGGGTCATAGGCTGTTGCGTAGGTGTAAGTGCCGCCGTATCGCAAGTTGAAGTACGACGAAGGCATACGATAGGTTGCCGACTTGAAGCCCTGCAATCTACGCGCATAGGCGCTCTCGTAGCTGTTTGCCACGAAGCCGTTGAATGAGTTGTCGCTCACCATCACAGCGTCATCTTCGATGATGATAAGACCATCGCTTGCGACCTGCTGCTTAGGTGCGAGTGCAGTCGCAACCTTTGTTGCGCCACCCGACTTGACCGCTGCGGCGTTCAACTGCGCAATCTGCGCCTCATATTCTGCTTGAAGTGCGAGAGCCTCAGCTCTGCGAGCCTCAGCCTCGGCACGGCGTGCCTCCGCTTCAGCCTTCTGCTTTTCAGCGATTATAGTTCTGTCGTGCGAAACATATAAGTCATCAAAGGCACTGCCCGATGCTGCCGAGAAGTAAGCAGAGGTGCAACCCACCAGACCAACGCTTGCGAGCAACACAACCAACAAAATTCTTAAATCTTTCATACGCACATATATTATTATGATACATCTTCTATTGGGATAACGCACCATTGCCCCAATTTATTATATCTGCAAAGATACAATTTGTAAATTCATATTCAAAATTTGGGAAATAAAATCGAATACCCCACCTGTTTTATTATTAGAATGTTGCGAAATTTTCAGCCGTAACGCCCGTTTTGCATTTCCCTTGCTACTAAAGAATTTATCTAAAGTGGGTAGCGGGGGTGGCGCTTTGCGCCATACCCACTTTAGATACGCCTCGTGCCGAGGCGAACATTGGCGTGAGATTTATCTTCGGGGGTAGGGGCGGGAGCGAGTGAAACTCGCTATACCCCCGAAGATACGGGCTTAACGCCCGATTTTATTCTCCCACAAAACCAAAAGCGGAAGAGCCTCCCGACCCTCCCGCTTGAAACCTAAAGCGCCAAAATCAAAACGCCAACAGCACCCTTATTTCTCAACCCTTCTCACCTTGCAGCCGAAGATTCCGCCGGCGAGGTTACCATCGTGGGCATCAAACTTGACGCACACCTTGCCGCCCTTGAGCAGATGGGCAGGTATTGCATATCCCTTGTCGAAGAGTATGTCGTATGAAGCCTCGGTGAGGGTCTGCGTCGCAATCTTCTCGCCGTTGATGATGATGTCGAATGTGCGGTTGCCGCCATCGGTCGAGTGGTAGGTCAAGACCAGCTCCTGCTCCCCCATGCGCTCGCACTTGAGGTCGTAGGAGAACCAGCCTCCATCCACCGCATCACGCCAACCCATTCCGCTGTCGCATCGCGAATGCTCGCCCTTGAGGTTGTGCGCCTGCTCCGATGAGCGGTTGCCGATAATCACCTTGTCTATGGTGAGCCTCTCCGCCTCCAGTTTCTCGCGTATCTTCTCGCCACTCTCGGGGATGAACACCTTCATCTCGCTCGCACCACGATATGCACGGGCGTAGTATGGTATGAATGTCACAATATCCTTATTCTCAACCACCTGCGTTGCATCTGCCGAGATGCCGTAACGCACGCCCTCGCCTCGCAGGATGTATGAGCCACCCACCGAGCGCGAGTCGCTTGCCAACTCAAATGCCGCATTTTCTTCAAGCGAGATGTCATCCAGCCTGCCGCCATTATCGACCGCCTCGGCACAGTAGACGATAGGTCCACGCTCCACCGAGAGCAGTCCGCGGTTGCCCTCCACAGCCTCGTGTGTGCGCACCTGCTTCACCTCCATCGGCAGCTCCAGACGCACCTTGTCGCCCTTCTTCCACCTGCGGTTGATGAGGGCATAACCCTTCTCGAAGCGGTAGTCGCAAGGCTCGCCGTTGATGCTCACGCGGAATGGCTCAGCCGTAGGGTCGGTGAAGGTGTAGAGGTCCGACGCCATCACCTCGCCCCTCGCCCAGCCAGGGATGCGGAGTGCCAGCTCGAAACCTCGCTCCGCCGACTCCACCTCAATCTCAATGTTGCCCTCCCAAGGGTACTCTGTTCTCTGGCGCAACACCACCTTGCCGCCGCCGAGGTCAATCTCGCTGCGGCTGCCCACATAAAGGTTGGCGTAGATGCGCTTGCCCTCGGTTGCATAGACATAACCTGGCATCGCAGGAATGATACGGCAAAGGTTTGTCGGACAACAACTTACGCCAAACCACTCGCTGCGCAACTGACCCTCCTTGCCAGTCTCCAGTCGGTTGGGGTAGAAATAAGAGTCGCCCGTGATAGAGATTCCGCTCAACACCGTATTGTAGAGCGAGCGCTCCAGCACATCAATATACTTCGCGTCGCCGTGCAGGCGGAACATACGCAGGTTGAACATACAGTTTGCAATCGAGGCGCAGGTCTCGCAGTATGACGAGCCGTTTGGCAACTCATAATCCTTGCCGAATGCCTCCCACGCGGGCTTCGCGCCAAGTCCGCCCGTGATGTAGAACTTTTTGCCCACGATATTCTCCCAGATGGCATCAGCCGATGCGAGGTACTCCTTGTCGCCAAGGTGTAGCGCCACATCCGCCATACCAGAGTAGAAATACATCGCCCTGACGGCGTGACCCACCGCCTCACGCTGCTCGATGGCGGGCATATGGTCCTGCCAGTATTCGCCATTCTCGCGTGGGTTTTGCGATGACTTGTCGAACTCACGATGACCGCGGCAATCCATAAAGAACTTCGCCTCCTCGAGGTAGCGCTTGTCGCCCGTGGTCTCATACAGACGCACCAGCGCCATCTCAATCACGGCGTGGCTGGGCGCCATCACGATGCCCTCGTCATTAAAGACGCTGCACACCAGCTCGGCATTCTTTATCGCCGCCTCCAGCATCTTGGTCTTGCCCGTAGCGTCGTAGTAGGCAATCGCCGCCTCATACAACTCGCCCGCGTTGAATGTCTCGTGGCTGTCCTTCCAGTCCATCTCCCAGCGCTCCTTGCCGCACCACGGATGGAGAGGGTTGTTGATTGTTCGGTTGGTAAACAGGTAGCCATCAGGCTCTTGCGCCGCCACCACGATGTCTATGATGCTGTCCAGATAATGCTCCAGCTGCTCATCCTTCTCCACCTTCAGCAGGTAGGATGCGCCCTCGATAATCTTGAACACCTCGGCATCGTCGAAGGGCTGACCCGACTGGAAACGACCCTCCATCATACCCGCCGCGATGGCGAAGTTGCGTATGTATCCCGACTCGTCGCTGCGCTTGAAGGCGTAGCGGATGGTCTTGTTGCGCAGGGTGTCGAGGCGCTGACGCCAGAAACTATCCTCCACGCTCACATTGGTAAACGACACGGGTGTGATGCCTCGCTTGCCGCAGCCCACACACATCGCCGCCGCCACAATTGCCACTATGCAAACTATCTTTTTCATATTTCTTGGGTTTTTTATAACTCAAACAACAACATATCTCCCGCGCCGAGCTTGTACTTCTCGCCTTTGCTCGACACGCCCTTCTTCTTGCCGCCATCCACTATCTGCTTGATCTTCTTCTCGCACTCAAGTGTCACCTTCTGCGTCTTTTCAAGGTCGCGGTTCACCACCATCATATACTCCTTGCGACCGTTGCGCAGGTGCGACACTACCAGTCCGCTGCCGTTGGAGTCGATGTTTGTGATGCCCTTTGGCAGGCTCTTGAGGAGTTTTGTGCCTTGAGGTATTTTCTTGCCCGTGTGACCCACCTCAAGCACCTTCGCGCCCAACCAGATGTGGCTCAGACCCTGCACACGCTCGTTGAGCTCCTTCACAAGATAGTAGACATCGGTGCGCTGGTCATTCTCATCAATGGGGGCGTTATGGAAATTCCACTGCGTGCCGAGGGGTGTTGTGTAGGTGAAATATTGAATTCCCTGCGCTCCGTAGGCGAGGTTTGAGAAGATTTGCAGACGCAGAGCCTCGCGTGTCGGTACGGGGTAGGGGTCGTGTGCCGTGGAGAGAGCAAACGCCCAGAAGGGGACGCCCGCGCGCTTCGACTCATCGGCAACATCCTCAAGGTTGGCATAGAAATTCTTGCGCAGACCATCGAATGTCACGGGGTAGTGGTCAAACGACACCAGACCAAGCCCCACCTCCTTGATAAAGCGACGCACATAGTCGGCGTAACTCTTGGTGTGGAGGTCGCGTGGCGAAACATAGTTTGGTAAAAGGTTGAGGTAGAGTAACTTTTCATCATCAACGGCTCTGATTCTCTTCGCTATGTCGCTTAACTCGGGGAATCCCTCGGCGGTAGGCTCGTCACGCAGGAAGTAACCCGCCGTAGATGGATGCTCCTTTGCCATCTTCACCATATCCTCTATCTGGTCGCCCATTGCGCCCGCCAGAACAAGCACCTTTACGCCCGAATCCTTTGCGGCGTCGAGGGCTTTTTGCGTCTCCTCAATGGAGTAGATGTGCGAGAACGAGATATTAAATCCCGCCTCCGCCATTTCGAGGTATCTCTCGTGTGTCACCTGTTGCCCGGTAAGCGAAAACCAACCCAGAATAGGCATCTCGCCAGGGGTAGGATTCTTGTAGATGTGAGGTTTCTTGCTCTGCGCCATCACGCCCACCGCGAGCATCAGTGCCAACATCAGCGAAGCAATCTTCTTCATAGTTTTAAGGTTTAGTTCATTCACCCTCAAAGATAACGAAATTTACCCAAACAAAAAAGGCGCAGACCGAAATCTGCACCTTTATTATATCTACTTCTCTGCGCCGAGCCAGTCGAGCAGGGCGGATTGCCATTGCGGTTTGTAGCGGAATGAGTCGCGGAAGCCCCAGCCGTGACCTCCCGAGGGGAGGATGTGGAGCGAAGCGGGCACTCCGTGAGCCTTCAGCGCATTGTAGAACATCGTGCTGTTGGCTGGTGGCACGCCTCCATCATCGTCAGAGCAGACAAGGAATGTGGGCGGTGTTGACGCCGAGACCAACTTCTCTGCAGAGTATTTCGCCGTGAGTTCCGCCGTGCGGTCAGCACCCAAGAGGTAGTCAAACGAGCCCTTGTGAGCGTGCAGCGCCTCGCCCGTGATTACGGGGTAGAACAACACCGCAAAGTCGGGTCGCAGGGTGGCGCGGTGGCTTGTGTCGCCATTGTGCTCCAGCGCACCCACAGCCGTCGATGCCGCCAGATGTCCTCCCGCCGAGAAACCCATTATGCCTACGCTTGTGATGCCGTGCGTGGGGGCATACTCCTCCTTCATATATCTCACCGCCTCGGCTGCATCCTCAAACGGCACTTCGGGGCGGTGGTTGGGCATTCTGTACATCAGCACCGCTGCCGTAACTCCGTTCTCCGCCAGCCACTTGCCAAAGTCGTGACCCTCGTGACCCATCGCCACCAGACGATAGCCGCCGCCCGGGCAGATGACAATGCTTTGACCCGTAGCCCTCTCTGGCTGAGCCTCATAGATGTAGAGCACCGCCTCCGTGGTATTGGAGTAGCGCACCCCGCCCTCATCCTTCTTCTCACCCGTGAGGTAGTTGGAGTGTGGTGCGGTGGCGTTGTCCCACAACTTGATGGTCATATTCTGTGCCTGCATAGCGGTTGCGATTAGGGTGAGCGAAAGAGTGAAAAATAATCTGCGCATAAAGCCTCTTTACTTCAGTCCAAGTTGCTGCTTGAGGTAGTCGCCGATGCGGTCGAGGAAGCCGTAACTTCCCGTGCCTGGCGCTGCCTTATACTGGTAGCAGTGGTCACGCAGGGCGAGTGTGTGCAACTCGCTCTGGATACCCATCGCGCGCATCTTCTCCCAGGTCTTCACCGAGTTCATCGCCGCCCAGCCATCTGCGTCGCCGTGGATGAAGAGCATTGGCGCTGTCGAGAGGTCGAAGTTGAACTCTGGCACGAGCACCGCGCTGTCGGCATTGCCGCCCGTGGTGTTATGTGCGTCAGAGCCATCGGTGAGGGCGTAGGCTGGATAGATGCCGATACCCCACTGAACATTGCAAGGCTGCTTGTCCACCTCGTCTATTGCGAGATATGCTCTCTGGCGAGAACTTGTCACACCCATCAGCGTGAGGTGACCGCCCGCCGACGAGCCCATAATACCAATCTTGTTAGGGTCAAGACCTCGCTCCTTTGCCTGTGAACGCACGAGGCGGATTGCTCGCTGGAGGTCCTGCCAAGCGGTGGTGTGCTTCGCCAGGCCGCTCTCCTTTGATGGGCGTGGTGTGCGGTACTTCATAGTAACCACCGTGATACCCATCTCGTTGAGGTAGCGGCGTGCTGGCGCAACCTCAAATCCATCGGGGTCGTTGCCCATATAACTGCCACCCGAGTAGATAATCTGGATGGCGTCGGTCTTCTTGTTCTTTGGGATGTGCCACTCGATGTAAGGCTTGCACTGGTGCTCCTGAGCCGAAGGCATCTTGCCCTCAGGCCACACATCCTGCACAATCTTCTCGGCGCGGGCGTCGTCGCTTGAGTAGCGAGCCATCAACTCAACCTCTGGCTCCAACTCGCCCATATAGCCCATCTGTCGCATAAACTCCACCGTGCGCTCGAAGCCGAATGCGCCGTGGCCACGGTTTGGGTAGAGGTGCAACTCGGCAGGAATCTTCATCTCACGCAGACGGCGGTAGATGAGTGTCGAGCCGTTAGGGGTGTAGGGGTCAAGACCGCCGTGCTGGAGTGTCATCGGGCAGGTCTTCTCGTCAAACTTGAACACCTCCGACAGTTTTACATCAGCGCCGTAACCCTCTCGCATTGCGGGAGTTCCAGTCTCGCCATCGGTGGTGACATAGGCTGGCGCATTCACCACAGCCCAGTTGATGTGGCAAGGTGTCTGGTCCAGCTTGTCGATAGCCTCATAGGCTGGTGTCTGCGAACTTGTCGCAAGCAACAGCGCCAGATGAGAGCCCGCCGACATAGAGATTACACCTATCTTCTCGGGGTCGTAGCCTCGCTTCTCGGCCTCCTTACGGACGATGCGCACGGCGCGCTGACCATCCTCCCACGCAGTCTGGTAGATTGGTATTCCCACGGGGCGAGGTGTGCGATATACGAAGTTCACGGTCTGGAATCCCAGCGCGGTGAGTCGCTCGCGCCACATCTTAATCAGACCCACATCGCAGCAGGAGTCATATCCGCCGCCCGAGATGAGAATCATACAGCCATCGTTGTCGACCTCCTTGGCGGGTTTCTCGCCCCACTCAAGGTAGGCTGTGCGGTGCTTGTCGGCGTTGAACTCGGGCTTGCCTGCTTCGTCGGTCATTGCCGCAATCTGGTGACTCTGCGCCGAAGGCATCTTGCCCTTTGGCCATACTGGTACTCGCTCAAAGCCGTAGAGGCTCACCGAGCAGAGCAGAGCAAATAACAAAAGATAGGTTTTCAGTTTCATAGTTTTAGGTATTTAGGGTAGAAAAAAGGGAGTGTCCAACAAGCGAGTTGCGACACCCCCTTCTGGGTTTCAGGTTTGGTGAGTTATTACATCACGATATTGATAATCTTGCCTGGCACAACGATAATCTTCTTTGGTGCCTTGCCCTCGAGCCACTTCTGTGCGCCCTCGGTTGTGACGATGTCGGCCTGAATCTCGGCTGGAGTCATTGCCAATGGGTAGTTCTGCTTGAAGCGGAGC